>JAZLJO010000001.1:0-12221 GCA_045617905.1 Candidatus Enterousia sp.
CCGCGCGACCGAGTACGAATTATTGGACACGATTTATTGAGTACGATTTATTGGACACGTTCGACCCGTACACCCCGTACACCCCGTTCGCCTGTTTCGGTGGCGAAAAAAATGTCTGTGCTACATTGACATAAAAATATATCTTTTATATGATGGTACTATCAAAGGGGGTGTAAATATGAAAAACGTTTTCGACTATTATAGTGAATTGGTAAGGACTGACAATGTAGTTGAAGAACGTGTCGATTCTACTGAATCCGAAAAAATGTTTGACGTTGAAGAAACGGAAAAACCCGACTATTCCGTTGACATTGAAAAAGCGAACAATCGTATCGCAGAACTTGAAAAAATGATTGCGGAACTGAAAAAAGAGGGAACAGACAATGCAGGAATTAGTGAATCTGTTTGTGAATAACGGCACGGCAATAGCGGTAATTATTTATTTTATTTATCGCGATAACAAATTTATGTCAACTTTGAATGTTACATTGACACAATTAGTCGATGTAACAAACACAATTAAATCAATGATTGAAAAAGAAAAGGGGGAAAATTAAAAATGGCAACAGTTAATCAGGTTTATGCAATGGTAAACGATTCCGCAAAAGAATCATTAGGTGCACAGGCAATTTCCGTAAAAGATACGGGCACACTTGTTTCATTGGGTGATGTTGTCTTGTCTAGCGCGGTAAACAAAGAAAAATTCTATAACGCGTTGGTTGATAGAATCGGACGCACAGTAATTGCCGTTCGTGAATATGCAACAAAAGAACGTTCTGTAAAACGTGATGAAATGGAGTGGGGTCTTGTTTATCAGAAAATTTCTTTCAAGTGGCACAATGCCGTGGAGAATGCAAGTTGGGAAACAAGCACACAGGCAAATCCGTTCGACGTGGAAATTTCCACCGAAGCGGTACAGAAATTGTTTAGCAAAATCGGAACATGGGCTTACGAAGATTCTATTCCCGATTATCAGTTGTTTACCGCGTTTCAGAGTGCGGAACGAATGGGTGCGTTTATTAGCGGAATTTACACCAACATTCGCAATGCAATGATTCATGCTGAAGAAGACATGTCGAATCTTGCGGTCGCAACTAACATTGCGGGTGTTATTGCAAAGGGAAATACCGCACAGAAAAGAAACTTGCTTGCAGAATTTAACGCACTTGCAACAACCACAGTTCCTTTAACTGTCGAATCTTGCTTGCGCGATGTAGCATTCTTGAAGTATGCTAGCCGTGAAATTAAAACAACTATTGACAACATGACTATGATGTCTACATTGTTCAACGCGGACGACATACCCCGTTTTACACCAAATGATAAAATGGTTGTCGAGTTGTTGTCACAGTTCAATTCCGCAACAGAAACTTATTTGCAGGCTGACACATTCCACGATTCATTGGTAAAGTTACCGAACTTCGAATCAGTAACTTATTGGCAGGGTAGCGGTACAAGTTTCGCGTTTGACGATGTGTCTAAAATCCATATCGAAAATGCGGAAATTGACGAATCCGCAATCGAACAGGGCGGAATTATCGCGTTTGTTCATGACTATGACTCATGTGCGTCTATCATTTACCGCAGACGTTCCAATTCAATTTACAACCCACGCGCAGAAAGATATAATATCTTTGAAAAAGCTGATAAGGGTTATGCGGTTGACTTGTCCGAAAATGCGGTTGTGTTCTATATTGCCGAATAATTTGTTTCGGTGGCGAAACAACGGGGGCGGGGTTTTCCCGTTCCCGTTTTCTTATTATAAAAAGGGGGTTTAATATGTTTCTAACTGATTTGTTAAACAAAAACGAAAATATTAAAAAATTGGCTTGCGAATCGTCTACGTTTTCCGCATATTATGAATATTGGGTAAATATGTTATCTCAACGCGCAATGCGATTGTTTGTTTGGAAAAACACGGACGGAATCGAACCAAAAGAAATCGAAATTGCGTTAGCAATGAACGGGCACGCAGGTGTTACAAAATATAAAAATAATTTATCTATTTTTATGGGTAATTTTTCGGGGAATCCCACTATATACTATGATGAATACGAAAAATATTCTATCCATTCTCCGATTTATTCAAAAATTTTAACTTGTAAAGATGATAAAGACGTTGTTGTTATTTCAAACAATGCACTACGCAATTCCCTTTATCCATTATTCAATCATTATGCGATGATTCTCGCGCACATTGAAGTTTCATTGATTAATACATTAATTAATGGACGTGACGCGGGGGGCACACCTGTTGTTTCAAATGAAACACAACGTCAATCTGTTATTTCGTATAGAAACAACCTGTGCAATGGTAAAGTGTCAACAATTCTCGACCCCGCATTCATGGGTGTAGAATTTAAGGACACAAACAAATCAACCGCTTTATCAATCAAAGATTTATTGGAATGTCGCGAAAATACTTTGAATGACTTCTATTCTGATTTGGGGGTAAAAACGTCTTGGAATAAAAAAGGCAATATGATTGTTGAAGAAGTCAACGGAAATGATTCTATGTTGTTGTTAAACATTTCCGATATGTTGGACGCAAGAAAACGCGGGTGTGAACGTGTTAATAAACGTTTTGGTACTAATTGGGAAGTCGAACTATCAAAAGAATTGCAATATTCAAACGACACGAACGGGGGTGTAGATGATGAAAAAACCGATTTGTAAATATGATTTATACGACATTATCGAAACTTTGAACAATGATAGTTATTATTTTTTTGATTCTAGAATAGTAGACGAATTATTCAAAGATAATTTTAATGTCAAAATGTGGTTTGACACATTTTATTTTATCGACCCCGAAGAATCAAATCTTCCTAGATTTGCAATGGATAAATATATAAAACAACATTATGCAAATTTCTATCCGATAGTATTTGACAAAGATATGGTCGACAATGATTTAGAAACGTATGCAACCAATATAAAAAATCGTGTAGTTTCCACGTTTTTAATCGACCATGCAGACGCAATCGGTCGATATATTGAAGTGTACAACGTAGAATACAATCCGATAGACAACTACGATAAAACGTCAACAATCACAACAGAAAAACAGGGTACAGAAACAAATACCGATACATTGGCACAGGGTAAAACAACAAATGTTATCGGCGGAAAAACAACCACAGAAACGGGAAAAAATGCACCCTATGAAATTTCGTCTGATTTCGTAAATGATACAAAAACGGAAGTGTCCGAAAGTGGAAACACTGAAACAATGACAACCGACGCAAAAACAGACACACACACACTTTCGTTTGAAAATAGAAAAGACGTTGTTATCGAAAGAACACGCGGAAACATAGGTGTTACCACTTCCGCCCAAATGTTGTCGGGCAATGCGGAATTTTGGAATGCATACAACATTATTAAATTTATCATGAATTTATTTATAAAAGATTGTTGTATTTTAATCGACGAAGATTAATTGAACGGGGAAATGTTTCACGTGAAACATTCCCCCGTTTCGGTGGCGAAACAAGGGGGTAAAAAAATGAATGTAACTTTATATATAAATCGTTCCGAAAAGAACGTTTTGAACAAAGCATTAACAACAATCGGGCAATACAATTGCAAAATAAAGGATGATTGTACAATTACAAATCCCACGATTATTATAGCAGATATTCCCGACAATAATATATCGCGATTCAATTATATGTATATCGACACATTCGAGCGATATTATTTTATTGACGCGCCAACACTGTTAAATCATGGATTAGTGGAAGTGGCAGGAAAAACGGATGTGTTAATGTCTTTTAAGGATGAAATTAATAATTGTTCGGGGGTGTTAGAAAGACAAGAAACAATTTTCGACGCGTATTTACCCGATGACGAATTTTTCAATGAAAACAGAACGAAAACAGTTTTTAAGAACTTCCCAAAATCATTGCCCGAACAAAAGTGTTTTTTATTAACTGTATAAGGGGGAAAATATCATGCAATTAAAATTTCAATTTTTGTCAGACCCACAAAGAAGAACAACATTTAAAAACATTGGTGTGTTGACTTGCGACCCTTCGTCTACAAAGGCAACTTCATCGAATAAAACAAATATTTTAGTAACAGAAAAAAGCGCAGATTATTTCGACTATTTCAAAGCAAATCGCGGGCAAACGTTAATGCCTATGATTGAAGGGGGTTCGTTGAAACGTTCCCAACTTCGTATTTTGGAAACGACTGAAGTAATGGATAAATTAAAACCAACTGATGTAATGTCTATTTTTTCGGGTAGAGAATCATATAGGCAAGATTTTTACAATGACTATATTGTCGGGGTGGAAATGATTGCATACAATCCCGATGGGGTAGAACGCGGGGTAACGCAATATTATGGAGCGTGGAACGCATACAGAGCATTAAATCAAAGGGCACGTGAATTTGATAAAACCCCTATGTCAATGTCAAATTCAACGGCATGGAGAAACGGTTTAGGTATGTGGTATTGTCCTACAAATGACCTTTTCTATTTAGCATCAGCATATGAAAAATTTCACAACGAATCGGGTGCTGATTCATGGTATGCTTATACAGACGAAAATGTTCCATTTGTTCAATTAGCAACCCAACAAAATTTAGGTTCAAACAATTTTACAATGTCAACACATACTTATATAGGAAATGGTGCAACTAATTCACTCGCGCCAATTCTTGATGTAGGTTTCCCCGAATATAAGAACGAATCGTCCACGTTTAAGTCTAATTTTAATAACACAATCAATCAAGTGTTCCGTTACTTTTTAGCATCGGCAATCAAACCCGAACCCGAAACACCCGATTATCCCACTCCTACACCGCAGGAACCCGCGGGGGGAAACGGAAATTTTGATGATTCAAGCGAAGATATACCAATCGACCCTGCACCCACAATGACTATCGGCTCATTAATTCATGTGTATGAAATTTCGCCCGCGAATCAGAACGCGTTGCATAGTTTCTTATGGTCGGAAGATTTTATTGATGTGTTTCTAAAATCCGTCAAACAAGACCCGTTCACGTGTTTAGTGGGTTTACAATATATGCCAATTAACCCGAACACGGGGTCGGCATCTATTATGTTGGGAAATGTAAACACAGAAATAGAAGCGCGTGGTGTTCCTAACAGAGTTAGTCAAGTAGATTTTGGAAAAATCAGTGTGTCGGAATATTGGGGAAATTTCCTTGATTACAACCCGTATACAAAAATCTCCATTTATTGTCCGTATTGCGGTACAGTACCGTTGAATACCGACGTTGTGATGAACTCGACAATCGGGTTGAAATATTACGTTGACGTTGTTTCGGGGGGTGTACTTGGGTATATAACTTCTAATGATAATATTATTCAAACAGTAACGGGCAACTGTGCGACTCAAATCCCTTTGTCCGTTTCTGATAAATCCCAAATGATAACAAACACAATTTCGGGTGTTGTAGCGGGTGCGGGTGCGATTGCGAGTGGCAATCTTGCGGGGTTAGTTTCATCGACGGCATCCGTTGTTGCGGGGGCAAAGGAACACCCCGAAATAAAAGGCAATTACGCAGGCAACATTGGTTCATTGGGAAAACAGGGTGCTTATTTAATCATCGAAAGACCCGTTGCAAGCATTCCCGAAAATTTCGCACACAATAAAGGTTTCCGTTCCAACATTACGCGTAGGGTTTCACAGTGTAGCGGATTCACGAAGTATGATTCAATTCACATTGACGGGGTTTCCTGCACAGACGAAGAACGCGCGGAAATTTTGGAATTGCTAACAAACGGAATAATTGCATAAATGTTTCACGTGAAACATTGTTTCGGTGGCGAAACAAAAAAAGACCCGATAATAGGGTCTTTTTTAATTGTCTGACAATTCAATAAAAAATGATAAATCGTGCAACTTTTCAAAATTGAAAAATAGTTGTTGCAATCGGCTATACCATATGTTAATATATAATCAGAAGTTGACAATAAACAACTTTACTAAAACAGTTTCGGTAGCGAAACGGAAAGCAGGATAATATGACAGACAAAATCGAAATCGCATTATTAAAATCAATTTGTACAGGACAGTTTACCATTGACGATATGTTTTTTGAAACAAAAACATTCTATTATATTTCGGGAATGTATCCCGACGCGACAATTAAAGAAATGACAGATGCGTTGGACAACGTACGTGATTCACTCTTAAAAAATATGTAAAAAATTTTGCTGACCTAACGGCTTGACGGGGAGAAAGTAGGTATCATATGAACGAATTACAGATTACAAAGGCACAGGAAAAGTACATTGCAAATTACAACAAAGCGGTTGCGGGGTGTGTAAAATCCGCGTGGGGACTTGCGGAAGTTGTACACAAAACAGTAAACGCGAAAGATTTTGAAGAAGTGTTCGGAAATATTGACGGATATGCAAAACACTTAAATGTTGCAAAGTCTACTATTTCAAAGTTGGCGAAATCCTACGAAAGAAAATTGTTAATTGACGCACAGGAAACAGATGCGGATAAAAATTTTTCTGTCGGACAGATTGAAGAGTTTGGAAAAATCCCCGTAGCGGAAACATTGACATTTATTGAAGAACAGGAAGTGACAACCGCAGACACAACAAAGGTTATTCGCGAAAAAGTGAAAAACTATTGCGACCCCGTTGTAGAATCCGACGAATCCGAAGAATTGGAAGAATCCGACGAATCCGAAATGCAGGAAGAAAACACAAACGAATCAATGTTTATTTCTTACAAAGGTACAGAATACCAAATCACAAACGACGAAATTATCAATGCAATTATTCATTTATTAAAGGGGGAATGATTTTGTGAATGTATTAAGTTTACAATGTTTGCCGGACGATTACACAAAATGCCCTGGGGTTTCCGAACGTATGCGTTATGAGTGTATCGGAAATGGTTGGACAGTTTCCGTGATAAAATTTATTTTAGGGGGTTTATTATGTTAAAAGGAATAGACATTTCACATTGGAACAAAGGGGTAGACCTATCTACACCGAAAATTGATTTTGTAATATGCAAAGCAACACAGGGAATCAGATATCGCGACCCGATGGTTGACGATTATATGCGTTTTATCCTTGAAAATGGGTTGTTGTTTGGATTGTATCATTTTTTAGATTCCCGATATGACCCCGTAGAACAGGCGAATTGGTTCGTTGAAAATGTTGCCGAATATGTGGGTTTTGGTATTTTGATTTTAGATTTTGAACAGGCGGGTGCGACGCGTTGGGGTTCTGTCGGTGCGTTACAATTCTTGAATCGTGTGTATGAATTGACGGGTGTTCGTCCATTAATTTATATGAACAAATCCGACTTAAAAAAATATGTATGGCACGAAGTGGTTGCTCAAAACTACGGATTGTGGTTAGCAAGTCTTACAAAACCACAACTCACAGATATCACGCAGGAAGTACCAAAAGACAACGTTTCAATTTATCCATGGAAATTGCGCGCAATCAGACAATACAGTTTTAACGGATTGTTGGGAAAAGTCTACGGAAAAGGAAAAGTGGTTTGCGACCTTGATATTGCATTTATGGACGCGGATGCGTGGAGTAAATACGCGCGGGGGGTATGATATGGCAAAATCATTTTTTGATATTTTAAACGATTTTGATTGCGACCCCGCAACCCGTAAACAAATTATTAATATTTACAAAGAACCATTTTTCGTCAATCCATTTGAAACAAACGAAATTTTCATAAAATGGTGTATTGAATGGGAAAATGCGAGAAAAAAATTAATAAAGAACTTTACCGCATAGCGGATAAAGAATAAAAAATTTTGCTGACCTAACGGCAGGACGGGGAGAAAGTAGGTAAATTATGAAATTTGCAGAACTTAACAGAAAAGGAACTATGCCCGAGAACTTGAACACAGACAATTTTGAATACAAGAGATTGTCCGAGTTTGTAGGAAAAACAGTTGTTGTCCGTGGTTTTTTCTTCAATGAAAAAGGTAAATACGGAAAACAGGTTGTTGTTGCAACTAATGAATGTTTGATTAACATTCCCAAGTGGGCAACCGAAGTGTTCGAGAAGATTGCGGAAACTGACGATTTGGTTGTCGCAATGTTCAATGGCAAAATGGGTATTGCGGATATCAATGAAAAGACAACCGCGAACGGAACAACCACTATTTTTAATTTCATTGATTTGTAAAATGTTTCACGTGAAACATTGTTTCGGTGGCGAAACAGAAAAGCGGGGGCGGTTATCCGTTCCCGCGTGTTTCATATAATGGGGGTAATTATGACAAAACAAGAATTAATTAAACAAATCAGACGCAACAATGAACGAATCAATAAACGTTATGATTCCGCATATGTTGGCGGATATATTTCAAGCGAATATTTGCAAACTATGGCAGAAAAATTTGATGCAATAACGGGGAACACGTCCACACGTCCTAATGTAAATTGGAATATTGAAATAAAACTAACAGGAATTGGAAGTTTGAAAAAACAACAATTAGAAGATTTATTGAACCAACAACAAATGTTTTTGCAATCAAAATATACAACCCGAAAGGGGCGCGCAGAAATAAAGCGAAAACAATTTGAAACATTGCAAGATAAATTCCCCGAATTGACTAAAAAACAATTCAACATATTACAAAAGATTTTCTCTGATAAAAATTTAATTGGAGAAATGGTTGAAAAAAAAGGGTGGGATTCAAACCAAAAAATCGCAATCGCTAAAGCAATGAAAAAACGCGGTTTTAATGACCTTGAAAAAGCAATAAAAACATTATCCGAAATGCCCAACTTGGAAAAAATGACAAGCACACAGGCACTTGACGAATTGTTAAAAATATTGAAAAAATAGGGGGGAATGTTTCACGTGAAACATTTTTCAGAATTTGAACCAATGCTTGAAACGTACCCCGTGTCAAAGAAAAAGAAAAAAGTTAATTATATTCACGAATGCGACACGATTTTTTGTTTCGATATCGAAGTGTCGAGCGCGTGGAAATATCGAAATAAATTAATTCCGTATCATGCGGGGGAAACGGACGAATTTTGGAACGATTTAGACACTTATGCATTGCCGTACATTTGGCAATTTTCACAAAATGACGTTGTGTTTTATGGTCGAGAATTGCGGGATTTTTTACAAATCCTTGAAAAATTCCCAACAGATACACACATAATTATATATATACACAACGCGTCTTATGAATTTATGTTCTTGAATAACATTTTGCGACCGTGGGAAAATGTTTTTGCACGTACTCCACATAAACCAATGAAATTTATTTCAAGCCTTTTTCCGAATATCGAATTTCGTTGTTCGTACACTTTAACACATATGTCGTTGGACGTATGGGGTAAAACGTTAGGATTTGAAAAATTGCATACATTAGATTATATACAATTACGAACACCAAAAACAGAATTGAAACAAATTGAATTAGACTATGCCGAACGCGATTGTTTAGTTATGTACAAAGGATTGTTGAAATACCGCGAACGATACGGACACATTGAACGAATACCATTGACACAAACGGGGGAAGTAAGACGCGTTGTAAAAAAGAAAATGCGAACAAATACCCGAACAGGAAAAAGTGATTCACGTTTGATAAATTCAATCGTACGTATGTTACCGAAAGACGCGAACGAATATGCACGGTTGAAAAGTGCGTTTCAAGGCGGATATTGCCATGCTAATTTTTTATTGGCGGGATATGTACACAAAGGGAAAATATACGCGTGGGATTTTGCGTCTTCGTACCCCTATTGTATGTGCGCGTGTAAATTTCCAATGTCCGCATTTTTTGAATTTCCATATGACGACACAGAGATTGAAACATACGCGTATTTGTTAAAAATACGTTTTGAAAATCTAAAAGCGAAAACCTACAACCATTATTTATCAAAATCAAAATGTTATGATTTGAAAAATGGACGATTTGACAACGGGCGCGTGATTTCGTGTGAATCCTGTGAAACGTGGTTGACAGAATTAGATTTTGAAATTATGAAAAAAACCTATAATTTCAAATATGAAATTTTAGAATCATACGCGTCGCATAAAGGTTATTTGCCTAAACAATTCATTGATTATATTTTAGAATTGTACGGCAACAAAACCACGTTAAAAAAAGCACCCGCAGGAATTACGGAAACGGAAGAAGAAGAAAAACAACGCAACGAATTATACGCGGTTTCAAAAATGTTCATAAATAGTTTGTATGGAATGTGTGTGACGGATTTAATAAACGACGAAATTGACACGGACGGGGTGGAATGGACAACGCAGGAAAAGACGATTGACGATGTGAACGAATTTTTGGAAGAATTGCACACAAACAACCGCGGACGTTCTTTTTTATCTTTTGCGTGGGGTGTATGGTGTACCGCGTGGGCGCGTTTCAACATTTGGGAATGTATCACACATGAAAATATTGTTTCGGTGGCGAAACAAAAAACAATTCGGAAAAATGACGAAAATGTAATATATGTTGACACTGATTCTCTAAAAATGCGAACACTTGAAAATTTCGAATGGTACAATGAACAGGCGGAAGAAAAATTGAAAACAATGTGCGAACATTACGGGTTAGATTTTGAGCGAACACGTCCAAAAGACCCCGCAGGGATTCCGCACCCGTTGGGAAGATTAGAACGTGAACCCGATGCATCGGAGTTTGTGACGTTGGGTGCAAAACGATATTGTTACAGAACCGCGGACGATGGTGTTTTACATATCACAGTTGCAGGAATCAACAAAGACGCGGTTTCTTGTCTGAATGATAACATAGAAAATTTTACAGACAATTTAATTTTTGATAAAGACCATAAAGACGTGCACAAACTATTTCATGTTTATGTTGACGATATGGACGTTGTGACATGGAATAAAGGTAATTATGACGAATATACGTCTTGTTTCAAATATGGCATTTCAATGCGTCCAACGGGTTACACAATGGGAATTGTCGATGAATACGAAATGTTGCTATTGGCGGATTCTGTTGTACGTATAAATTGCATTGACGAAATAATAAAACAGGGGGTTTAATATGAAACAAAAATATTTTAGATTAAATAATATGGACAAACAAAACGCACAATATAAAATATTATTGGGCGAAAATTCCAACGGCAAATCGTACGCGGTAAAGGAACGAATAGTGCAAGACGCATACAACGACGGAAAAAAATTTGTATATATGCGTCGGTACGAATTGGAATGTAAACCGAACGCGGTTTCTCATTATTTCCTTGATTGTCCAATTTCCGCAATCACGCGGGGCGAATATAGTTGCGTTTCCTGTTGGCAGGGTGGAATATATTTATCGAATCTTGACGAAAACGGAAAAATAAAACGCGGGTTACACATCGGTTATTACATGTATTTATCGGGGTATGAGCATTTCAAGTCGTTACCATTCCCGAATGTTGAAAACGTTGTGTTTGAAGAGTTTGTGACATTGCGAATGTATCTTGACGATGAGCCGAACCTTTTACAAATGTTCATTTCAATTATCGCGCGACGTAGAAAAATAACTGTGTACATGGTTGCGAACACAATTTCGCGTGTATGTCCATATTTTACCGCGTGGGATTTGCGGGGAATCCCGCGACAGAAACAAGGAACGATTGACATTTACGAACATGATACAGACAATTTCGACGAAAACGGGGAACGAATTACAATTCGAATCGCGGTTGAATTTTGCGAAAATTCGGGTAAAAATTCAAAAATGTTTTTCGGAAAAGTAGCGGAAACAATAACGGGCGGAGTTTGGAAGTCGGAAGAGCAACCGAAATTAGAAAACGAAATGCAATCATATAACACTATTTACGAAATGATTATAGAAAATATGGGTTTTTCTTTCGTCTTGCAATTAATAAATAATAAACACGGAAACGTTGTTGTATATGTTTATCCATACACGTATAAACGCAAAATTGAGCGTATAATATCGAAAGTTGTTTCGGAAAATCCATTTGTTTCTAATTGGTTTTTGAATAACAAACCCGAAAATAAAATTGTCGAATTGATAGAACAACGAAAAGTGTTTTTTTCTGATAACATGACGGGAACGGATTTTTGGCAGGTTTTGGACGATTTGAAAAGATAAGTTATCCACAAAGTTATTCACACTATGTGGATAACTTTTTTCGCCACCGAAACAGGCGAACGGGGTGTACGGGGTGTACGGGTCGAACGTGTCCAATAAATCGTACTCAATAAATCGTGTCCAATAATTCGTAC
>JAZLJO010000002.1:0-2144 GCA_045617905.1 Candidatus Enterousia sp.
TGTTGCAATCTTGATTATTAACCAAATTTCACCGTTAATAAATGGTAATGCAAATATTGGATTATATAATACTGCAATCAAACATGATATCAAATCCAGTTTTGAATGCTTTAACGATTGGAATATGTCAATAATGCAAACACCGCAAATAACAAGTTTAGATACGATTATTTGAATGAAGGGTTTTCTAAATGGAGATGTATTTTAAAAGGGAAGGGTGTATAATATAAAATATTACAGAGATGTAATAAAAATACAACTGTAAGCAAAAATACAATTGTATATTACAGTTGTGTAATAAAATGCTTGACTTTTATGTAATTTTGATAAAATATTACAGAAAGGTAATAAAATGCAAATAACTGATTCAAAATCTTTTGGAAATGCAGTAAAGCGGTATCGTAAAGAGCAAAACTTGACACAATCTCAATTGGCTGCTGTTGCAAACACCAGCCAAAGATTGATAAGCGAGATTGAAAATGGCAAAACAACAACCCAACTAGATAAGGCATTACATGTGGCATGGGTTTTGGGAATTCGTTTTAATGTTCCAGATAAAGGTAATATTTGATGACAAGAGAATTAAATGTATATTTGTATGGTCAGAAGGCAGGTGTGTTATCTGAAGACACACTGGGAAATTTACAGTTTCAATATACAAATGCAAATTCTGCCCCGTTATCTGTACGAATACCCGTGAAAACAGATATCTATGATCGTTTTTACACAGAACCATTTTTTGATAATTTGATGCCAGAAGGAAATGCGCTTACTTTAATCGCCAGCAGATATCATATCTCGGAAAACAATATATTTTCGGTTTTAAATAAAATTGGTGGGGAATGTGCGGGGGCCGTCGCACTGTATGCGGATGAACTGCAACATAATATAGATAAGCCTTTGAAACTGATTGATGCAGATGACATTACGCAGATTATAGATGAGTTGCCAAAGAATCCTTTACTAACTGGTTTATCAAATGCACCACGTTTGTCATTAGCGGGTGCGCAATCTAAGTTTGCTGTAGTAAAAGATGCTCATGGTAAGTATTATAGATCTGATGATGAACACCCAACAACACATATAATAAAAATAACCAATGCATATTACCCAAATTTATTAGAAAATGAGTTATTTTGTATGTCATTGGCAAAGAAAATATTCGGTGGCAAGTCAGTAGATGTTGCTATGCGTATGACAAATGGACGGAAATACCTTGAAATTGCACGTTATGATCGTAAAACGACCCAAGATGGTATTGTACAACGAATTCATCAAGAAGACTTTTGTCAGGTTTTGGGGTGTTTAAGCAGACGAAAATATCAATCAGATGGTGGTCCAAAGATACCAGAAATATATAATGCAATTATGCAATATTCTGCCGGCCCGGCATCTGATGCATACAAGTTTATTCGTATGTTAATATTTAATTATTTGATTGGAAATACAAATGCACATGCTAAAAACTTTTCTTTCCTTCATGTAGATTGTACAGGTTCTGTAGTATTAGCACCTGCTTATGACCTTGTTTCTATTGAGATGTATCCAGAAAATACAGTAAGTCATGAAATTGCAATGACAATAAACGGCAAGGGAAAATATAAAACAGTGACCAAGAAAGATTGGATGGCCTTGTTTGCCCAGTTAAAATTAAATCCAACAACAACTTTGAATGAGCTGCGTAACTTTTTTGCAGATGTTGTGAATAAGGCAAAACAAACGGCGGATGAATTAAATACAAATCAAATAAGCAGATCTGATATTTATGATAAGATAGCAAATCTGATCCAACAGAGATTTGATGCATTATTAGCAAAATGATAACGTTAAGTTATTTAACAGAAGTAAAAGAATTACGTAAAATACGGCCGAATGAAGCAAGAGATTTTACATCTTTCCACCGTGGCTAGCAGAATATGAAAATATAACTCGTTCGGGTGATGCGATCGGATTGGATTACGCTTGAAGAACAAGAATCTGGTGTCGGTGATTTTAGTGTAGATATAAAAAATCCCCATTTCAGGGGATGTTTTATTATTTACTTTTTAACATTTTGTAAATGAAATAAATTATTGTTGCAATCTTGATTATTAACCAAATTTCACCGTTAATAAATGGTAATGCAAATATTGGATTATATAATA
>JAZLJO010000003.1:0-72236 GCA_045617905.1 Candidatus Enterousia sp.
TTACGGGCCAAGGTTCGTAATCTGCGACAAGCATTGTCGCACGGTTCGACAACAAGTAGATTTTGGCAGTGCAAACGCACCAAAATCGTTACGGTTGCCGCACAGGCATTTATGCCAAGCGAATTGAGTGCGCCCCAACCACAGTTAACAAAATGCTCTTCGGGGCATTTTTTATTTGTTTTATAAGTCTTTCATCAGTTCGAATCTGTATTTTTAATTTTTATGTCCTATCCAAGACTTTCGAACTTTTTAATACATTACAAATAATGCATATTATTTTCGAACTGATAAAAACACTACATTCACAATAAAAATATGCTCTGAATATATTTATCGTTCATTATGGTTGTGGTCGGTGTGCGAGATAAAATAAAAAAAACCGCCCAAAGACGAGTTATATGTATTTATCTTATTTGAAACTAGATTTTTTTACTTTTCAACCAGTTTTAAATTTGGAACCGTTTTCATTGTGTCTTTTTTATTTGTATAACGATACACCCCATCTTGAACCCAACATATATTAAATGTAGATGCAACATTTTGTTCATCATAATAATCTACCCCTTCTGGGCTCGTAAGATAAACAACAGGTTTTGTGAAACACCAACTTTCATACCAAGGACATTCATACGCCAATGCACCACCATTTAAACCTTACAAAACTTCAAATGTTTGGAATTCGAAACATTGTTCACCGTTTTTAGTCACGCCAGCACAACCAAATAAAACAACCGACATCAACAACAAACAAATCCTTTTCATATTGTATCCTTTTTTTGTCTACAATATAAAAATAACATGAAAAATTTGCTTTGTACATATTTTTCCAAGATTCCCGGCATTTTTAACTATATAATACAAATAGTTAATAAATGTTATTTATCCAATTATGTTAAGAAAAAACATCCACCAAAGGCAGATGTTATCAATTTTATATTCCATATTGTGCTTTATTTGGCCCACAGCACACCTTTGCCAATAAAACAATAGGATGGTATAGGGTATAAAACATTGATATTTATACCCATACATCCACCAATTTTATTTATTCACAGGTTTACAAGCATAATCAAAATCTTTCAATGTTCTTGCACTACCGACAACATCAATAGCATGAACACCCACATTACCAAGTTGTGCATTCGTAAAACTGGACGAACCACTTTTTGATTCATCACAAGAATATACTGGTATACTGCAACAAACGGATAAATAACCGCTTGCACCATCTTTACTAATAGGTCTATTTACAACACACCTATTATCAGTTTCAGAACAATCTATAACTGTATCACTTTCGGTAAAACTAACATCATACCCTTGATTTTGTAAATATCTTGCTTGTGATGATCGAAATCCTTCACAATGAAGAAATGCATTATGTTTCATTAAATCTTGCGCACATTTTGAATGTTTTTCAAATGTTTTTTCTGATAATTGCACAGCAGCACCTTCAAGAATCCAAGAAACAATGTTCATATTGTATTTTTTACAATCTGAACTTGATGGTGTAAATATTTTACCTTCGCCATATTCTAATAAAACATCGAAATTGTGCATCCAAGCATATGTTAGTAATTTTTCACATAATGCTCTTATTGCATTTTCATCCATTTTATCATGTAAATAATCCACCATTTCTGATTTTAAATCGGTTTCCATTAGTGAATCACAATATGCATTTTGTAAGAATAACAAACCAAATAAAACTGTTAATATTTTTTTCATTTTAACACCTCTTCACATCTTTCAGATTGTTTAATCATATTTTTTGCTGTATTTATCATTGATATATTTAAAACCATACCAACCACACCTGCTGCAACATTTACACCACTTATTACATTTGCTGTCGTGTTTAATGCTTTTTCTTTATTTGGGTCAACTTTTTCACTGTTTGCTACTGCACTAACTGCAACTCCGGCTGTTCCGATTGCTGCACCTGCTATACTAGTTCCCATTGTTGCACCCATTTGTTTTTCTATTTTTTCAACATTATTAATATCTAAATTGCCACACCAAGTAGAAACAGCACTAAGTTTCTTTACAATCGGATTATCCATTGGGCTTATACCGGCTCGTTGTAATTCTTTACTCATATCATTACCGGCCTTGACCGCTTCATTACATGCTTGAATTTGTTGGACCAATTCAGATTTACCACGATTTACACCGGCTATAATTGCACTAGCAACATTTGTAGCAACATTACCAGCCATTAAACCAGTTCTCCAATTACCTAAAGATTTTTTCTTTTTCAATTCTGATTTTAATTCTGTTGATAATTCTCTTATCTTAGATAAATTACTTGCTGCTTTTAATACTTGTTCATCAGACATATTTGGAATTGATGACGCATCACAAGCCCCCAAAGAACATAATTCTTTCCATAAATCATCTACCTTTTCATCAACTTTACTTTTTGCAATACCAACAGCAAAAGCACCACCACTTGCTGCTGTTCCAATCGCATTAACGGCAGTATTTGCTTTTGCTACACCTGAAACAGATGATATAGAATCAGATACATTTGAACATACCGATTGTATAGCACTATAATAAGATTCAGCACGACGAATAATATCACCGTCAGAATCTGCACCAAAGCATTGGGAAAAACACAATCCACCAATTGCTACGGATAAAAACATTTTTCTTAACATACTTTTATTACTCCTTATTTTATTAATTTGTTATTTTTCAAAACTTCACCGATATTACCCAAATCTAATTCTGGCTCATCAGCATTACCTTGTTGTTTTAACTGTTTCATTTGGGCTATTTTATTTATGATTTGTTTCATCTGGTCATCATTCATATTTTTGATAGTTTCTGTTTTACATCCACCCATTGAACACAATTCGTCCATCATTTTATTTATATCTGAATCATTTTTATTGTTCTTTGAATTTTTCATCTTTTCACCCAATTTACCATTTATCATTGAATTGCCAATCACACCACCTACAACCTCAGCACCAGCCAAAATTTGCGCTGAAAAAATATAACAAACAGTAAAAAAATAAACATTCTCCGCAAGTTGCGGATTGTACCACAAATCAACAATTCGCACAACAAAATAATATTGTAGTGGACAAATGGGTTGAAGAAACAATATCATCAAGAAAACCACTAAACAAAAGAAAACTTGGACAATTATTAAATGAATTACAACCAAATGACATCTTAATTGCTGCTGAAATTTCAAGATTAGGAAGGTCTTTGTTGGAAGTTATGCACATCTTGGAAAATTGTCTGAATAAGAATTGTCAGGTCTGGACTATCAAGGAACATTACAGATTAGGAAATGATATCCAAAGTAAAGTTATGGCTTTTGCATTTGGTTTAAGTGCAGAAATTAAAAGAAATTTAATATCACAACGAACAAAAGCATCTTTAGAAAGTGTTCGTGCAACTGGTAAAAGACTAGGACGGCCATTTTCAGCACAATCAAAGAAATAAAAATTATCACGCAATACCAAAACATAAAAAAATTATGGGAAATGGGTTTAACCAGGTATCGAATTGCAAAAATAATGTCAGGCAAATTGGTGTTTTTATGTAAAAAAAGACAAAAGATATGCGGAAAAGTGCTGATTTCTTGGTTCACCAGGAATCCGTGCGCCCCAACTACACTTTGCGTCCACGACGCTTCGTGTGGCGGGTCCACGAATGAAGTGGCCATCGCGAAGTATTGTCCACCATAGCCTTGGCGTAGGAGGACCAGGATAAAAACTTAATGTTTTACGTTTATCTTATAAAAAGTATTTCCAATCCTGAACAAAAGTATATCGGACAAACCGATGATTTAAAACGGCGATTACAGCTGCACAATACCGGACAGTCAACCCATACAGCAAAATATAAACCGTGGGAATTGATAAATTATTTTGCTTTTAGTTCAAAAGATACAGCACTAGAATTTGAAAAATATCTTAAAACTGGTTCAGGATACGCATTTGCAAAAAGACATTTCTGGAAATAATTTATCTATGTTTTGTACGTGTTTCTGTAAATCTTTGATTTCCAGAAACACTAGTCGGGGCGGTTTTTATTTGTTTCATAAGTCTTTCATTTAATTTATCTTTTAATACAAAATTACATTGAACCAATATTTGTTTAAATATATTATTAATATAACAAACAAAGATATCATTTTAACATGCACGATATTTAGAATCCATGGCATGGCTGCACAAAGAAAAGCCCAGGATGTAAAAATTGTTATATGTATTTTCTGGATAAAAACCGTGGTAAAAACGGTTCTGTTGTTTATAAAGTGCAAAACAATTTTGATTACCCATTGCAAAAAGATATACACGGACAATATAAAATAAAAAGTGGCGAACAAATTCGCATATGTATGACATCCGATTTCTTTCTGCCCGAAGCAGACCAATGGCGTAACGACGCATGGGAAATTATAAAACAACGCCCCGATGTTGTATTCTTTTTATTAACTAAACGCCCCGAACGCGTAATGGAATGTTTGCCACACGATTGGACAGATGGTTGGGAAAACATATTTTTCAATGTGACATGTGAAAATCAAGATATGGCAGATGAACGATTACCACTTTTACAAAAATTACCTTTTAAACACAAAGGAATTATGGTGGCACCATTTATTGGTGAAGTAAAAATCGCAAAATATTTACAATCTGGTTTTATTGAACAAGTAATTGCAGGTGGTGAAAATTATGATGGTTCCAGACCACTAAAATACGAATGGGTAAAAGAACTTTATGACGAATGCGTTGCCGCCAATGTTAAATTTGCATTCATAGAAACGGGTTCTTATTTTGAAAAAGACGGAAAAATTTATAACATCCCAGACAAAGAAAAACAAAGTGTTATGGCATATAAATCTGGATTACAACATCATGAAAAAAACATCGATTTTAAATTAAACACCAAACAAACAGAATTATTTAATAATCAAAACACATGGTATAAACCAATATTCAAAGAACGTTGTCAAACATGCGGCAGTCGTCTAATTTGTAATGGTTGTTCAAATTGTGGCAAATGCAATTAAAAGAAACGTCGTTTTGTTGTATAACATATTATCAGAAATTAAAAAATTTAACAATATCTTTAAAAATCACAATTGGCATGTTAGTTTGCATTAATTATGCTGTACAACATTGTCCAGAACATCATAACATATCCATAATTTCTTTGCTTATCGTATAACCATTTGGAGTACTCCCATAATTGGTTGTTCCAGAAACAATATCAGCCAACAAATGTGAACTGCGTTCAGTAGGTATCATGTAATACATATCAACACCTTTATTATCAAACAACACTCCATACACTGTATATAAAGTATCTATATCAGCATATGCATTCAACTCCCGTCCAATAACACCATATTGCGGCGCCAAATCATCTATAGCATGTCCAAATTCATGAATAATAAGATTAAACAGCCTATCCACGCTAACTTCCCCTAAGGTTGCATTAAGATAAAGTACCCCTTTCATAATATTGGGCAAAACCTTGCTCTAATGGTACAGACATTACCTTTAGTTTATTTGATTCAATACCATATTTGGGCCCTAAATATTTTACTATAAACTCGGCAATTTTTTCACCGTTCCCCTCCATAACATCAACTAACTCATCCCTATGTGAACGCATTATTTCTACCAAATCTTTACACGCATTTGCTGGGCATATTTAACAGCCTGCCCCTCATCAAAATATTTATTCATTGTTTTAATGGCCTTTATATGGTCGTCTTTGCTTAATGTTCCAGCACGCTTTTTGCTATGGCATCTAAAATCATACCTTCATCACTTTCTGATAATTTTATTGAACCAAACCTTACTGCATCCGTAGCAGCATTTGTTGTCGCAGCCGCGGTTTTCGCAGTTTATGGGACAACGATTTTTACCTTTCCCTGGCGGATTAAATCATCTAAATCAAACGATGTCTTGTCTAATATTTCTACCGCATTTGGCATTTTAGCAGCCTTAAACGGTCCAACATAATCATTAACCAAACCATCCCACTTTATATTTGAATCCTTTGCGGTTGTATAAACAAATCCGGTTTTATTAGACAAGTTCAAAGGTCCATCAGAATGAATTATCAACGTTTCTCCATCCAGTGTAAAAGTCAACCGCCGACCAACATTTTGTCTTTCAACCAAACGTTTCACAGCATATCTTTCTGCTGATTTATAATCCCCAGCAATACCATATCCAACATTTCCTAACTGACCACTGCTATTTTGAGACGGCCTTATCATATCTGTCATCTCAATATCAGCATCAGTCCCATGAAAACCTAAATTATTTGTTTGGCGTGCTTTTTCTATTTTTTCTGTTTTCGCACTTATCTCCGCTTTGGCTGTTGCCCGTGTTGCTGCACGTTCTGTACCGTTTATATCATTTATGTTTCCTGTGGCACGCGATGATGTATTCGCCCCAGCCGTTGTTGTGGTATGCACGCCATCAGATGTCCCATCTATTTTTTTAGAAAACTTTATTACATCACCACCACAATCGGTACACTCAAAACCATATTTTTTTGCATTTTTCATTAAATCCTTAATTGTTTTGGGTGACACATTTTGTCTGTTTACCTGAACAATATCATCGGCCCCTTTGAACACGTCATCTGTCCCAGATGCATGATTGGTGAAATATGCGGCATCATAAATTATATCTTGTACCCGTTCAGATGTTCTTGCACCATTTGACGTCATACGTACGGTTTCATCAGCATGCTCGGTCGCTTTGGCAAACGCATTGGTTGCATCATCTGTGTGTGTACCAACAACCGCTAATGCTTTACCACCACCTGTTGCCGTTTTTCCAGCTGATTTAGATGCAATTTTTGCTATTGCTTTGCCCGTCAATCTAAAGGCTGAGGCCCCAAGCGAGGCGAATTGTGCAATAAAGCCTATTTTATTAGCAACTGTCAATGCACGCCAGGCGCTATCATTTGGATCACCACCTAATTGTTGGACAATATTGTTCCAATCATCGGCAGAAACTTCACCTTGTAAATCTTCTGGTTCAAGATATCCAACCAAACGTGCCAACTGAATATCAATTTGTTGCGCTGTACTGGCGGATGCCAAAGCATCTTTCACAGACATTGCCTGTCCCGCCATAGTTTTTAATGCATCTAAAGCACAATTTCTATCCCTGCAATCCACAGCAATTTTTATAAATTCATCCGCACCTTGTTGCATCATTTGACCAGTAGTCAATTCTGTTACAAGACCGCCAATTTCAACCACCGCTAACGCGCATCCCATCACCCCCTGTGCATTACCTATGATAACAGTAGCACAATCCAGCACAGCCACCACTGATGCCCCTATTTGCATACCAGTTTCCAATACATTCTGTTCTTGAACATCTAATAAAATACATTGGCCATTCTGCCATTTAGTTCCAGATGTTTTTGGATTTTGTGCCTTTAATTTAGCATTTACATCGGAACATTGTTTCTGGTCCAAACCATGACATTTTTTATTTGCAAACGCCCCACCACTGATGATACAAGCCATCCCCGCTTCGCCCGACTCTGATGTGGTTGACACAGCCTCTGATAAATCATCAAAAATAAAATCAATCGGTTGTTCATTCAAATAACAACGCAGCACATCATCTGTTCCCCCATTTTTAAGGCGAATAGGCTGCGGATTACACTCAAACTTTTTTATTTTTCCCACATAATTCGGCAATGTATTAATATAGTCACGCAAGCGTCGTGTCAAAGATTGGTTTGCCTGCAATTGAATTTCAGAATAAAAAATCCAATTGTCGATACCAGGCAAAGTGGCCAATTTATCCATTTCATCTGATTTTATTGTCATGCCCTTTAACATACAAACATTTGAACCCGACTGCACCGATGTTTCCATACTGAACCTTTGGGCTGTTTTTTTTAATGCATCATCACACCCACCAAAGCATCCATAATCTGCCACGGTTCTGCCATGGATAAGACAAATTGCCTGACGTACCCCCCTGTCAATAACAGAATCAAATGATTCTTTCACATCATCAAATTGAAATTCATAAAAATATTTTTTATCTTCTGTTACACATTGAACATAGTCATCATTCCATTCCGGTCTGGTTTTATCCGAACAATAAATCTTGTGTTTATTTTTTATGGTGGCATATTCGGCGGCCAACGCAGCAGCCTGGCGCATACCGACCTGTAATCCTTTAAAATCAGAAATACAATATTCTGTTCCACCGCGTTTTCCTTTATCTATCCCACATACGGCCCGGTATGGCAAAGCATCTATTTTGGCGTTATGAAACGCATCAACCTCATCATAGGTGGCATTACATATACATTTATTATTTTTCTGATCCCATATAGATGTATTTTCCAAGCATCCCTGTTTATTTCCTTGAAGTCCACAAAATGAAAAACATTTTTCAGCAGAATTATTGTTTCCATTTCCAGTATATTCTTGTCGTGTACAGACAGGTGTGTTCGCCACCACTTTATTCGATAAACACGCCCCACCCTGGATATAATATCCCAAATTACATGCCGTTGCCATACATGTGCAATTGTATCCCGGTTTAAAAACAACCAACCCGGTATGAATATTTGTTGAACGACACACATCACCAATCTTGATTTTATCTGTGATTGTTTGCAATGCGTTTGGATTTTTACCGTTTACAACACCTGGACAAAAACCAGATAAAATCCCATTATTATTTTGCGTTCCCAGCAATGTAATAATAAATTTACGACACGCATCATAGCCATCAAATCGATATGTATTTAAACCACCCGTGCGACACACCGCAAATAAATCTTCAACAGAAACCTTTCCTTCACTATTTATACGGCCATTATATTCTCTGGCTGCGGCGACCTGATATTTTTCTGAAAAATGATCAGATATAGCATTCCGTACAGTATCAGATGTAAAAAAATACTTTTTTTCTGTACCAATATAATTGGCATCTACTGCCAATGCCAATGACAGATGAAAAACAACAATAATAAAAATAAACAGATTGCGTATCATCCCCGTAACGCCTTTTCACATTGTTGGGCAGCCTCGGCCGCTTTTTTTATGGCACTGATTTGTGTTGCATTAAATATTGTGGCCACCAAAGATGCCGAAGCCGCCCCAATTGCCAAAGCATTTGATGTTACATTTAAAATTTTTTCTTTTTGTTTTCCGTTTTCTGAATCATCATTACGGACATTTGATGAATTCGCCATGGCACTGGTTACAGTCCCCACGCCCCCAATTCCCGCACCAACAATTGACGATATCTTTGCACCATCTGCACGAATGATTATTTTAGAAATATCAACCGTGTTATATGCACTGCATGCGGTTATAATATCATCAGCATCGGCAACATCTTGTCTATTGATTCTAGCTTGAAACAATGCATCATTTAATTCTGATACTGCCCCACGACATTTATTAATATGTTTTTGAATATCAGAACCATCATTTTTATTTGCCAACACAGCGCCCACAACATTCGTTACCGTATTCCCCGCCAACAGACCTGTCCGCCAATTACCCAATTTTTTTGAATCACTGGTTAATGTTTCAATTTGTCGTTGATATTCTTTGGCTTTTTCGGGATTTTGATGTTGCAAATAGTATTGACTAACCTCGCCAAGCACCACAATTTCCCCTGGATTCTGGGAAAGACTTCTATTTTTTTCAATTTCTTTTAATTTTTGTAATTCTTTTTCTATTTCCTTGTCTTTGGCCGATTTAACAAGCCCTGCAACCGTTGCCCCAACCCCAAGTCCGGTCCCAACCGCGGTTACAGATGTATTTATTCCAGCGATTTTTTTCATATCAGCCAATGCATCATCTATTCCAATACATTGACTGTATGCATTTCGTAATACCGTATCTAAATCCACAAAAACAGCAAAGGCGGGATTAATGCCAATCAGATAGATAGATAGATAGATAGAAAATTTTTCTCATATCGGGAATTATATCACAAAAACGATAGTATTCCTAACATTAAAAATTCCACAAAAGCCGATTTTATATTATCAGCTATAATCCTTACATTTTTGCCAACCGATGTTTTGCATTCTCTGTAATAAATATTTTTGCATTTTCAACAACAGATTTTATTTTATCAGTTATTGCATCATGTCTTATCAATAATTTTTTTATACACCCTGGCATATCATTTGTAATTACAATTTTTGTTTTTTTTAACTTTGTTAACGCATCGAAACATCCATCACCAATCTTTTGTAATTTTGGAATATACATTGTTATTAAATTTATACAATTTTTAAAACATGAATTTCCCATTTTTTCTAATTTTGGCAATTTTATTATTTCCAAACTTAAAACATTTCCCCCAAAACAGCCATCATCCATACGGCACAAACTTGATAAATTAACAAGTTTTAATTTTGCAGCGTCATAAAAGCATCTTTGATACATATCTTCTAATTTTGATAAAACAACTTTTTCCAAACTGCCAACCCTAAAAAAACAACATTTTTCCATTATTTGTAATTCTGGTAATTCTAATACTTTTAAAGCATCCGCTGAATAGAAACAATTCTGCCCCATTTCCTGCAATTTTGGTAAATTTAATTTTTCAAATCCAACCCTAGATGAAAAACAAAAACTTCCAATTTTTTTTAATTCTGGTAAATCTATTTCTGTTAAGCAGGAATTACAAGCCCCAACACAAAAACAATTTTTTCCCATACGTTGTAATTTTTTTGCCTTAAAAACATTTAAATCATTTATGCATTTCATAAAATCATCCCCAACCTGGGTTGTTTCATATAAACACAAACTTCTTAAACGCCCATTTTTGGTTTTTGCCAATTCTTTTTCACCATCTTTTGTGATGATATTTATCACCACATCACCGCATGTTTCTGTTATATTTATTTGATTATCGCCAATCTCTTTTATCAAAACATCTATTAATTCATCATCTGGTCCAGATATATCATAAACTATATTTTGTAAAACATTTTCAACATTCTTGTTGATTTTCTTATATGCCCTTATACTTTCAACCACAGTCACACTAAATTCCTTTCTAACTTCATATATAACAGAGCCATGCAGAATACAAAAAAATCCATATTTATCAAGTATAAAAATACGTATTTCATAAAAAAACACCCAATGGGCGTTTTTTTATACCATTGTCTTACCGTGATATTTTGTTTATAAACCATTCCACGATATCTATCGGGGCCAAAGCGATTTTCGCAACAGCATTTTCTATTTTTTCGCGTTTAGTCCGTTTTTCAGCATCAATCTTCTGGATATCACATCCCATATCTTTCAGTTCCTTCGCAATACGATTACTAACATTTAAGATGGCATCATGTCTGTCCATGCCATTAACAGTATCACAATTTGACCGTTCTAACATTTTCTCATAAAAACGATATTCTTTTATTAAATCATTTTGTTTTTTTATCTGCTTATTCATATTTTCCCCTTATTATCTATTTGCTTTTTCGTAAAAACACATACATTTTTAATGTGTCCACTGTTTATGCATAAAAATTATTTACAATTTTTTGGGTGCCATTTTACCGATAATATTCACAATATTATTTTCAGCACACGATTTAACCTCGCAATGCATTTCCAAATTTTTAACATCGTATCCAGTTGCTTTCAATCTTAGCAGCATAGCATCACGCAAACATATAAGTTTCATATTTTCATCAACGCTACATTGTTTTAATTTTTTTTCATACCGCAAATATTCTTTAATCAAAACTTTTTGATAATTTGTTAATGCTTCCATATTTCGTATCCTTTAGACCAGCACAATACAAACACATTTAATCAATTTTGTCAAATTTTATTTTCTACAATTCATATTGAATTAATTTACATTTTTGATATTATGACCCATATTCAGGTCCCATCGTCTAGCGGTCAGGACGTCAGATTCTCATTCTGAAAACACGGGTTCGATTCCCGTTGGGACTGCCAATTATTTAATAATTTTATTATTTACAACAGGTGGTACAGATGGAAACAGACGGTATAATCGAGGTATACAAAGGCGTTGATATTTGGTTACATATCGATACAGTATCTGGGATGTTCACTTACTATTATTACTTAAATAATGTTTATAATTCCTGTAATTCATTGGGGCAAGTACATTCATTAATAACACTGCAAAAAATACGTTAGTATCGTCAATAACAATCCATACATATAATATCATAAAGAACGAACATGGCTGTTCTTTTTCCAATAAATATACATAAAAAACACCGTTTTATTGTTTTTTATTTTTTAATAATGCCCTGACCACTATGCTTTACAGACTTTAACCCCATACGTAACGAATCTTCTGCAATTTGACGAATTTTCGGGGCAAATGTACGCATTTTCATTGCATCTGCAACCCCATCCGCAAATATCTTGGCAATACTTTCTATCACAGCCGGCGTAACATAGTAAACTTCACCCACTATCTTCGTTGGCGATAAATTTTGCACTTTTTCCATTCTCATCCCCCCAAATATTGGAAATAAATTAATCTACAACACTTGTTAATATTTACACACGTATTATATACATAAAGAACCTTGACCGCAAGTCGCAAAATTGATATAAAATATGCAGAAATATTAAGGATTTGATTATGTTAAATACAATCATTGGTAAATTTTTAGGATCGGCGAACGATAGAATCGTTAAATCGTATGACAAAACTGTTTCCCTAATTAACGATTTAGAACCCAAATATCGTGCAATGTCAGATGATCAATTGCGGGCCCAAACAATTGCATTACGCGAACGCTTAATTGGCGGCGAACATGAACACAATATTTTACCAGATGCATTTGCCCTGGTCCGCGAGGCTGCAAACAGATCAATCGGTCTGCGCCATTTTAACGTTCAAATGATTGGCGGAATGGTTTTAACACATGGTCAAATCGCCGAAATGCGTACCGGCGAAGGAAAAACATTGGTTGCAACATCTGCTCTGTTCTTAAAGGCATTATACGGACGCGGGGCACACTTGATTACGGTTAACGATTATTTGGCATCACGCGATGCCCAATGGATGGGACAAATTTATAAATTTTTGGGATTAAGTATCGGCATCATTCAACATGATATGACTGATGACGAACGTCGTGCGGCGTATGCATGCGATATAACATATGTTACAAATTCTGAATTAGGCTTTGATTATTTACGGGATAATATGAAATTTTCCAAAGAACAACAGGTGTTACGTCCATTCTTTTTCGCAATTGTTGACGAAGTTGACAGTATTTTAATTGACGAAGCACGTACACCATTAATTATTTCTGGCCCATCTGAAGACAGCAGTGAATTATATGCTCGTATTGATGACGTAGTTATTCAATTAACCCCCGCAGATTTCAAAAAAGACGAGAAAGATCGCCATGTTACATTAACTGATTCTGGTGTTGATAATATCACAACTCTTTTAAAAAATACTGGTTTATTGGTTGGAGATAACTTGTATGCCCCAGAAAATGCTGCATTAGTTATGCATATTCAACAATCTTTATTAGCCCACCATTTGTATCAAAAAAATGTTAATTACGTTGTACGCAACGGTGAAATTTTAATTGTTGATGAATTCACAGGACGCGTTATGACGGGACGGCGTTTTGGCAAAGGTTTACATCAGGCAATCGAAGCCAAAGAACATGTTACCGTCCAACCAGAAAACCAGACTGTTTCCAGTATTTCATATCAAAATCTGTTCCGTCTGTATCCAACATTATCCGGTATGACGGGAACTGCCATGACCGAAGCTGCAGAATTTGAAGAAATATATAAATTACGTGTAGTTTCAATTCCAACCAATCGACCGGTTGCCCGTATTGATCATCATGACGAAATATATCGAAACAAAACTGAAAAATTTGACGCAATTGTAAAACAAATCCAAGATTGTATGAGCCGTGGGCAACCTGTATTAGTTGGAACATCTTCGATTGAAAAATCCGAAGAATTGGCCACAATTGTTCGCAATCGTTTAGGAATTAATCCGGCGGTATTAAATGCAAAACAACACGAATCAGAGGCAAAAATCGTTGCCCAGGCTGGTGCCCCAGGGGCCGTTACAATCGCAACCAATATGGCAGGACGTGGAACCGATATTAAATTGGGTGGTAATGCCGAGGCATTAATTTCAGAATTAGATAACACCGCACCGGATTACGAAAGCAAAAAACAAGAAATTTATAATCGTATTGAAGAAAACAAAAAAAAGGTATTAAACGCAGGTGGCTTATATGTTATTGGAACCGAACGACACGAATCACGACGCATCGACAATCAATTACGTGGCCGTTCCGGTCGTCAGGGCGATCCAGGGGATTCAAAATTCTTTTTGGCATTAGATGACGATTTAATGCGTATATTTGGTGCAACGCGTTTAAATGGAATGTTAACAACCTTAGGATTAAAACCAGGCGAAGCCATAACACACCCATGGATAACCAAGGCATTAGAAAAAGCTCAAAAACGGGTTGAAGCCAGATATTTCGAAGCACGTAAAGAGTTATTAAAATACGATGATGTTATGAATGAACAACGTGGTGTTATATACAAACAACGCGACGATTTGATGACCAGCACTGATTTATCGCCATTGGTTCACGAAATAATTGGCGATGTGGTGGAAATTATTTGTGAAAATAATATTCCGGAAAAGTCACACCCAATGGATTGGAATATTGCGGGCATTCATAACGCAATGATGCAGATGTTTGCATTAGATATAACAGATATTGAAAAATGGAAATCTGACGAACAAATCAGTGAACGCAAGGCATATGAAACATTACACAACTTAGCATTACGTCGTTTTGAAGCACAATCGACAAAACATGGCCCAGAATTAATGCAAATGGCAATGCGTCAAATGATGTTAGGTGCATTAGATAATGTCTGGAAACGCCATCTGCAACAAATGGATTATCTACAAACAGGCATAGGATTACGCGGTTATGCTCAAAAAAATCCATTATATGAATATAAACGTGAAGCATTAGAATTGTTCAGAAATACTTTTAACAATTTCAAAATAATGTCTATCGCATATATATCCAGAATGGATTTAACACGTAATGATATCGCACAAAACGAACAAAAACAGACAGAACACGATGAAAATTTAAATCCTGCCACCGAACATCGTAATACACCATGTCCATGTGGTTCAGGATTAAAATACAAACATTGTTGTGGTAAATTGAATTAATTAAAAGTCCCACCGAATTGGTGGGATTTTTTTACTAACGGTTTCTATTTCTGCGGCTAATATTTTGCCAAAACACACATTTTCCCGTCACGGGACTGGCCCGTACTACAATCGTATCCGTCGGCAACGTATCCCACCCCTGGAAAGGATCCGTATCAGACGTTATCATATTATACTCGTGCAGCATTTTCCCTTCATTTCGATGAAAAACAATGTTTTTTCTATTGTTCAAAGCATCTTGAAAAACATAATCAACGATACATGTATCTACCTCAGCATTAGAACCACGGGGAATACATGTTCCCATATGTTTATCCAATGCATTTGCGGCATGTACAGACAACATCGTTGCGAATAATGTCGACAACCCAGCAAGCGCAAAATTACCAACTAACAAATTTCTATTACTAGACATATTAACCCCTATATCTTTTGATATCATAGAAGATTTATTTTCAATGTCAAGGAACACAAAATATCCATAACCATTATTGTTTTGGGTTTATTTCAAAAAAACAGAATAGAATTCCAATATTATTTTTTTAAGCCAATATCTTTATTAAATAAACGCCAATATTCGCGTTCAACCGCATCAAACAACGCCCGTTTTTCCGGTCGATGTGTCCGATACAGGCGCCAATAAAAATCACCAAATTGTGCATTTTCCCAATCAATTACAGCAATTATTTTCAATGTTTTTTTATCAACAATAAAATTTTCTAAATTATCCCAATCTTCATGATTCCAACCATAAAATGGTCTTGGAATATCCACACCATGATTTTTATATTTTTTCAAACCATCAGGATCTTGTTTCGCAACAACAAATAAAAATTCTGCAATTTGTTTGCCCAACATATCTGCATTTTTTATAATTGTTTTTGGTGCAACATGTGCCAAATCCGTTCCACGAATAAATTTGTATTTACGAACAACTTCCCGCCCCATATCAAATAATTCAACATCCAACACCGGTAATGGTGAAACATTTTTCATATAATCTACAATTTCTTTTTCCCGTCGTGCAACGTTAACGCCATTGCGCATACATGAAAATTTATAGACATATTTTTTATCAACACCCAAAACCAAACTTTTACCCCCCGCCCCATAAAACCGTTCTATATTTACGTTTTTACCATGCATACGACGCACAAATCGCATACACCGCGACAATGGGGCCGCAACATTTACACGGGTCCGTAAACGTGCCCCGTGATTATATACAAAACCTGCAATTATATTTGCATACATTTTTCTTATTGCAATTGGTGGTATCATTTTTTATCCCTATCACATAAATTTAAATATTTTGTCCGAACCATTTGCATAAAATCGGTTCCTAAATCCAAAGAACTTGTAAATATTTTAGAAAAATCACCATATTTGAAATCTTCCCAATCAATAACAGATATAATTTGCATTGTATTTGAATCAACAATAAAATTACCACATATATCCGTATGACACCAACCATTCATTATAGCACGTGGTTTGGCGTTATCTGGAACCAAATCGGCAATTTCATCGGGGGCTGATTTTGCAATAACATACATAAACTCCGCAATTTCGTCTGAAAAATTATCCCAATTTTCCAATATTTCATTTCGTTTCAATTCACCAAAAGTTTTTCCTGCAATATATTCATATTTACGAACACATACGCCCCCCATATCTACAATTTGCATATCAGGAATATGAATAGGTGAAATAGCTTTCATTGCCTTAACAATACGTAATTCTCGATTAGCCAGCGCATTTATATTCATATTACCAACCGGAAATTTATACGCCCATTTATTGTTAACCAATATTATAATATTTTTTGTTCCATACCCATACTTAATATGAACATTATACAAAGCAACACCCAAATCATGACGAATAAAACGTTTATACCGCCAAATATCAGAATTTAAATATGCCCTAACCTGTTTACGACGTGCTTTTCCGGGGATAAAACCACAAATAATATTTACCAAAACGCGTCTTGCTTTATTCAAATTCATAAGAACCCTTTGTTACACACAAGTGTAAAGTATATTTACATATTTTCAACCAAATAAAACGGGCACCATTTGGTGCCTGTTTTATTTGCCTGTTAATATACTGCGGGCACGTTGTAACATATCAATTGCCAAATTAACAGAATCAATGTCCGGTGACATGCGTTCTATATCGTTATTTGGTCCAACATTCCCAACAATAATATTTTCAATATCTGCAGATGTTGGCAATTCACCTTTAAGTAACATTTTTTTTACACCTGCAATCGTCATACCACGATTATATAATAAATCTTTGATAACAACCAATGTATCAACCGTTTCTGGTCGATAATAACGATGCCCACCAGCCCCTGTGGTCGGTTTAATCGCCACAGGAAACTGCTTTTCCCAATACCGTAATGTATGTGCAGGGATATTCAACTGTTTGGATACCTGTTTTATCGACGCAAAATATTCGTTTTCCATCACCCGTTACCCTATTTCTGTTTCATTTTCCACAACATCGGCATCTGCCTCATCATCACTAACAATCGATATTGCAGATACAACCTTTTCGTTATCAGCCGTACGTAACAATGTTACACCCGCGGTACTGCGACCGGCAATACGAACATCATCAACCGGCGTACGAATGATTTTTCCACCATTTGTTACCATGATTATATCATGCCCATCACAAACTGGGAACGATCCAGCCACCGCGGTATTTTTACCACCCAGCTTAATATTCGCAAATCCATTACCACCACGATGGGTCGTTCGATATTCATATGAGCTGGTCCGTTTACCAAAACCATTTTCAGATACAGTCAAAATAAATTGTTCTTTGGCGGCCAATTCTGACATTTTTGCATCATCCAATACCAAATCTGTTGTCTCTTCATCTGCATCAGATTCTTCCTCAACCCCGCCCGCGGCCCGTCGTGCCGCACGACTTTGTTTAATATATGCTGCACGAACAGATGCATCATCTTCGCCATGGGTCAACATCGCCATACCGATAATCCGATCGTCGGAATTTAAATTCAATCCACGAACACCGGTTGAATTACGTCCGGCAAATATACGAATTTCTGGAACCGGGAATCGAATACACCGACCACGATATGTCGCCAAAAATACATCTTGATTTTCATCACATGGCAAAACGGATACCAAACTGTCTCCTTCATCTAATTTCATTGCAATTTTACCATTTGCACGAATCGAATCAAAATCAGACATACGATTACGACGAACCGTCCCTGATGCCGTTGCAAACATCAAGAAACGTTCTGCAACCGTTGCATCAACATTTTGTTCATTTTCTTCTGGAACAGGCAATATTGCTGTAATTGTTTCACCATCAGATAACGGTAACAAATTAACCAATGGGCGCCCCTTGGCCGCAGCCGCAGCCTCTGGCAATTTATATGTTTTCAACTTATAACACAATCCCTTAGAACTAAAGAACAACAATGGGGTATGTGTATTTGCAACAAACACCTGAACGACATAATCGTCTTCTTTGGTTGTCATTGCATTACGTCCTTTGCCACCGCGTTTTTGTGCACGATATGTATCCAACGCAACACGTTTAATATACCCCGTATTGGAAACAGTGATAACCATATCTTCACGTGCAATCAAATCTTCAATATCAATATCAATTTCTGCATCAGATATTTCTGTACGTCGATCACTGGCCCAATTATCACGAACCGTTGTCGTTTCTTCACGAATAATTTGAACAATACGCGCAGCACTGCCCAATATATCTAATAAATCTTTAATTTGTCCCCCTAACACCGTTAAATCATTGTGTATCTTATCGCGTTCCAAACCGGTCAAACGATGTAATTGTAATTCCAAAATCGCACGTGCCTGATCTTCGGACATATAAAACATACCATCCTTGTATTCAGTATTTGGATCATCAATCAACTGAATATACGCTTCAATATCCGATGCACGCCATCCGCGGGAAATCAATGCTTCGCGTGCAATATCTGGATTGGCACTGGTCTTAATTAATTCAATAACTTCATCTAAATTTCCAACCGCTACCGACAACCCTAACAATGTATGTGCACGAGCACGGGCCTTATTCAAATCAAAGATTGTACGACGGCGTATAACCTCTGTTCTAAAATCAATAAAAGCATCCAACACCCCACGAACATTAAATAACATAGGTCGTCCACGATTCAACGCCATCATATTTACCGGGAAATTTGTTTGCATTTCAGTATATTGGAACAAATGATTTAACACAACATCATACATTGCATCACGTTTCAATTCGATTACAACACGAACACCCTCTTTGGACGATTCATCACGAATTTCAGAAATACCTTCGATACGTTTATCTTTAATCAATTCGGCAATTTTTATAATCATTTGTGCCTTATTAACCTGATACGGAATTTCATCAACAACAATAGCCTGATGATCATGAAATGTTTCCGCATGCGTTTTTGCACGAACAATTATCGATCCACGTCCAGTTGTATGTGCTTTATAGGCCCCGGCACGTCCCATAACAATTCCACCGGTCGGAAAATCAGGTCCAGGAATAATCGAAAACAACTCATCATCACTGATTTCATTATTATCTAAAATCGCCAAAATACCGTTACAAATTTCCCCCAAATTATATGTTGGAACATTCGTCGCCATACCGACCGCAATACCCGAACCACCATTAACCAAGAAATTTGGAAATTTCGTCGGCAATACAATCGGTTCTTGTAAAGAACCATCAAAATTAGGTTGCCAATCAACCGTATCTTTATCCATATCATCCATCATGGATGCACCCAACTTTGACAAACGGGCCTCCGTATAACGCATTGCCGCTGCCTTATCACCATCACGCGACCCAAAATTACCTTGTCCCTGAACCAACATTTCCCCCATAGAAAAATCTTGTCCCATACGAACCATGGCTTCGTAAATAGAACTATCTCCATGTGGGTGATATTTACCCATAACATCACCAACAATACGTGCCGACTTTACTGTTGCACGCGTTGCAGGGGCCACATCATTCATCACATACAAAATTCGACGATGAACAGGTTTACAACCATCCCTAACATCAGGCAATGCACGATCAACAATAACCGACATAGCATAGTCCAAAAAGCTTGTTCGCATTTCATGTTCAATAGACGATTGCGGAACTTTAACTTCATTAATTTCATTATTGTTTTGTATTTCAGACATACTAATTTTTCCCCTATATTTAATACAGAAAGAATAGCAAATTTTTGGTCATCTGGTCAAGAAATAACCCTAAAAAAACTATTTGACAAAGAGCATATTTGTAATACAATTAATTACATGGGATTGATAACTGAATCTTTAAAAGAAGCGCGCGATATTGCAGACGCCTATTTAAACTGTTCTAAAACATTAAATTGGACTGATAAAATATCATTTAAAATCAGCAAATATAATTTAGAACAGGCAATTAGATTGATTCAATACATCAAATCACTGAACCAAAAAGGCAAGTAAAACTAAGGGATTATAAATGTTTTACCCGTTATGGCGTTTATTTATTTTATTATTATCGTATAACCTGATGTTGGAAGGTTTAAAGAAATTAGGAATAATAAACGAAAAATCTAAATAAAAAGGTTGCGTTTTTCAAAAACGTATGGTTTAATATACGCACAAAAGGATTTAATTATGGCAACAAAACGTACATATCAACCATCGAAAACACGTCGTGTTCAGACACACGGATTCCGTGAACGTATGGCAACAAGGGGTGGTCGCGCGGTATTAAATCGTCGTCGCGCATGTGGCCGCAAAAGATTGGCAGTTAGTGCTGCAAATTAAAAAACGCCAATCGGCGTTTTTTAATTTAAACAAAATTCCATAAATAAATTATGGGATTTTTTATTTTTTCATATTCTTACCCAAACCAAACATATAAACCAACAGGTTTATATGTTTTTTAGTATTTTTTATGTCTCATTTATTATTAGAAACATAATTTATTATAGGAAATAACCGCGTTACCGATTTTTACTTATCCAAATCTTGCCATATACATTTAATCTGAGCATGTGTCGATTCGCCGGTACGAATTTTATGATGCGACACCAATCCATCAATCGCAACATCAATCGCAACTGAGGGAGTATTGGGATTAATTTCTTTTTGAAAATTTATTTCAATCCCACTTAACCTATGTTGATTACGATATTCATACCCAACACTTTCGGTTGCCCACACCACATATACCGCATTATTAATATGTTGATTAACATCAATATCATCGAATCGACATTTAAAGACGTGTGTCTTTGATGGTTCAAACCCTGGGAATTTATCAAATCCACGTTCCCACGCACGTTCTGATAAATTCAAACTATCTGGAACATGTTCTGTCAAACGAACAGGCCGTCTGGTATTTAAATCAATTAATATCCATTGTGACGTTGCCCTAACCATTAAACGGTTATCTGTCCCACGAATTTCGAAATCACGAACTGCACGCAAACTATCTGAAACCGACGGCCACGTTGATATACAAATTTCTTCCCCCGTTCTTGGCATTTCAATAATATCAACCAAATAATGGGTTACGACCCACGCCAAACCGTGTGCAATACAATACGAATAACCAAAGCCCAATTGTTCGGCGTGCTTATCCGCCACCCCTTGCAATTCGTTCATCAAAATCAAAGGTCGTACATTACCATAACGATCGCATTGATATGCCTGTAATACGCGTGATTCTATTAATTTTGTTGTCATTTAATTACCCCTGAATATTTGGTGCCACAACAAAATCAATTGTATCACCTAACACAATTTCATTTGCGCGTGCCGCGGATTTTATTAAACCATGCAAAACATCTGGTACATTTAATGGAATGATCAATGTTTCCAACTTTGCACCATTACCAACCTTGCGTTCAGTACGCAAACCACGAATATTTTTTAATATATCTAACGCAATCTGCATTTGCGATACATCTGTATCATATTCCTGTAACACTTCTGGATAATTGGTCAAATGTAATGTTTGCCCACCCTCAATACTTTGGTATATTTTTTGCCATAATTCTTCGGTCAAAAATGGAATAAATGGTGCATACAACGCAATTACTGCACGTAAAACAGTATACAACGTCCATTGCGCCGATAATTTTGATTCTGCACTATATTTTTCAGGTGACCAAAAACGATCTTTGATAAATTCTAAATATTGATCACAAAAAACATCATAAAAGAACGAATCAATGGCACTGCGTGCATTGTAATTATCATATTTATCCAAATTACGACGAACATCCAAAACCGTTTTGTTTAACTCTTTCAAAACCCAACGGTCTTCAATAAATCGATCCGATACAGGTATCATCTGTGCTGTTTTAGGATCAAAATCATTTAAATTCATCAAAACATATTTAGCCGCATTCCATAATTTAGTCAGCAATTTTGATCCACGTTTAACCTCGTCATCGCTGTAACGTAAATCCGTTCCAATTGGGGCGGTTGCTGCCCAATAACGTAATGCATCAACCCCAAATTTATCAACCGCAGTTAATGGATCAACGCCATTACCCTTGGTTTTTGACATTTTTAATCCTTTGGCATCACGGACAATACCATGGAAATTAACCGTATGGAATGGAACATCACCCATCACATACATCCCCATCATTGCCATACGTGCAACCCAAAAGAATATAATATCAGCCGCCGTATACAACAATGTTGTTGGATAATATTTCTTCAACTCTGGCGTATCATCGGGCCACCCAAGTGTTGAAAATGGCCATAAGCCCGACGAAAACCATGTATCCAAAGACGCTGTATCACGTGTTAATTCTTTACCACCAGATTGTACAACAGCATCCTCTTCTGTTTCAGCCACATAAATATTACCATCTGTATCATACCATGCAGGCACCTTATGTCCCCACCATAATTGGCGCGAAATTGACCATTCATGAATATCTTTCATCCATGCCATAAATAAATTATACCGATGTTCTGGCAAAAATTTTATTTTTCCAGATTCAACCGCTTCAATAACGGGGACCGCCAATTTCTTTGCATCAACAAACCACTCGTCACGAACCATATATTCGACAATAACATTTCCGCGTTCTGAATACGGGGTTGGAATAATTTTGTCATCAATTTTAATTAACAATCCCGCTTCTTCAATATCTTTGATAATCTCTGCTCTGGCTACAAATCTGTCCATTCCACGATATTTTTCGGGTACAACATCAATATTTGCCATTTTTGCATCATTGGTCAAAACACCAACAACTGGCAAATTATGACGCAAACCAACCGCCCAGTCATCTTTATCGTGTGCCGGGGTAATTTTTACGGCCCCCGTTCCTTTTTCTGGATCCGCATGAACATCACCAATAACAGGAATTTCAATATCCGTTAATGGTATAATTGCAATTTTACCAATCAAATGATTTAATTTTTCATTATCTGGATGAACCGCGATTGCTTGATCACCAAATAATGTTTCAGGACGGGTTGTTGCAATATCAATAAAGCCCCCATCTTTTAATGGATATTTGAAATAATAAAACTTACCGTGTTCTTCACGAATATCAACCTCCAGATCTGAAATTGATGTTTGTTGTTTGGGGCACCAATTAACCAATCGACGTGCACGATAGATTAAACCTTCATTGTACATTTTTACGAAAATTTTAATGACGGCACGTGATAATCCCGCATCCATGGTAAAACGTTCACGCGACCATGCTGGTGTAATTCCCAAAATATGCAATTGATTCATAATTTGGCCACCTTTGTCCGCTTTCCACGCCCAGGCGGCATTCATCAATTCATCATGTGACAACGAACGTGGATTTATACCACGTTTAGATAAATCACGTTCCAACATCAATTGCATTGCAATTGACGCATGATCCGTCCCCGGTTGCCATAATACATCATACCCACACATACGCTTATAACGGCACATTATATCAGTCAAAACATTATCTAACGCATGTCCCATATGTAAATTTCCGGTAACATTTGGTGGTGGCATCATAACACAAAACGGTTCTTTACCAGATTTTACATCATTTTCCCAAAAATGATTTTTATCCCAAAATTCCTGAATTCGCGTTTCAATTTCACGTGCATTTATATTTTTTCCAAGTTCAACATTCATTGTATTTATCCCATGGTATATTTGTAAAAAATGATAACAGAATAAAATCAAAATTCAAGCAAGGATACACTCACCACATATATCCACTAAATAACAAATTTAAAAAATTATATATAAATTAAAAATCGCCCAAAAAGGGCGAATTATTTAATCATTATTTGTTTTTGGTGTCCAATCTGTAACACTTAATGATTTTAGTTTTTTTGGCAATTGTGCGTTATCCAAAACAACCCAGTGCTGTGTACGCCCAAATGGGCCAATTTTACCGCGAACATTTAATTTATCTTTTTCATCATCCTGCCATATAACTGATGAATAAACTTTACCATTTTTTGGATCTCGTATTTTACCGCCATTGTATTGATTATCATCCACATCCCATTTCATATTCCATATGATATCCATACCAATATAGGACGTATCAAACACAGGTACCCCATTTGCATCATACGTTGCAACAATCCGACCCGCCAACTCTGACTTTTGGCCGTGTTCATATTCGTACAACACGACTATCGCCTTTGGCTGATTTGTTGCATCATCAATTGTTTGATAAAACCCAGTTAACGGTAACGCCAATGCAATCGTCGGCAAAATCAAACTACAAAAAAAACATGAACAAAACTTTAACATATCATTTTCCCCTTTGTTTACATATTCATGATAGCAATCAACAATAAAAAATCAAATTTTTATACCCATAAAAATATTTGACAAATTAAAATTATGTAATACAGTTAATATTAACACAACAAAAGAAAATATAATGGGAATCAACAAAACAAATATTTTTAAATTATTCGAAACAATACGAAAAAATAATATAGAGCAAGACGCAAGTGTACCTGGCAATGTAAATTTCATCATAAAAAATGCATTGAATCAAAAATTGATGATCATTAAAAATGATAAAAATTTCCCAGATTTATTGCAAATTTTTATTATGAACAATGATTCAGAAAGTCTGTACATAACATACACGGGCAAATACGTAGAAGAAATAAAAAAAGAAATTTATACTAATTTACGTAATCAGGTACGCATTAAAAAATTTGGATACGCTATATACAACAGTGCGTTAAACAGAATTTAAACAAAATCAAAACGTGTGTCCCACACGACAGAATGTTACCGCATAAACTTCACGTGCCCCAGCACGTCGCAGAACACGTGTCAATTCATTAAACGTTGCCCCAGACGTCATAACATCATCAACCAACAAAATACATTTTCCACAAATTTTATCGGGCCGCCCAACAGTAAATACACCACGAATATTTTCACGACGTCCACGTGCTGTTTTATGTCCCATATCCGGTCGATATTTTCTATGAACAGATGACACATCCAATTTTGCCCCATATAAACGTGCAATTGGACGCGCTAAAATTGTTGCCTGATTATAACCTCGATACAACAAACGCAAATATGATAAAGGAACCGGCATTACAATATCTGGTTTAATATCTGTATCACGTAATGCCCAGATCATTGCACGTGCCATTGCATAACCAAAACGAATCTTTCCACCATGTTTAAACGGTAACATTATTGCACGTGATACATCATCATAAACACAGGCGCTGCGAATTAAGTCCGGTCCTTTTTTATTTGTAATACAATTTGGGCACAATGCATTCTCATCAAAATCTGCGGGCAATGGGATACCACATTTAACACATCGAGTCCCATCAATCCAACCATAATTTGGCCAACAATCTGCACAAAATTCACCATGCGTTGAAACCAATCCCCCACACACCGGACACGTGGGTGGAAAAATAAAATCCAAAAATCTGTGTAACACACCGGCAAAATACAGATGCCATCTTACCATAATCAAAAATTATTTTTCGTTTTGAACTACCAACTCATACTCTTGTATGTTTTTTTACCAACGGTGTCTCCAAAAATATTATTTTGCTGTTTGGTTAACGTTTCATATTGATCACTGGAAATCATACGTAAAACAAAACCATTTTCATCACGTTGACTTAATACTGGTAAAATACGATATTCTGAAACCCCACTATCACGCAATGCTTGTTCAACAATTGCCAAACGACGAGCCGCCAACTTACGTTCATCGGCATTTTTTGTAACACTTTGCGGGATTGCAACCTGAATTGCACGTGTCGGATTTGCCAAAACAATACCCGCATACTCCGTTAACAAATTATAATTATCACGCGACAAGGCTGAATCATCATTACGGAATTTTATCTTTATTTCCAAAGGTCGAATTCCACCCTGCTCTGACAAATCACGTCGGGCTGTAAACCCTTCAACCGACGTTGTCATATCACTGACCACATCAAAGCGATTATCAATCTGATATGTAGACAAATGTTTATTTTCAGATAAGAATGTTTTTTTGAACGCCTTGCGTAATTCTGTTGGAGACATTTTAGACATATCATCATTTAATGATGCAACACGCACAGGTTCCGATTTTTCAACCGTACGCACAATAACATCACGTTCCATAGGAACAACCATACGTGATAACGTAACATCATCCGTTACACTTTCAATCGGTTTGGCTGCATTTTTAATACTTTCATCGGCCCGACGCTGTAAATCATTCAAACGTGCAATTTGCATATCAAATTCACTATTAACAGTCGAACGTTTTGCAACCCTTTCAGAAACAGGTGTTGACACAATATCAACAACAGGATTAGCAACAATCATGCTGTCTAAATCTTCCTCAGGCAACACGTCATCCGACCGTATAACAGAAAATTCTGAAACATTCGGCATACGCAATGGTGCAACGTCTGTTTGCGCCCACAAATCAGCACTTGGCCGATGTGGGTTCAACACATCATTTGTATGTTTTTTTATAATATTGTTCTCTGTCAATTTGGCTAACGTCGTCTTTTTTTCAACATTCTTTGCAGAACGAGCCACCAAACGTTTTTGACCTTTCACCTTATCTGGTGCATTTTCCCGTTTTTTTTGTACCGGCATTGCTTCACCAAACATCGCACGTGCCGAAACACCATTTGCAGTCACATCCACAACCGGCAAACGTGCATCAGCCATCGCAGACGCCACAGCAAACAAAGACAACAATGAAACGGTAAAAAAACGCATTTTCCCTTACCTTTTTTTGATAATAATAGAACAAATATCAAATTGGGCGCAAGCAGAAAAATGCGTTTTTTATTTAAATTATTTCGTTATTTCATCAGAAATTTTACATACTGCATTATTTTCAACCCGGGCCTTATCGGACATTTTATCCAACCGCAAAGGATTACCAAACAATTCATCCAGTGTATTCGTCAACCACCGTTGTGTAAACTTAGATTGTTCAATTGCAACACCACCACCATCTTTGGCAAAACATGCAGCATTTGCAGCCTGATCCGGATTTATCCCCAGTGGCACTAAAATTGCCCCACGACCAATTGTCTGTAATTCAACAACCGTACTGGCACCGCTGCGTCCAATTACTAAATCCGCCCCCGCAATAGCCCCCGCCATATCATGAACAAACGATAATACATTTGCACGAATTTTATTTTCCGCATAAAACTTCTGCAACCGGGCCACATTTTCCGGCCGTGTCTGGTGCATAACAAAAATCTTTTTATTTTTCATCGCGGCCACGGCACCAGGTACTGTATCATCTAAAATCTGCGCCCCAAGCGATCCACCCGTCACAAATATTTTTCCAGTATTTGGACGTTTACTTCCAGACAATGCAATAAAATCAGACCGAACGGGCAAACCCGTATAAACAACTTTTACAGACGTTCCCGCCGGGATACCAGATACCGTCGGGAATGACGTCATTAATGTCCTAACAAACCGTAATGCAAATTTATTGGCCCGACCGATTGCGGCATTTTGTTCATGTAAAAAGGTTGGCACATTCCAAATACGTGCCGCAACAATCACAGGAACTGATGCATATCCACCAAACGCAACAACACGTGATGGTCGAAATAATGCAAAACGTAACGTTAATGCAGCCGCGGATACAGCAATCTTAATTAACGACCATACTTGTCGAACACGACTTTTGGCCCCAACACCCGATGCCCAAACATGTGAAAAATGCGCCCCCTGCGGTGCACCGTTGTGCACCATTTTTTTTACCCGCCCATCGCAAGATATTGTAACTCGATGACCGCGTGCAACCAATTCTGCGGCAACACTTAATGCAGGAAACACATGTCCACCGGTTCCACCTGTTGCAATCCATATTTTCATATTACCCCCTTTGATTCCATTTATCTTCACGAATTAATGCCAATATTATACCAAATAAAAAACAATATGACACAAACGAACTACCACCATAGGATATAAATGGTAAAGTCATACCTTTGGGTGGAATTATATATAATGCTGTTGATATATTTATACATGTTTGCACGCTAAACAACACAGCCGCACCAACCACAGCATAAAATACAAATGGATTATTTGCCCGCATCGCCCGTGATATCAAATGACGAAAAATATAAAACATCAACCCCAACACAAATGTGCATGCAAATATTGCCCCTGCGTCTTCAACAATCGATGCAAAAACAAAATCCGTATGTGTATCGGCCAACGATTGTTTCACGAACGAATTATCCCCGCGCCCCAACAAGCCCCCATGTTTAATTGAATTTATAGAATTTGTAACCTGCGTTTTATCACCAGTCCCATACCACCATGTAATCACACGGTTATGAAAATGCGGCATGATATTAAACATTGTAAACAACAATACCACACCACCACAAAAAATAACCGGTAATGTAATCCATGGCAACCCAGCCACAAATAACATTGCCCCGAAAACGCACAAATATAATGCCCCCGTTCCAAGGTCAGGATGAAAAAGAATAATTGTGCAGGCCAGTACAGCCAACATTAAAAACATCCACCAATTTATTCTTTTTAAATCAAATTGACTAAACAACCATGCACGTGCATTAAAAAACATTTTTTTTCCATATACCTGGCGCATTTTATCCAAAAAATATGCTGTTAAAACAATAGCACCTGGTTTCATTATATCGGCCGGCATAACATTAAATCCCAACAAATTAACGAATCGATTTGAACCGTTTATTTTATGTGTAACCACCAACGTCACCACCAACAGAACCATTCCAACAAAAACATTTAATACAGACAAACGCAATACCCATTTTTTGCTTAACATACTGGTTCCAAACAATGTAACCAAACCGATAATATAAAACGGTATTGATTTTTTAATAAAAAAGTACCATGGTTCATTAATATCGTCTGCCTTGGCGGCACCCGCTGATAACAAAAACAGCATACCCACAGCAATCAAAAGCAACACCAAAAACAATAATTTTCGGTCAATCTCATAATACCAACTGGTAAATTTGCTATTTTCGGTTCGTTTCAACATATCGACAAATATTATATCATTTTTTTTATGAAAATATACTGATTGAAATAAAAAATATAGCGGGTTTTAACCGCCATATTTTTAAGCAAACTTTAATAACACCAATGCGAACCCAGAAAACAACATTGATACTATAAAAAATCGTTCTACAATTTTCGTTTCCGTCCATCCCATTTCTTCAAAATGATGATGCAACGGGGCACGCAAAAACACGCGACGCCCTGTACCTGTGATTTTACGGGTTGCTTTAAAATACAGTGTTTGAATCATTGATGACAACAATATTAAAACCATCATTCCTGCGGCAATACCCATAACTATTTCAGATTTTAACAACATCGCAACCGTTCCCATAAAACCACCCAACGCCAAAGAACCAACATCTCCCATAAATATGGCCGCAGGTTTAGAATTATACCACAAGAACCCCAAAGTCGCACCAAATGCTGCCCCCAAAACGGCATATAACCCACTGGCCGCAGGCATAAATAAAACGGTATCCATAAAACCAATTCGCGTGGCACCATATAATGCCACAGTTAAAACAACCAATACTGGCATGTATAATTTTGCCAACATACCATCCAATCCATCTGTAATGTTTGTTGCATTGGCACTGCCACAAATTACGAAATACGAAAAAACATAATATAAAACAATTCCACCAAACAACGTCAACACGGATGGGACAACATCCATAAACACCCCAAACGCCCCACCAACAATTTCAGAAAACGGCATCACAACCCCCAACCCAAGTGACAAAGAATATTCGGGTACATATGGTGGCATAACGCGATTAATCAAAAATGCCAATACAGCAACACACAGTGCTTCCAACCCAAGGCGAGCTTTAGCAGACAAACCATTTGATGCTTTTTTTGACTGACTGGTTACCTTTTTATAATCATCTGCAAAACCAATTACTGCGAACATAATCAACGCCATCAATGCGATCCAACCGGATGGATTATGAATTGGCATGAACAATACCGATGCAATTAAAATAGAAACAATAATCAAAATACCGCCCATTGTCGGTGTTCCCGTCTTTACCAAATGGGATTGTGGAACATTTTCACTGATTGGTTGCCCCTTTTTTTGCCAACGCATCATCGCACGAATAAATGGACGTCCAAACAATAACATCAATAAAAATGACGTTGCAAATGCCATAGCAAACTGCGTCCAACCACTGGCAAAAAATTTAACACCATTTGACAACCAAAAATCTGTCAGCATAATAATTTTCCTTTTTATTTAACAACGCTTTCATTTTATCACAAATATTTGTTAAAAAAAATATTTATAACGATAAAAAAATACCAGATAATAATCTGGCATTAAATCAGAATACCCCCCCCATAACAGGTCCAGTTTCCGCTGCGTGTGTTGATGGTGCCGGATTCGGTTTTTGACCAGGTTTAAAGGCCTCTGTTATAATGGTACCATCCGGATCCTGCGAAGCTGCAACACCGCTGCGACGATTTACGCGCATAAATGTCAAACCGTTTGGAACAGCAAAAGCCTGATCTTTTTCACCATCTAATGCCTTACCCATAAAATCAGAAAATACACGTGCGGCCATATGACTGCCTGCACCGCCCCCCAATGGACGCGGTGTATCAAATCCCAAATACACACCCGCAATTAAATTCTTTGAAAAACCAACAAACCAAACATCTTTAACATCATTAGTTGTCCCCGTTTTTCCCGCAATCGTATGTCCATAAACACGTGCCTGTTTACCTGTTCCACGTTCAACAACCCCCTGCAATATAGAAACAATTTGATACAAACTTTGTTCATCCGACAATGGATCTGCAATATGCGAATTTTCTGGCGGGACCATACCATCTACCCAATCAATAATTTTTGGACTGTCCCCATCTAAAACCCGACCATATCTATCTTCAATATAATCAACCAACTTTGGTTGAATTGCACGTCCCCCATTAACAAATGCAGAATATCCCAACACCAAACGTTCCAATGTAGTTTCACCAGATCCCAACGCCAACGATAAATTAATATTGTTTAAATTATCTGGATAAACCCCGAAACGCTGTGCAACCTCTATTGCATTTGCTACACCAATCTGTTCTACTAAACGAACCGCTGGGACATTACGCGATGTTTCTAAAACCAATCTTAACGGCATATTACCCAAAAATTTCTTATCATAGTTTTCGGGTTTCCATTGACTGTTATCTTCACGCATTCCAACAATCGGTGCATCTAATATCAATGCTTGGGGGGACATACCACGTTCCAATGCTGCCAAATAAACAAATGGTTTAATCGTTGATCCAATTTGACGCATAGCCTGGGTTGCACGATTAAACGAACTGTCCGCAAAAGAACGTCCCCCAGCCATAGCAACGATTCGTCCTGTGTGCGGATTCATTGCAATAATTGCACCCTGTAATTTTTCACTGCGCCCTTCGTTATATTTATCCAATTCTTTATTTAACGCAGCAGATGCCGCACGTTGCAAATCGGGGACAATTGTTGTTTTTATATACAAACCATCATTATATAACTTTTCACGACCAATTTTTCCAACCAATTGTCGGCGAACATCTTCGGCAAAATATTGAAATTCTGGTTCCATCTGTGCAGTAAAACCACTGTTTATATTTAATGGTTCCGCCGCAGCCGACACCGCCTGTTCTTTGGTTACAAAACCTTCTTCAACCATACGACGTAAAACATAGTTACGCCGTTCAATCGCACGATCGCGCGCATTTGGTGCCTTTGGCAATGACGCCAAAAACGCACATTCTGCCAATGACAATTCCGATACAGGCTTATTAAAATACATTAAGGCCGCGGACCCAATCCCATATGCACGGGCACCCAAAAATATCTGGTTCAAATACAGGGTCATTATATGTTGTTTTGAAAACGTACGTTCCAAACGCAGTGCTAATATTGCCTCTTTTATTTTTCGTGACATTGTACGCTCGGATGATAAAAAGAAATTCTTAGCAACCTGTTGTGTAATCGTAGATGCCCCAGAAAAACTGGATTTAAACCCTAACATTCCCAACGCATTATTTGTCGCCGCACGAATAATTCCCTGAACATCAATACCTGGGTGCGTCCAAAAATTTTGATCTTCGGCTGCAACGAATGCATTAACCACCTGTTCTGGAATATCTTCATAATCAATAAACACACGACGTTCCTCGGCATATTCAATCAACAACGCACCATCCGACGCATATAAACGCGTTGCGACCGGTGGCGCATACGTTGCCAATTTTTTATAATCTGGCAAATCATTCCCATAAATCAAAACCAATACAGCCAATGCTGCAATTGCAAATGTAAAACCCCAGAATACGGTATTTAAAAATATACGAAGTACTTTACGAATTTTCATAGTAAACGAATGTTACGATATGTTATTTACATTTGCAAGTGTCATCAATATTTTATTTTTAACACTCAATCATGCAAATGCTTATTATTTCTGAAATAAAAAATCCCCCAACAGGGGATTTTTATAATTCAACCTTACCATTGGTGGCAATTAAATCTGCCCCCATTTCAATTTTTCCGCCTGCTTCACGGACCAACAAATCACCAGCGGCAATTTCTGCAAAGTCCAATGGTCGCGACACAAATGCATCCAATTTTCCCGATGCAACCCAGGCTAAATCCAACGCTGGGCATCCCGTTGAACGCATATCACCAAATGACGAAACTATACTATCGGTATTGTATGCAATCATTAAATCAGCCGGATTTACTAAATTTGAAACCCGAACACGTGCTGAATGGAAGGCCGAATAAACATATGTCCCCATTCCTGCTTCTGCATAATACAGACGTTCATCAATCGGCGAATACACCAATGCAATCTTTGTTTCATCATTTGAACGCAATGCCAACGATATAGCAAAGTGTGGGTTTGCACGAACAAAATTTGACGCCCCAGATAACGCTAAAACAAATTCGTCACGTCCATCACCAGACAGTGACACATTCGATGTCAACAAACCTGCCGCAGGACGCACCAACCGCAGGTCTGATAAAATACTTTCTTCGATTCGCTGGGATGCCTTTTGTACAAAATCACGTGCACCACGCAATGATTGTTGTAAATTTTCAACTTCGCCAAAATCACGACGTAAACCAGATGCCGTACGTTGCAACGCCATAAACATCTTGTTCAATTCCGTTGAACCCTTAATCAACAATTCCATTGTATGCCCCATCCAATCCCAATACAGTTAATATCTTTATAAATCGCCAAATCCAGCGAATTTACCTTTGAACTTAGCAACGCGTTGTCCCTTTTCAGCGGCATTTGAACGTTGACCAGTCCATGCAGAATGATTCAAATTATCCGTAGACAAAACCAAATCTTTTTTAACAGATGAATACATTTTTACTGTTTTTCCGTCCGTACGTGTGACGTTGATTTCATAATATTCAGGATGAATACCTTTTTTCATATTATACCCTTTTTATTTTAAATAGCGCCCAGATTATACAAATATTTTTCAAAAAATCAAGAATTTAATAAAACTAATATCGCCCAATACACCCCAAATAAGAATTCCCAGTCGATTCTAAAATATTCACGAACTGGGTTTGATTCTTGCCTGAAAACAATGCTAATATTGTGCCTGTATCTGTTGCCAACATATCTGCAACGGTTGCAATGCCTGAATTCATTTTCTTGAAAAAGCCACTGCTAGGGTGAATTTCGGCGGCCAACAAGTGATTTACCCCCAAATGTTTATGCATAACCGCCTGTTTTTCAATAACCATCAATTGACACTCTGGAGAAATTATAACTTTATCAGTAACAACGGCATCACTGCCTAACAATTCCCCCCACCATCCGGTTGATTCACAAAAAACAGGATAATAAATAGCCGCATTAGGGTTTTCATTTAACACAGCCGCCAAATCAATATCCCCCATGATAACATCCGGCATAACACCAGTATTGGCATTTATAATCCTGCGTGCCATCTGATAATCCGAATCACCAGTTGTCTTGTGTGGCCAATAAAGAATCGGAAACTGCTTCATGCTGTGAATTATATCAAATTTAGGTTTTATAAAAAAGTCCCCCAGGTTGAATAAATGACTTGATTTTTTATTTTTTTATCCTGCGACAAATGAACCGCTGCCAGAATTTACAAAAAACTGTCCACTTTCAACATCATACATTCCCAACACATTATCAGAAATGCGCCGTGCCGGCCTAAAATCGTGAACGACCCGCCCGCCACGGGTAAATACAACCTGATAAATTCTATCCCAACAAACCGAATCAGAATCATATCCATTGGCATTATATCCAAATATATACGCGGGCCAGCCAGAACCACCGGAAACTAACGAATCGGTAATATTAAATATCGTTGTATCATCGACTTTGCATAATTTATCGTTTTTATAATTAACATCTATTTTTACGCGCCCCCCAACCGCAACGGGTTTTGTGCCATATTCAGCAACATTCCAACCAAAAAATATATCTGCGGTGGCCCCAATCGCCCATTTAGAATTCGAATCTGTTCGTGATGTACATGTTCCTACAAATGCCCGCATCGCCGTTCGGGACGAATCGCCATCAACATACAAACGAATACCTGATGTTCCATCCGGAACAAATCCGGTATTAATATATGCCCGTCCATCACTTTGTAACCAATTTAAAAATACAACATTATTTTGTGCACCTGATGTTTCCCCGGCACCACTACCACCGCCACCACCAGACGTGCCACCTGAATTACTGTTTGTAACACTGGGGGTATTAACACCGCGTGCTTTATCAATCCATGTTTTAACCTTATCCGCCAAAATTTTAAAGTCAGATATTGCGTTATTAAACATATTTTCTGGAATTGCAACATTCGCAAACAACGTTTTAACCAATACAGGGATCATTGTCATAAACATAGCAATAAATATCCCCAACATTACAATGACAAACAAACTGTCATTACGCATATTCATACCATCTATCAACAATTTCGAATCATTTTGTTGTAATGCAACCTGTAACGTATCAGCACCATTCCATGTTCCAAACATCGCATTTAATAACATAATTGCAAATGTTATGAACACACACACCATTGCAATTCCAACAGTATTTTTAACAACATCATTTATAATACCACGAATATCCTTCGCCCCCATTCCTGGAAATATTTTCCACCCCTTAAATAACCACGAAAAAAATGCCAGGGGCAACATTATCAAATCCAATGTTAATTCTAAAAATATTTCTAAAAAATACATCGGCACAGGTAACATAGCCCAGAAAAATAATACCATTATCGCCAATCCAACAAAAAACATTACAACATTTGGAAATATTGGAACAGTATCGGCAATTTTATGCATATAATCCGCATCAAATGCCATATTCAACATTGTCCAGCCAACCGTCATCCCCAACCCCGTCATTTGATGTACATTACCAATCTCGCATGCCAAATTATGCCGCAAACGCACAGGATAGGCCCCAAAATCATCCTGTTTTTCTCCATCAACCGACACCGCATCAACCAGCGCAGTTGCAACAAGACAATTTGCATATGAATCATTATCCGTAATAACATGATTTATAGACAATCCAACATTAAACAACGGTTCAAAAACAATATTTGACATCAAACGTGGCAATGGGGCCAATAATAACGCCACCACCACCCCCAACTTTATTAATTGTGTTGTAAACATTTCGGTAACCCGCCACGGGTCATCAATTTTTGCATTTAAAAAACCTGAAAATATGTTCCACGCGAACCATACAGCACACAACCCGGCAGATACAGGAACCAAAACCATCCCAATCCCAGTGTATGCATTTGCAGCAATTTTAGATAAAACTGCCAATATATCTGAAAACATTTGGCATGACCAACAACTGGTAAAAAAATTTAATGCACTGGACATATCAGCTGGCACATACGTTCGATACAATGAAAAACCTGCAATTACCCCCAACCCCGCAATTCCACCAATAACAACAGGCGCAACTGCACCCGCGGAAAACGGCAAAAACGATAATAATACAACCCAAAATTTTTTTATCACATTCATTTGTGTTAAAGTATATCACATTTTGCCTTAAATGTGATATAATTGATAAAAAATATACAAATATGAATCCGGTTCAACATTTATTTATTTGGATAATATCCCATCGTATTCCTATGTTGATTATAACATCAATTGTTATGATCCCGGGAACCGCATTGGCAGATTGGGATTTCGTTGATGCATTAAATTTGGCACCATTTGTTTCAATGGTATTAGATGCCATGATGATGGTCGCAACCGGCGGATACGAATTTTTTGTAAAACCAACATCCGGCATCGGAATTATTCAAATGTTGATATGGGGATTCTTTAGTTTATCTGTTACACTGTATTTAATAAAAATGTATTTCCCAAAAACATGGGTTGAATTTGCCGGTTTTTCCGGTGGCGGTGAAATGATATCGGGGGAACAACCAGAAAAAATCGCAACAAACATTTTACGCCCCGGCCTGCGTGCAATAATTGCGACCGTTGTATTATTACAAATCAAACCGACATTTGTAACAGATGTTTTGGTTAATCCATTTTTACAATTTGGTGCCATTTACACGAATGGGGTTTTATCAACAATAAATGTTCCAACCGCCCAATCGGTGGTATGTCCCCCCGAAATTATATCAAATGGATGGATATCCCAAGCGTCTTGCAATTATTTATTGCAACCGGTATCCGATTTATCACATGCCAACAATCAAATTGTTAAACACGGATTGGATTTTGTTGTAAATGGGTTAAGCGGTCTATTTACACCGATATTTCATGGTGGTGCAGATTTTATGAATATATTAACAGGCATATTATTAATTATCGCATTTGTTGGATGCAATATATTTATGGCGTTATTAATAATTGGGGCGATATTTGAAATGGGAATGTCTTTAATATTATATCCTTTTCAGGTATTAACATGGGTTGTTACCGCAAAAAATACCGATGGCTGGTTTGATGTTTGGCCTGCATTTTCCGGCATTGTCAAAGCATTACAGCAATTAATAATCACAATGATTGCATGTGCAATTATTTTGGGAATAAATATTGCCATTGCCAATTCTATGTTGGGATGGCTTAACACACTGTTTACTAATGCATCCGGTGACAATTTTTCATTCGGTTCACACACAATTATATGGATAACCGCAATACTAACAATTTATATAATGTATGAATTATTTAATAAAACCCGCCAAATATTATTAAAATTTGCCGGTTCAAATGCAGATGCATTTTATAAAACCGCAACTGCCGACACAAAAAATTTTGCAAATACTATAAAAAACAACGCGGTAACAATTGGCAAAGCATTAGGATGGATTAAAAAATAACAATGACAGATTTGGCAAACATTTTAATTGATTCATCAGTACAGTGTTGGGGATGTGCTGTATTTGACCGGTTGTTTCAAATCGTTTCAACGATGGCGGCGGCAATATACCATAAAATGGCAATTATTTGCATGATATTGTTTATCATATTATTGGCATTTTATATTTTAAACGTCGTATGGAAAAACATTCGTGAAAACAACGCCCAAGATACATTGTACAAAGATTCATTACAACGCGTATTTATAAATGCAATTGTTGCATTCGCATTACTTAGTACCGGTGTAATATTTCCACGTTTTTTAACAACCATAACATTTGAACCGGCCGCACAAATCGCATTAATTTATACAGATTCAATGTTGCAAACCGACCCGGCAACCGTTAATGAACGCGTAACATATCAACCCGAAAAAATATCCCAGGACGGATTTTTCCGACCACAATTACGGGACACAATAATAACGTTAATGAAATCATCTGTTACAATGTTTCAATCGTTTATTAAATTGGGCATTGCAATAATGGATCAGGCGTTTTCATGGTCCGCCATGTTAAGTATCGGAATGTTTATTAAACATATAATTATATTTTTTATCGGTTTATTTATATCATATAAATTTTTTGAATTGTTCTTACGTTATTGTTTTTATTTTGTAGATATCATAATTGCAATGGCATATTTTTCATTTTTCTTTCCGTTATCGTTATCAATGGTCGCGTTTAATGGTGCCAAAGACGTTCCGTCTTGGATGGCGGGAATCGGCAAAGAATTTGGGACGGGATATTTCAAACGTGTTATTAATGCCATTGTTGGCTTGGTTGCGGCCGTAATTTCATATACCATAATAATGGTAATAATTGCAAAATTTTTTACCGCCAACGGGGTATCTGCATCAGATTTAATGTCAAAAATATTATCGGGCAATATATTTGAGGCACAATTATCAGAAAACAATCTGGCGATATTGGGAATTTTTAGCACGATTGTATTGATATATGTTTTAGATTTTATTTCAAAAAAGATTCCAACAATTCAAAAAATGATATTGGATGTATTCAAAGTATCGGCGGATACAAAAATGAATGAAAATATGGCCACAGATATGTTCAGACTACCTGAAAATATAAAAAATTTCGGTCAAAAGATTAATGATATTATTAAAAAAATTAAACCATGAAAAAAGTAATTATTTCTTTTTTAGTCAAAGCCATTTTGCCGATAATCACTATCAGCATTGCGATATGGTATGTTTACACATCAATTGGCGGTGGTGCAATCACATATTCCAGCATGGACCGTTTTTTGAACGCCGTTGGGGCAAACGGTGACATTGCAAATACAAATGGTTGCTTTTTATGTGAAATATTGGAAAAAACATTTGGTGTACTGGGCGATGCCACAGAAAAATTTTGGTCTACAATTGTAAACGCCCTGTGGGTTTTGATGGCGATTGGATTTGGTATTTACATATTTGTATATTCTGGTCAATACATCTTAGACGCTGCAAAAACAACAACCAAATTGGACACAAATGAAAAGAAAATCGATTTTAGTAAATGGTTTGAAACGATTCGTAAATTATTAATTCGCATTTTAATCGTTGGGGCATTAATTGGTGTTTTGGGTATGGGGGGCAACACTGTATTACGTGCAGTATCATACGTTTTAATTACCCCCGTATTATATGTTGGCAGTGTATTGTCAATGATGGCAACGGGCGCAATAGACGGGGCATCATGCTATGCATTAACAAACGCTGCAAACGATGTTATGGGGCCCGTATTCCAATCATTCATGTGCGTTATCGGAAATTTAAACAGCGTTATGTTGGCCGGTGTCGCAGGTGGTTTTTCATTAATGAATTATGCTTGGATGGGTATGGGGGGCGGGATATTTACATGGATGGCGGGATTAACATTGGTTATTATGTTCATAATAATCGGATTTGATTTATTTTTTCAAATTTTAACAATTATTTTCAAATTAATATTTATAATAATATTTTTACCATTTTTATTGGCAGCGGCGGCATGGGACAAAACATGGTCAGTTGCATCAGGCGCAATTAATGGTGCAATAAATATGATTGTAACATCGGCCCTAAGCATAATTTCAATAACCCTTAAAACAATAATTACATACGCAACAATAACCGTTGCAGCCGATGCATATTTTCCAGCCCCGATGGACGGATATACGGCTATTTTTCCACCAACATTTGGACAAAATATTCAAAATCCAGACAATCAAACATTATCTGTTGTAAACGTATTCAAAACCTGTGAAGAAAAGGCAAGCGTATCTGGAACATTAGATAAAGATACATTTGTAACATGTTTTACTGCACAACGTGCAATGGTTGAACGTAAATATCCGCATGCATTTGATTTTATGTCAGATGGGTGGGAATTCATAATGATTATGATTTTGATATTCTTTTTATATTACTATGTAATATCGCCAAAAATTGATGATGTTTTAGTTAAACCTGCAACTGACAACTTTGATTTTGGCGGCACATTAAAAACATTGGGGAAAAACACATATAATCAGGCACAAAAATATATTACTGCATTTGCAAAAAATCGGGGATGGATTAATTCATAATGAAACAATATTTAATGAGATTTTTTAAAATTATTACCTGCGGTATGTTTATATTAAACATCGGTCTGGGTAATGCATTTGGCGATGCGATACCACAATTTTCCGAAAACGGCGATAACACCGGTATAATTAATCAAAGTGCAATCAATAATATCACATCAAATTTATCCGCTGATTTGAATCAATTTGGAAAAAATGTCCATTCCATACAATTGGTTGATGATTTTGTCCCGATCGAGGCCAAGGTTGGTCTGGCATTAATGAATGGTATTTCATTGGTTGGACACATGTTAGACATATCATTATTTAGATTTGCAATATTGTTTATGGTTACCATGTTCGCATTTTGGATAATGGGCGAAACATATAAAATGATGCAAAGCAGCAGTAATATCATGGATTTATTACAATCAATTGTCCGCCAAGGGGTAAAAATTGCCATTTGTATCATAATATTACGCTTTGGTCCCGCAAAAATATTTATGGCAGTTGCGACACCAATAATATTATTTGGCGTATATGTATCTGACATGATTTTAAACACGGTAACAAACTTTGCCGGAATACAAATTCCAGATACCTGCAATGCAATTTATCAATACGCCGCCGCAAACACATCACAACAAATGTTAATTGACCCAGATGCAGCGGCTGGTTTAATGTGTATCCCAACACGATTAACCGGTTTTTTATACACGGGTGTTGCCACCGGATTTCATTGGATGCGTTTTGGAATCGGCAACAGTGGTTTTACATTTTTAATTGGTTTTGCGTTTGTTGTTTTATTTATTTTGGCCGCTTTTAAATTTGCATTTATTTCATTGGGGGTAATATTAGATTTGTTTTTATCAATTTTATTATTACCATTGACCGCAATTGCAGAAACAACGGCAAAAACAAAATATGATGGAATTGTTGGCAATATTATAAACAGTTTTATGGGCTTATTTAAAACAGATAAATTTAAATTGGAATCTGTTATAAAAAAATTCATAAATGCATCGTTATATTATGTATCATTGGCGGTATCAATTGGATTTTGTGGGGCGTTATTATCATGGTTAATGCCAATTGATATACAAACACATATTCCAACCCCAACGGATTTAGGTTTTATTTCAACATTATTATCAATTTGTTTGGTCATATATTTTATTGATGGCACCGAAGATATTGCAAAAAAATTGACCGGCAATATTGATAGCAGCACCGGATTGGCAAATCAAATTAAATCAGATTTAACAAATACATGGAATTTATCAAAGGCACAAACCGAAAAAATATGGAAACTAATCAAAGATAATTTGTAAAACCTGTGTGATTATTTGGTGTGAACAACATTTATTTTACGTGTCTGCGACGCAGTGGATTCCGGCCTGCGCCGGAATGACGGCACTGGGGGTGAATACGCCATTTACAGACAATTTTAAATCAAAAAACACCAAAATGCCTGACACTTTGCTTGGTACTTTTTGAATTTATCGCGTTTTTTGTTTATAACTTGTTAATCTTTTAATATAATGTTTACATAAACAGGAAAGACCATGACAGATGTAAATAATCAAATTGCTATATATATTGCTGAAAACGGGCAAACACAAATTGATGTTCGTGTTCAGGATGACACGGTATGGTTAACCCAGGACGCAATATCAAAATTGTTTGGAACGACGATACCTAATATAAATATGCATATTAAGAATATTATATCCGAAGGCGAATTGGACGAAAATTCAACTATTAAGGATTTCTTAATAGTTCGTTCAGAAGGGAAACGCAGGGTTTCTCGTCAAATTTCGCATTACAACCTTGATATGATTCTGTCTGTGGGATATCGTGTAAAATCTAAAACAGCAACACAATTTCGTATCTGGGCAACAAAAACATTAAAAGATTATTTGTTAAATGGGTATGTTGTAAATCAACAGATGTTATCCGAACAAAAATCAAAGATGTTAATGTTGCAAAGAACATTAGATTTAATGAGTCGCAGTATTGAAAATCAAGCACAAACCATTGACCAGGCGCAACAGGTATCACGTGTTCTGAATGATTTTGTAAAAGGGTTGAATTTACTTGATGATTTTGACCATAAAACATTGGACAACCAAGGAAAAACTGAATCAACTGCAATCGTAATTACCCCAGATGAATTTTTATCCGTGGTTGATAAAATGAAGGGAAATTTTGCCAGTGATGTATTCGCAAAACCCAAAGATGAAAGTTTTTATAGTTCCATCGGTCAAATATATCAAACATTTGATGGCAAAGACTTGTATCCAACATTGGAAGAAAAAGCGGCAAATTTACTATATTTAATCGTAAAAAATCACAGTTTTGTTGATGGAAACAAACGTATCGGCGCCAGTTGCTTTTTATATTTCTTGGATAAAAACAATATGTTGTATGGGAATAATGGTCAAAATATTATAGATAGTGCCACATTATTTGCATTGACATTATTGATAGCGGAAAGCACACCATCCGAAGCAGATACCGTTAAACAGGTTGTTATCAGTATATTAAATCGCAGACCATAAAAATTTTACCACCAATTTTATATTTGCAAAATGGTATAATCTAAAATATGTTTATCAATACACAAATGGATTTTGGTGTGTTTATCATTAACCCACCATATAATATGAATTATTGGTTAATGTAATATGCACACAGATACGCAGTGAATTGCCACAGTGATACAAAATTATCATTAAATGGGTATTTAATAAATCACCCTGGGGATTACGTTGGCAATAATAAAAAATCCCCCAATTGGGGTTTTTTTTATTATTCAACGGTTAACATAACTGTATCACCATAACCACCGGCCTCGGTCGTGCCGATATAACACCGGATTTTAGAACCAATTTCCGTCATAAATTCTTCCCATGCGGCATCTTTGGCCTCGTCATTTTTGGCTTCTTGAATGTTTTCGGCAATTTTATGTGCCGCAATACCAACACCAACCGCCCCAACCGTTGCCCCGATTGCCGTACCAAACTGTGCACCGGTTAATTTACCTTTTAATACACCTTTTGATTCAGTAACAACCCGTGAGCAATCAACACTGGTCGCAAATTCTTTTATCATCTTTGCGGCACAGTCACTAAGAGTAGTAGTAGTAGTAGTAGTAGTAGCACAGCCTTCCCCAGTTTTTGTTGCCCAGTTTTCGTCGGCTTTGAAAGGTTCTGATAGGCCATTCAAATGATTTTTCACAATACTAATTATGGAGTTAGTATTAACATTTTTTAGATATGATACATGTGCTTTACAATCATTCAGATTTTTCGTATCATCCTTATTACTGGTCAAATTTGGTAAAATATCACCGTTTCCGATTTTATTACCCAATACGCCACCACCGACGCCACCGCCCAAGATGCCGGCCCACGTTGCAATACGACGATTTCTTTTTTGACGTCTTTCATCTGCCGATGATATCGCATCCGAACGTACCGCATCTTCTATTTTATCCATATCCGCATCTTTCAACCAAGACCCACAGATAAATGCATCACCAACCGCAAAATACCGCGTTGCTTTTGCAGAATTGTCTTCCAAGAATTTTTTAATCTTTGGATCGGTTGATGTCATTGTTACACGTACACGGCAAAATGAACCATACAAATCATTCGACGCAATCAATTGTGCACCCTCCAAACCATTTGTTGAATAATCGGATGGAACCTTGCCTGATTTCAATTTAGCCCACATATATATGCCGGAATCATTTCCACCAAATGCCCCCACAACACCACCATTGTTGTTTTTCAAACAAACATTTTGTTCCTTGGTCAATTTGGCGTTATATTTGGCCTGAACCTCTATTTCAATATCGTTCAAAACCTCGGCAAATATGGTATTTGCAGCCAATCCCTGTTGATATTCTTCTTTGGTTGCATATTTTTGATCACCCGCACTAGCATCATAATCATCACAACTTTTGCTTTCACCATCCTTGTTTGTGCAGGCGTATTCTGACTTATCGTTTAATTCAGATATGCCTCCGGCCAACCAACCTTCACGAACTGTATTATTATCCCCCCAACTGTCCGCAGCATTTTTATTTGCATATGTATCAGAAATTTCCGCCAATTTGATTGCCAAATGATCTTCACATGCGGCATTATTTTTAACCGTATTCATGCACAAACCAATAACAATTGTTCGATCCAATACACCGCCAACCTTATTCATGCTGTTATCATATGCCGCTACAGTCGTTTTTGTAATACCAGACATTATGTCTGTACGATTACGATAACAATTTTCATAATCATCCCCACACATTGATTTTACACAATTTTGTGCGGTCTTGATACATTGTTTACGTTTTTGTGCAATCGCGGGTGCATTAAACGCAGATGACAATGATGCATTTAATTTTGCAACTGCACCGATTGGATCAGTCTTATTCGTTTCATCATACGCCGGGAACAGAGTTGCAAACGCATCCGCATCTGAATAGATATTCAACGTATTTGATGTTATCGTATCACCCAATACCGCCATCTTTGAATATATGCAATACGGATTTGTATTAACAATCGCAGCACAACCAACCTGAATATTACCATACGATGCAACATCGTTTATAGATCCATTAATACTACCACTTGTCCCGAATACGGATGCATAGCATGCGGCGCCATTACCGTTACCACACGAACGCATTGCACATGATTTAATTGTTTCATAACATTTATTTTTCGCACGTGCATCGAACTCTTCAGATAATTTTTTAATCTTTTCTTTTGCCGACGCATTCATACGGGTTGCAAACGCTTCGGCAAAAACATCTGCCTGGGCATCTTCATCCAAAACAACCCGATCTGACGGAATTTCGCCTTTGTTTGCCAATTCATCATTAAATACTAAATGACAATATTTATTCGTACCAATGACATCTTGACATGCGGAACGAATATACTTAGCAACATCACTGTTTGAAATTGCATCTGTAAATGCGGCACTGCCCTGTCCCACCACTTTGGACTGATCATATTTTGCCAATATTGTTCCCAGTATATCATCTGACGTTTGATCACCCGCACCGGCAGCAGTTTCCGCCTGGGCTGTGGTAGTTCCTTCAATACATTTAAATGGATTTTTTGCACATGCACCAATAATACAACTGTCTACAACCTTATAACATGTATTAACCGCATTTTTGGCCGCCAACGCTGCTCCATCATCAATCATCTGTCCGATACGGCTGTCTGCGCTGTTTAACTGAACCGTTCCCTTTAATGATCCATCCGGATTAATATCAATATCCTTACCAAACAGGGCAATTATCCCTTCTTTGGGGCACCGAACCAATGTCGATGCACAAAATGACATTTGTTTTTTAAATTCTTTTATCCCAGTACACAATTCAAAATCCGGCCCACAAACGGTATCTTTGTGAACACAATTTGTATATTTTTTTACACATTGCGATGTATCATAACGATTTGATATCGCGCCACCCGCAACACGCTGTCCCATAATACTGGTATCTGTTGGATACGCATATTTGGCATCTTCTTTACCGGCGGTACCACTGGAAACTGTTCCTAACGCTGTTACAGAATTCGTCCCAAACAATGCCGTAATTCCATCTGGCTTGCATTGGTACAATGTACTGGAACATTTCGCCATTTGCCCGTGAAATAATTCTGTTGTTGTGCATTCTTCAAAATTCGTTCCACAGGCATCACTTCCCGTTATACATTCGGTATATGCGTCGATGCATTCTGCATTATCCATCAAATTTGTAGTCCCCGTCACCGTCGTTGTAACCGTCGTGGCAGGACGCCCATTTGTGGTTGTATATTTAAACTGATTATTTGGGTTTATAAAATTCGGCATATTTGAACGCGATGCCACAGTTGTCACAACACTGGGCCGTGCCGTTACAGCAAATACACTTGAAAAACATGCCATAAACGCCAGAAAACTAACAGTTTTTTTCATAAAAAACATCGACTCACTCCATATTTTATGTATCATTATATCATAAAACGCGGGGTTAAAAAAGCCAAAAACACAAAATTATTCAGGATTTATTAATGCGTATTATCCGATATCATCCAAAATCGCCTGTAATTCCAACATATCTGCAGGCAAACGTGATTTAAAATGCATCTTTTCACCGGTTACGGGGTGGACAAATTCCAGATACTCGGCGTGTAACATTTGCCCGTCATGTGTACGCAAAAATTCTAATAATTCAGGATTTTTTACACTGGCCAAACGATTTGTTCCGCGTCCATATAATGGATCACACAACACCGGAAAACCATGTGCCGATAAATGAACACGTATTTGGTGTGTCCGTCCCGTTAATAACGTACAACGAAACGCAGATACCCCACTGCGTGTCCAAACAGACATGACATTTACATTTGTTTGGGCCGCCTTGCCCCCAGATTTAACCATTGACATTTTTTGCCGATTACGAGATGAACGTGCAATATTACCGGTGATTTCGGCACCATCCCAATTCGGCACCCCCCAAACAAACGCAACATAACGCCGTATTAAATCATGCCGGGAAAATATATCAACCAAACCACGAAATGCAGAATCCGATTTCGCAAAAACCATAACACCACTGGTGTCTTTATCCAAACGATGAACAACACCGGGACGAATATCACCGCCCAATGCAGATAAATTAGTATGAGACAACAAATTTTGAACCAACGTTCCAGTTGTATTTCCCGCCGATGGGTACATAACGACACCACGCGGTTTATCAATTACGATTATATCGTCATCTTCATATAAAATATCAAAATCCAAATCAGATGAAGTATTTTCTGTTGCAACCATCGATTGTTTTGATTCAACGACATCAACCGAAACACAATCATTTGCACGCAATTTTATTGAAAATTTAGCAATATTCCCGTTTACATGGACGCAAAAACGTTGAATCTGGGCACGCGAAAAATCTGGCATCTGCATGGCCAAATATTTATCCAATCGCATACCAACAGAATTCAAATCAACCATAAAATCACGTATTTCACCCATATCAATATACCCACAATTATTTGTATTCTGACCAATTTTTAGATTTATCACATTTTGATAAATTAATTTCTATATCACGCCCATTTACATCAACATTACAAACCAACATTCCGGTACTAATCCCCTGGTCTGCATTTTGTTTTGAATTACGATAGGCAAAATTCAACTGTTTTGGGGGATATAAACATACAATATTTAACGTTCCATCATGCCCCCCGTTTGGTCCAACCCATACACGAACACCATACCCCAAACCATAACATGGGAACGAATCCAAATAATATAATTCCAAACCCTTGGCTACCAATTTTGTATCACTAATAAATGTCCCCCGATATTGATTTAATTGTAACCCCGTCAAAGCCTGCCAATCCGTACTGGTGGAAAAAAGGCTGATCCGTGATGTTGCCGTATCGGTTGCAGAAAACGCCGCCCTGGTCACCATTGATACAATTATTACAAGCAAAAAATATGCACGTTTCATATTATTCACCCTGGGTTGAAAATTTAACAATTATCTTTTTAACCTTATCGGCGGGGCTGGTTAAAACCTGGCTGAATGGAACAGATGTCCCGGCATCAATCAATGTTGCCGATGGAATAAATTTTTGACGTCCAATAACCATGCCATTGGCATCATACGAAATCGCAACCAAATCCGGTGCCCCATATATTTCATCAGATTTATTTTCCACAACCCCCGTCACAATAAATCGTGGTACACCAATCGCATCGGGGGCCGTACGTGTATCTGTTACACGAACAACCAATGGCTGTTGCATTTTCTTTGCTGAATTATGATTTGTAATCATAACCGCTGCGGCAAAAACCAATGCCGCCAATGCTGCACACATTGCAGCAAACAATGTCAACACCGCCCCACGACGTGGTGCATGTGTAACATTCCACACATAACCACAAACCGCACACCGAACGGGCCCCGATGTTGCACCATCAATAGAATATTCCGTTTTACAAAAATTGCATACCGTTTTCATACAAACATTTATACCATAAATTATTCTAAATTCAACAAACGATATTTTGCACGCACACGGGCCTGAATTTCAATAATCGCATTGGCAAAATCTGCGATTGTGGCATTTGAATTTGACGATACAGATGAAAATATTCGTGTTGAATCCGATCCGGACACCTGTTCTTGTTTCAAAACCAATGGTGCCATTCGATTCAATTCTGATAATATCATATCATTAAAATTTGCAGTTTCATTATCTATGTCCCAATAATAATCTGGATTAATTGAATCAGAAATTTTATTACGAACAATCAACCGTGGGGTAACAGATCCAGAAAAACCAACGGTTACCATCAATGCATTTATACGGCCCAACACCATATCCAGGGTTTCATTAATACGCAATATTGCGGGTTTGTCCGAATTGCTGTCAACAGAAAAACCGGGCAACGTTAATTTTGAAATCCATAAATTTTTAACATTAAAACCGGAAAATTTTCCAACATCTTCTAATTTAAAAGATTTCACAACCTCCATCGACCGTCCATCCGCAGACAACACACCATTTACACTGGCATTTTTTGTTTGATAATTAGAATCAATCGCAGTTCTGTTTTGAAAAACAACCGTATCAACAACACCTGCACCAAATTTTAATCGATCGTTTATATTTATCATTGTTGTATTTAATGATAAAACATTCTTTAAATCATGTTGTCCCAAATTTAATGCAACATTCATTGTGGCATCCATTACATCATCCGATGGCAACCGCCATAAATATAACGCATTATCTTGATTTACGGTCGTTGTTTTAACAATCCCGTTTAATCCACCAATTCCTAAATCCACATTATCCACACGCCACGTACCATACGCACCATATGTCCGCTTTCCATCAACAAAACCAATATTTTGCCCACCAATTGCAACAATTTCACGGGTTCTGATTGGTGTGATATCATCACTGTTATAAACAATCACCCCTTGTAAAGATGCCCGACCATCTGCGGTGCCCGATTTTAATATTCGTAATTGATAATTCGCATTATATTGAATATTTATTCCGTATTCAGCCAACGCATCAATATTTACACGTGTGATTGTATTGCCAACCGTATTCAATAAATGTTCACGATTTTCTGCAATATAGCGTTCCAATGCAACACGAACACTATCCATCTGTTGTGTAATGGCAATATTTTCTGCACGGCGCACAGTTCTGCGATGATATTGAATAACAAATGGCATTATAACCGTAACCAACGCAACACTTAACAATAATTCAATTAACATATTTCCTGAATTTGAATTATTTTTCAAAAAATTAAATTTTTGTTTAATCATTGCAAATTCTCCGGCTGAAATGATTGCCAATTATCACCCATTATGATGTAAAATTCATCTTTGGACGGCACACTTGGGATTTCGGTCCGTGAAAATGTTATGCTGTGAAAATTTGGCAGTGACGCCGATGGATATACCCAAGTCCCGATTTTCAATGGTGCGGTGGCTGAATTTAGCAATTCTCCGGACACCGTCAAACCAAAATTTTCAAAAAACAACAATTGTTCTGTTCGTAAAAATGGCACTGCAACACGATTGGCCTTAATACCAGAAAATCCGGAAATTGTTCGAACATAATCAGATTTAACAACAAAATCTTTAGCAACATTTAATGTTTCTGAAATATTTGCACGATCTGCAATAACACGTCCAAATGTTGTATAGGTATTGCCGTTCATATTATCTGCATATATATTGCGAAAACCAGACACATCACCAGAGACACGAATATTTTCAAATTGTGCATTTCCACCCTCTAAATTGGCACCTGACGAAAAATGTACCGTTCCCGCGACCAATTCATCTGTTTCGACAAACGTTGTAATTGCCCCCTTGCCAAGAACACTTTTGGCATCAATTTTTCCAACATTTTCAATATTATGCCCAGACATATTCAAATCACGTTGCATAATATTTAAATCCAAATCACCAGATGCCGTGCGGTGCAAATAACGCGACGAATCTATTTCCGAAACATCGCGTGATATTTTGTAAACTAAATATCCTGGTTCAAAATTTGGTACTGCAACCGCCCACGTATTTCCATAAACAATTCCATCCGTCATCACAACCGCTGCGGCTTCACCAATATGACGTGCAATTTTATTTGCACGCACATAATTATCATCAATATCAAACGCTAAATAAACATCTGTAACAGATGAACCATTAACTTTATACTTATCAATAAATCCTGCAACCGCATCACTGGACATATTTTTTAAATCATCTGACGATAAATTTATTTGTGCCACATCAGGCCATGATTCTTGATTAAAACGAATAAAATTCAATACATTATCACGACTGGATACAATTTGATTGGCAACCGCTACATCACGAACAGCATCGTTGGCCCGTTGCATCTGACCATATAAAAACGGTGTTGCCATTGCAATAATCGCCAACGACAAAACTACCTCAGTCATAGAGGCGCCAAATTCCTGATTAATAAAAACAAATTTATTAATTACAGCCACTTTTCCCATCCAATAAACATTGTTTTATATTTATTCTGTGCTCCAAACGTTGCCAAAAAACATATTGGCAAATCATATTTTGTACCACAGATTTCGCATTATATACACCGCCCAAACCAGATATAATTGACTTACAATCAACTGTTTTTGAATTATCGGCCTGTGCATTTGCCAGAATTGCAAAACCTGCATTATCAACGGTATCCACTGAAATATCCGGCAATACAGATGTTCCCGCAGGTCGAATATCCAACAATACCCCACCGGTTCGTCCCATAGATAATGCACGTGACGTTTGATTTCGTAATGTTATATTGGATGCATTTACATAATCGACATCAATACCACTGGATGCCGAATATTCCAAATCATCCGTATTTATATAAACATCTTGCCCCCGCGCCGCATCCAAATAAGATTCAATATCCAACTGATTAACACTTAAATTTATACGACTGGTCACAACATTACCATGCACTTTCCAATCAATCGGCCCAACAAAATTCGTGTATCCCGCCGTCATCGCGAATTCATTTAACGCTGCATCATTGGCATTAAATGTTCCACCCTCCCCAAATCTCGACACTGTACGAGCTGTAACATTTTCCGCCACAATATTACCACGCAATAACGATAACGCCGCTGTTCCATCATTGGTTTGAAATATTGTTTTATCTGCTGTAACCATTTTTATTACATTTTTTGAACGACGTCCATTTTCAATTCCCGATATATTCAACATTCCAAATTCTGCTGTTTCAAATTCCCCATCCTGCCCAAACACATTTCCAACATTATTAACCGCAAAACCACCCATATCCAAATCCGTCAAAAATGCATTATTAATTTCATCGACACCATTTCTGGACACAACATCTATATACCCCGATTCTAACGCCAATCCAACCGATAAGGCATCACCATCCGGCATGGCATAAAAACCGATACGACGCGCCAATTCTGCAATTTTTAATTGTGTTAAATTACCACCAATTATTTTCAAATATGCATTTATCTGATTTTCTGTTTTATCTAAAACTAACACTATATCTTGTCCTAATGCGGTTTTTGGAACAAAACCCAATGGCAACCCATACGGTTCTAATAAATCAGAAAATCCATTTCCCCGAACAACAACCGTTCCATAATTCAATTTAGACGCATTTTCATGCACATAAATTCGTGCCGCCGTTTGTGCAACTTCGATCTGTTTTGTTGTCGCATACATTTGTGCATTCAAATTCCGTTCAACCAAATTTTTTGCAATGAACGGCACAAACATAAATACCAAGGTTAACGCCAACAATGCTTGTAATAAAAAATTTCCACCTTGACGCGAATACAAAATAGAAAACCTCCTACAAATTACAGAATAGCAATTGAAAAAAAATATTGCAATCGGTTTTAAGATGTTTTATATTTCACCCTGTTACAGGTTGACGATAATGTTTATACCAGCATGCATTAACGTCCAATTGAATTCCAATTAAATAAAGAAATGAAATGCAAAATAAAAAACAACAATCATCTGTCGGTTCGATGATTCAGCGCTGTCACAAATGGCGTCAAAAAAGAAAACAATATATGGATTTAGCACGCCAAACCGTCGATGAAATTGAACGTGAACGTCTGTTACAGGCCGCAGAACATTATGGACGCATTGTTAACGAAGAACAGAATAAAATCGATCAAAGCAGAACACCGGCCGAAAAAATTGCTGCAGAAACGGCCGCGGTTGAATCATCTGAAACCACCGACGGTGCCGATGATGATGACACACCATTCCCAGATTTTATTACAAACCTGAAATAAAAATTACACAAATAAAATCAAAATTCATACGTAATGTTATAAATCACACATTACGTATTTTTATTTTGTTTTAATTGTTGAAATTGCGGATGTTTTTGATATTCTGTCTATTAAAGGAAGTTTTCACATGGACAGTAATTATACCGTTTTGGCGCGCAAATATCGCAGTCAAGATTTTCAATCACTGATTGGGCAAGATGTTTTAGTAAAAACATTAACAACCGCCATAAATACATCACGCATTGCGCATGCATATATTTTTACCGGGATTCGTGGAACTGGAAAAACCAGTACTGCCCGTATTTTGGCCAAGGCATTAAATTGTCAATCATCGGATCGTGCAACGGCAACCCCATGTGGCCAATGCGAAAATTGCCGTGCAATTGCCGCAGGCCAACATATTGACGTTATGGAAATCGACGCAGCATCACATACTGGTGTTGATAATATGCGTGATATCTTAGATGCCGCCCAGTATCGTCCAACAAACGGCCGATATAAGGTATATATTATCGACGAAGTTCATATGTTATCAACCAGCGCATTTAACGCATTATTAAAAACATTAGAAGAACCACCGGCACATGTAATATTTATTTTAGCAACGACTGAAATTCGCAAAGTTCCTGTCACGATTTTATCACGTTGTCAACGTTTTGATTTAGTCCGCGTTCCTGTGGAAACGTTAAAAAAACATTTTGCATGGATTGCAGAAAAAGAAAACGTTAAATTAACAGACAGTGCAAACGAACTGTTAGCACGTGCAGCCGACGGTTCTGTACGCGATGGCTTGTCATTGTTCGATCAGGCAATTGCCCAAACCGGTGGCAATGTTGATGAAAGTGCAGTTTTGGACATGTTAAAACGTGCCGACCGTGGGGTTGTTGTTGATTTTATGAAAACAGTTCTGTCGGGCGATACCGCGGCCGCATTAGATAAAGTTGACCAAATATATACAAATGGTGCCGACTTATCAATGTTGTTAACCGATATGATGGAATGGACACATTGGGCAACCCGCATGCACCCCGCATTACGTGCAGGCAATGTACAAAACACACCATTTACGGCAGACCAACGCGAACAAATTCATGAAATTATATCGAACATATCATTAAATACCCTGTCCAGAATATGGCAGGTGATGGTTGCAGCCGTTTCTGAAATGCAGGCCGCCGGCAACCAAAAGCAATGTTTCGATATGTTAATAATTCGCATGATGCATATTGCGGATATGCCATCTGTTGCAGAAATATTAAAAAAGCAACCAGACTCTCAAATACCACAACCAATACAACGAACTGTAACAATATCACAACAAACACCACCAACAAAAACGATACGCACAATAACAAATGCAACAGAATTGGGGACCGCATTACAAGAAACCAAAGAAATTCTGTTATATTCGTATTTCAGTGCAAATATTGAAATAATAGAAATTTCTGATAATAAAATAAAATATTTTGATCGTCATGGTGATGCAGATTTTGCACACAAATTATCAACATGGCTGTTTAATATAACCGAAAAAAATTGGGTATTGGAACGTGCAGATGAATCACAAAATGTTCAAACTGTATCTGAACAAAAACGAACCGAATTGGAATCTGACCCAATGATTGCCAGTGCAATGAGTTTATTCGAAGGTGCCCAAATTACGGGCGTTTCAAAATAGGATAAAAAATGAAAAACGAATCTGGCCGTTCTTTAATTGAATTAATCGGTACAATGGCAATTGCAGGAATTATTACAGCATCCAGCATTCACTTGTATCATGCAATACGCCACAGTCATATACAAAAAATGGCAGACCTACAGTTGGAACAAATTGCCAATGACACCAAATTATTATTTGGAATGCGTGGAAACTATGACGGGGTATCTGTTGAATATTTAATCAAGGCCGGGGCATTAAAATCTGACATTCCCCCAATTGGTGACAATGGATGGAGTGTTACATCATCATACGATGGTTTATCATTTTCCATCAATTTAACAAATTTAAACAATAGTGATTGCGAATATTTTGCATATGTAAAACCTGATTGGGCAAAGACAATTTTGGTTAATGGATATGAAATGTCTGATGGGATTTCACATTGCACAACAAATACAATGAATCAAATTTCGTTTATCGTAGAATAAAGTTAATGTCCATATACAACAAAACACTTTTAACACTGCTAACGTTTTCTTTAATGGCATGTGCCCGATATGTCAGTCCAGCCCGTTCAACATGGTCTGCATATTTGCATGGTGCCAGTTATAATGATATGAATGAAAACGAAAAAATCGCAAAACGCCCAGTATATTTGGGTTCTGGGGGCCACTTAGTAACAAATGAAAAAATTCCAGTCAAATTAAATTACGGCGATAAAAATCAGAATGATAATACACTAAGTGTTACATATATGTCTGCACTGGAAGATGAACTGTATAATTCTTTATTGAAACCAGGAATGTCGGTCCAACGTGCGGGAACAGATGTTACCGTTGTTTTAGTTCGTGATGCAATTATGGATATATCAGCACCAGAAATTTCTGTATCTGGTGACAATGCATTAAAACGTATTGCCAAAATATTAACAAAATACGACGCGACATTTATTGAAATTTCCGGTTATACAGATGCCATGACAAATAAAAATGCCGCCAACGCACTGTCAACCGACATGGCACAACGTGTTGCGGTACATTTATCACAGCATAAAATTAACCCTTTTCGCATGTTTATTATTGGACGGGGCTCTGCCCGTCCAATCGCAGGTCAAGATGACATTGGACGACGTATGAATCGCCGCGTTGAAATAAAAATAACACCGGCCCGTTAAGGATAATCCGGATAACTTTCCCTTTCATTTCAATCAAATTATTGATATACTATGGCCGAATATAACAAAGGATAAAATTATGGCAAATAAAACATCAAATAAAAAAGTTGCACCTGTTGCACAAAACTATGCACGCATCGGTATTATTGCAACCGCGGTTGTATTGGTTGCGGCACTGGGGGTATTGGCGATAAATGCTGTGTCAGGTCACAAAGATTCATCCGTATCAGATGTAATCGAAAGCGTTTCATCTGATGCAACTAATGCAGCGGATGTCCGCATTGCGGTTGTTCGCATGGATGCAATCCAAACAGATGCCGCTGTATTAAAAGATTTACGCAAACAAAAAGAATCATTCGAAGAAAAATTACGTAAAGAATTAACAAAAACACAAAAAGATTTGGAAAAAGAAAAAACTGAAATCGAAAAATCACAAGATGTTTTATCGCGTGAAGCACTGCAACGTCGTGTTGTAGATTATCAAAATCGCGTAAATAAATTACAACGTGATTTGGCAGAACGTGCCCAAAGTATCGAGGCCTCATATCAAAAAGCATTGGCCGAAATTCAGACAAAACATCTGGATCCAATTATCGAAGGTATAATTGCGAAAAAGAATTTATCCATTGTAATTGATGGTCGTTTTGCCCGTTTGGGTTCTAACGCTCAAAATTTAGATATCACAAACGATGTTGTAAAATCTTTGGATAAAAAGGTTTCTAATATTAAAATGAATACACCATTAGGATTCTAAATCAAACAAAAAATACCGCCATCCATGGCGGTATTTTTATCGCATCATTAATTTGTCAATATAACTTTCTGCTTTTAATTTAAAAAATATTTCGTATAATCAAATTATGTTAAATAAAATTAAATCGTTATTTGCCCCCACGGCAACAAAAACTTCGGCCGGGGCGTTGGCAAAGAAATTTGGTTTGGAATTGCGTGGCAATCCAAATACTGTTATCCGTGGCATTGCCCCAATTGCAGATGCAAAATCTGGCCAGTTGGCATTTTATTCAACCGAACGTAACAGTGCTGCGTTTAAAATTTTACCAATCGATGTATTAAAAAACACCAAAGCCAGCGTAATTCTGGTTCAACCAGAACATATTGATGACGCACCAGCTGGGGCAACATTATTGATAACAGACACCCCGCGTGGAAATATCGTAAAAATATTGGGTGAAATTTACCGTGAAAAACCACGTTTTGGAATTTCCAGGGACGCAACCGTCGAACGGGGGGTATATTTTCGTGCCAAACGCACCGTGTATATTGGCCAATACGCAACAATTGAACGTGGGGCGGTAATTGAACCCGATGTAAAAATATACCCGGGGGCATTTATTGGACGCAATGTGACAATTGGTCGTGGAACAATTGTTCAAACGGGGGCGCACATTGAAAATGCCACCATTGGTGCAGAATGTGTAATTAACGCAGGTGCCGTTATTGGTAAAGATGGTTTCGGATATACCCGTCAAGACGGGCATAATGTATTTATCCCACATGTCGGTCGTGTTGTTTTGGGCAACCGGGTATCTGTGGGCGCCAATACATGTATCGATCGTGGTGCAATGACAGATACAATGGTTGGTGATGGAACAAAAATTGATAACCTGTGCCAAATCGCACACGGCGTGGTTGTTGGACGTGAATGTTTTCTGGCGTCCGGCGTTGGCCTGGCGGGTGGCGTGGTTATTGGCGACCGTGCTTTGTTGGGTGGCCAAGTTGGGATTGCAAATGGTGTTCATATTGGCAACGATGCCGAGGTTGGTGCACACAGTGGTGTGTTCCGCCCCGTCCCCGATGGTCAGCGTCACATGGGTTACCCGGCCGGTCCAGGTACCGAATTCTTGCGTCAATACGCATGGATTAAAAAAAACGCTCATAATTAAAAACCAAGGGAGACTTTTATGATTGGGGCAAAAGAAATTGAACAAGCGATTCCACATCGTGGTGCAATGCGTCTGATTGATGAAATCCGTGAATTCGATGAAACACACGGTGTTGGTATTCACTATGTTCGCGATGATGAATTCTGGTGTGCAGGACACTTTCCACAAAAACCGGTTATGCCGGGTGTTTTACAAATCGAAGCGTTGGCACAAACCGCATGTTTTATTATTTTGCACCATTTAGGCGTAAAGGATGGAAATGCACTGGGGTATTTTACCACAATGGATAAAATCCGTTTTTCAAATATGGTAAAACCAGGGGATGTTTTGGAATTACATGTTGAATTATTAATGAGCAAAATGCGAATGTATAAATTTCATGGCGTTGCCATGGTCGGCGATAAAAAAGTAGCCGAAGCCACATTTTCTGCGATTATGGATTTAGAAAATTCTAATATTGCACAATAAAAACGCCCATTATGGGCGTTTTTATTGGTTGCCAATATATTTTATTTCGGGTATTTTTTATGTATGAAAAAAGAATTGTATGATTTTTTAAATACAGATTTACAATTTGTTCGTGGGGTCGGCCCAGTATTGGCGGCACGTTTTTGTGACGTGTTGGGCGGGCGACGAATACTAGACTTTTTATTACACATACCATCATACGTCCGACCACGCGAAATAACTGAATGTATTGCCGATGCAACCCCAGGTGATACAATAAAAATTCCATTACAAATAAAATCACACAAACCGGGGCGTTTTTTTCGTGGCAGACGCAGTCCAACACAAGTAATTTGTGCTGATAAAACAGGTGCAACCGTTACAATACAATTTTTTAATGGTAAGTTTTTAGATTATTGGTTGGAAAAACTGCCAATTGGCACATGGCGTATGATCAGTGGAAAACTGGAAAAAACATCCAAATCAACAATTAATCATCCCGATTTTATTGAAGAATTGCAAAATTCGTCAAAAATTCCATCCGTTCAAGCAATCTATCCAGCAGGCGAAGGTTTAACCCAAAAAACATTTTCAAACATACGTGATAAAATTTTTGCATTATTAGATGATAAAATAACACTTTCTAACGATACGAATGAATGTGAATTCTTTGATGCATTGCGTCATGTACATTATCCATCATCTACAGATGATTTAACCCCACAATCACCATTTATTGTAAAATTAGCCTATTGGGAATTATTGGCCCAACAAACGGCCATAACAATCAGTCGAAATAATCGCAGAACCTCACAAAATAAACGGATTATACGTCAAAGAAAATATAATTTATTAACACACTTTTTCAATACAATTCCATTTGAATTAACCAATGCCCAAAAAAATACAATTGATGAAATCTTTAATGATATGGAAAAAGATATTCCTATGATGCGATTGGTCCAAGGCGATGTTGGCAGTGGCAAAACAATTGTTGCATTGGCGGCAGCTGTTAAAATGGCAGAATATGGTGGGCAAACCGCAATATTAGCACCAACGGATACATTGGCCATTCAACACTTTACAAAATTAAACGCGTTGTGTGAAAAAATCGGTATTATGTGCGATATATTGACAGGACGAGACAAAGGGGTAAAACGACGTGAAAAATTAACATCCATTCGATCAGGACGAACACGTATTGTTGTTGGAACACACGCATTGTTCTCAGAAGATGTTACATATAAAGATTTGGGATTGGTTATTATTGACGAACAACATCGTTTTGGTGTATCTCAACGTGAATCTTTACGAAACAAAGGTCACAATACAGATATTTTAGCATTATCGGCCACTCCAATTCCACGAACATTATCTATGACAATGTATGGGGACATGGATGTTTCGATTATAAATGAAAAACCTGCAGGTCGCATACCAATAAAAACAACCAAATTGCCCGTTGGGCGTATAACAGATTTAGTTAATCGATTAAAAATACAAATTACCGATGGCGCCCAGATATTTTGGATATGCCCATTAGTTTGTGATGATGAAAATATTGATACTGGTAACTTAGCAACCGCCACAGATAGACATGAATATTTAAAACAGTTTTTTGTAAATGTTGGTCTGGTTCACGGTCAAATGGATAAGCGGGATCGTGATAAAATAATGACCGATTTTGCATCCCCAAAATCCAATATTCCAATACTGGTCGCTACAACCGTAATCGAGGTTGGAATAGATGTCCCTAATGCCACAATTATCGTAATTGAAAACGCCGAACGCTTTGGTTTGGCAGCATTACACCAACTGCGTGGACGTGTTGGTCGTGGGAACAAGCAATCATACTGCATATTATTGTATGGTAATAATATTTCTGAAACTGGAATAAAACGGTTGGAAACATTATGCGAAACCGATGACGGTTTTGTAATTGCAGAACAAGATTTAATGATGCGTGGAACCGGCGAATTAATCGGAACCAGACAAAGTGGTTGGATAAATTATCATTTTGTTGATTATCGTGAGCACCGTGATTTATTTCGTTTAGCATCACGTGCAGCAATGAATATGACAACACCCGATGATTGGACACATGATTTAATGTTTATATTTGATCAGGGGGCAAAAATCAGTGTATAAAATATCTACTGCTGTTTTTTTTATGTTTTCATTATCGTTCACAATGATTGCACATGCTGCAACATTGATTAATGATACCGAAATAGAACATGTATTAAACGAATTGATAACACCATTGGCAACCGCCGCACATATTCCAGATAACAGATTAAAAATTCATATTATAAACGATGATGATTTTAACGCATTTGTTGCAGGCGGGGATGATATATATGTATACACGGGACTGTTAACAAAAATAAAATCACCAAACGCACTACAGGCCGTAATTGCACATGAATTGGGACACACATTGGGGGGGCATATGGTCCAAATGTCTGCACGATTGGATGCAGAAATGAAACGGGCAATGATTATCCAAGCATTAGGAATCGGTTTAATGGCATTTGGTCAGAATTCATCGTTGGGGGCAGGTGTGTTGGCTGGGGCCAGCGGTGTGACAACACAATCAATGCTGTCTTTTTCACGCGATGAAGAACGTATAGCTGATAATATGGGTTTAGATTTAATGATTCGGGCCGGGTTAAACCCAAATGGATTCATTCAGGTTTTTGAACAAATGACAGAGACCACATCCGCAGCCGAGGCCCATATAAACCCAAACCGCATAAATCACCCATTAACACGTGAACGATTAAAAAATATTCGTGATCGTATAAATAACATGGAACAAACCACAAAAGCAAATAATACAAACAATACACAATACGAATTAATCCGTGCAAAATTAATTGGATACTTAGACAACACAGCCCGCGTTAAAATATTGTATCCAAGTGAAGATAAATCTGATGCCGCAATTTACGCACGTGCAATATCTGCAATGCGTTCCGGTCGATTAAATGCCGCACGTGTTGGTGTAAAAACTTTAATATCACGAATACCACAAAACCCCTATTTTTACGAATTATTGGGGGATATCGAATACCAATCAGGCCAATATGATGCCAGTATTGATTCCTATACACATAGCCTTAAATTATCAAACAACGCCCCCCAAATACAAACAGCACTAGCACTGGTATTAACCGAACGCAAAAAGAAAGACGATATAAATAATGCAATTATACTGGCAAAACAATCGTTATTAATTGCACCATCGCCATTAACATATTTGGTATTGGCCCGGGCATATACCGATGGTCGATCTGATTGGGCCCGGGCAGAATATTACAATTTATTGGGCGATACCAAACAGGCAAAAACATATGCAAAACGGGCAAAAAAAACCTTAAAAAAAGATTGTCCAGAATACATAAAATCAGATGACATATTGTCACAACCAGATAAAAATTAACCAAATTGTCTAATTTTTTATGCAAATCCTTGACTTTTTTAATAAAAAATATTATATTTGCATCAGTTTTTAACAAAAACATTAACAAGAACAAAAATATAAGAGAAAGAAAATGAGCGATTTTGCAATCTTTCAAACAGGCGGAAAACAATACCGTGTCCAAGCGGGCGATATTGTAAAGGTTGAAAAACTGAATGCCGAAGGGACAGTCGAATTCGACCAAGTCTTGATGATTGGCGACAAAATTGGTACACCTTTAATTAATGGTGCCAAGGTTATTGCCCAAGTTATTGAACAAAAACGCAACGATAAAGTTTTGGTTTTTAAAAAGAAACGTCGCCAAAATTATCGTCGCACCAAAGGTCATCGTCAATTTGTGACTGTTCTAAAAATCACGGAAATCAAGGGCTAAATAAAACCCTGAATATCCAAAGGAGTTAAATTATGGCACATAAGAAAGCAGGTTCAGCGACCACAAATGGACGCGACTCGGAAGGACGCAGACTGGGTATAAAAAAATCCGGTGGCAGCCATGTTATCCCAGGTAACATCATCATTCGTCAACGTGGCACTTCGGTCCACCCAGGTTTGAATGTTGGCATGGGTAAAGATCATACATTATTCGCAAAGATTGCGGGTATTGTTAAGTTCAAACGCGGTAACGGTGATCGCAAAACTGTGTTTATTGAACCAGATGAAGCAAAATAAAAAATGCCCCACACGGGGCATTTTTCATTATTATAATTAAAAAAATTAAATTAATCACCTTTGCAAGCCCCGGGGTATTGTTTGCAAGAATAAAAACGCCACAATTGTGGCGTTTTTACCTTATTCATTAATATTTAATTCGTTTTATTAGAATCATCCCACTCTTCCCCAGTAGAATTCTTCGTCCAATTTCGAACACCTTCTATCCCAACATTCTGCAAACATGCTTCACGCATTCCGGCACTGCTCTTTTCATCCTTGCCTTCTGCATACGTTTTACTCAAAATTTCATTTAATGTTATAACGTTGCGACAGGTATTCTCTTCATATATTTCAGAATTTACACAATTGGCGGCACCTGCATCACGATTAACAACCGCTGTTAACTTGTTATTTGGAGCATCACACACCATCGTTTCATAACAATGTGGAACATTTGCAACCTGTTGACAATACGTTTTTATACGTGATGTCGACCAATTTTTATTTGTTTCAGCGGCATCCGTATAACAATCATATAATTCAGACAAACATTCATTAAAGTTACTGCGGGCCGCGGCAAATTCTGTTGCAATTGTCTGTTCTGCTTCCTGAACAAATTCCAACCGCTTTTGTTGTAATGCCTGTTGTGCGGCAACCTTTTGATAACCTATATTTTGTGCGGTTGTTCGTAATTGTTCGCCATACGCATCACAATCGGCATTTGCATCTAACAAATATTTATTCATAACACTGCGACGGGCATCCGCAACCGGCCCCCGCAATGATGCATACGGATCACCGGATGCAGATGTATAACCAAAACACGTGGCACTGACATTAACCGAATTACTGTTTGTACCACGTTCAACCAATGTTATATCGCCCGCGGATGATACGTTAATTTTACTGTTATAATTATATGGACAATTTGACGTATTGCCATTGGCACATTTACCACCACTGGGTGGTGTACCACAACCTTCGTATATACCATTAAAACACGAATCTAAGACGCGACTGCATACATTATTATGTGCATACGCAAACAAATCATATCCCCATGTTTCAGCCAAACTGTCCTGTAAAGAATCAGAATTATTTAATGAACCACTGATACCCGACATATTGGAAACAACATTCGACAAATTACTGAACGCATCTGTTAATTGTGTTGTATTATCTGTTAATATCGTTAACGTTGACTCCTTAGCCTCTGCCCATGATTTCAGCGATGCCATAATATCACTGGAATTACCATCGATATTTTTTACATCAAACCCAAATGTATTTCCCTTTTCCTCACAATAGCTTGGCTTTGTACAGGTTGAAATTTCTCCACCATTTTGAGCATACATCCCATGATTTGTACACCATTCCTTAGCCTGCGTCGAACTGGTTCCATATCTATCTGTAACATCTTTCCATGATACACAATTCATAACCTTTTCCGCGTCTGTTAACTGAAATGCACTGCTAACATCTTTACCTTTGTTCGCAATCAACAGTGCCAATTCACCCGACACCTTTATCAATTCTTCATTTGCCGTTTCAAGTGCCGTTTCGGCTTCAGCAAATGCTTTAACACGTCCCGCACACGCACAACGACGTTGTGCAGCATTACGCGCCGTACAAATCTCGTCCATACACGTATAGTACGCCTCTAAACACGTGGAATATGCATCTGCCGAAATCAAACCTGTTTGCGAATCAATAATATTTGAATAATTACCGGCATACAATTTTCCCTGCAAATACGTATAATTATTTGTTATACCCGTCGAACTGCCACGAATGGCCGTACCCTGCAATGAAATACGTGACTGGGTTGTCCGTGCATTTACCCCCGTACGTGCACGAACTGAACGATTTGCAGATGTCGAAACCTTTGTCGTTGCATTATTACGTCCCGCAATATTTGTTCTGCTGCGCGACGAAACCCCACGTACGGCTGTTGTTTCCGTGGGTGTATTTGTGATATTCGTTGAACGTGTCGTCGATACCTGATTACGCGATGCAACACCACGCCCCGCAACGGACGATGTCGCCCGATTACCACCAGAATTCACAACCCTGTTGTTGGTTGTCGTACGTGCAGTCGTCGTATTGCGACGCATATTGTTAACACGTGGCGACATATTCCCCGTTGGTTGATTTGTTGCACTAACCGGTGCAATCGGATCCGCCAACACCGACCGCATTGACAATAACGTAGAACAAACAAAAAACGCACCCGCCAGCAGAAACATTGTTCCAACCGCATTTTTATAAATTTCTGTGCCATTATGTTTTTTCATAAATACTCTCCATGTGGGGGCTAAATATGCTTTTGCAATTAAATAATTGCGCCCATATGTTGCTATTATACCATTTTTTACAACATCTGTAAACAAGAAAACCCGCATCAAATGCGGGCAATCAATTACAACAATGGTTTCAATGCCTGACCTGTCTGTTTAACACTGTCTGACACCTGTTTTACCCCCGCTTTTACCCCTTGGGCAGAATTTTTTACATTTTGAATTTTTGCATTTATTTCTGCCTGTTTTGCGGTTCCGGCTTCATTAATTGCCGCATGTCCAGTTGTCAAATTTGATTTTACCTTATCAACCTTTGTTTTTATACTGTTTTTCACGAATTTAGCACATTTATCAGATAATTTTGATACATTTTCCATCAAACATTCTTGCATCGTTTTCTGTCCCAATAAAATTTCTGGACAAATGGTGGTTATCTCGTCCGTATTACATGCCTGGGCCAATGTAGTCGGCTCAGGGTTTTTATTAAATAAATTTGAAAACCAACCCGCATTTACAGACGTTGTCGCCATAATACAGGCCATACTAATAACAATATTTTTTTTCATTTTAGCCCCCTTTCATACATATCCTAAGAATATATTCAGCCTTGGTCAACAAATTTATTTTTGCAATAAAAAAATTCATCGTTATAATTCATCTTATGACAAAATATCATTCAGTACTTTTGGCTGTAATTACTGCGATTACTACGGGAACATCAAACGCAAATGTTATGTTTACACCCGATACCCAAAACAGTATCGCAATGTATATGGCACAAAGTACAGGTGACGGAACATTATTCAAATTATTTGCACCAAACATGTGGGATTTCTTGCCCCAGACATTGTTTTTGGTCCAATACAGCCAACCAACCGAAATCTTTCGATTGGATGCACGAATAAATTTGAACATGGTCCAAAACCTTGGATATAATGGTGGGCACGGTCTATCATTTTTCGGAATTGGTATTTCATGGGACGTGGCATTATTACAATACCATGGACTGTATATGGGGATAGGGATGGGGCCATATATGCGTGATGAACGTGATCGTTGGGTTGACAGTAGATTAGTATTCGGTGAAAAATTTTTTATTGGAAAAAATATTTCAAACACATTACGTGGCGAAATATTTACCTTACATTTTTCAAATGGTAATTTTACATATCCAAATCGTGGCTTTAATTTTGCTGGTCTGGCCATCACATACAGTTTTTAACAAAATTCTCTATTCAAAGGGTGTAAAAAATGAATAATAAAAACAATTTAAAGCATAATCAAAATGTAAACATAAATCCAAATATTATCAAATACATTATTAACGACATGTTAAAGGATTCTTGTGTCACTACTTCCCAATACGGTCCCTGTGAAGTCATAACTATATCAACGCCAAATAAATTGGTTGAAAAATGCCGTATGGAGATTTTATATAAAACCTTAGCAAATAAAAATGGTATTCCACCAATTTTATCTGCCAATTTATTTATAAACGGCAAATCAAAATTATTAGATCAAAAATTAGCAAAAGAATTAATAAGCACTTGTAGTATCTATGTAGTCAATCAAAAAACACGTTAAAAATATGTTAAATTTGTACACCCCCGAATTTATTACAAAACTAAACAGCCATTTGAATAATGGCGGGGTTATTGCTTTTCCAACTGATACAGTTTGGGGGTTGGGGGCATTACCAACACGAACAGGGGCAGATGCATTATTCAAAATAAAAAAACGCCCCACCAATAAACACCTGATTGTTATGTCAGATTGTTTGGAACACATAATGCCATATATGCAGAACTTTTCACCATACGCATTTAATTTGGCAAAAAAATATTGGCCGGGGGCTTTGACCATCGGCACCCAAGTATCTGGAAATGACATCAGTATATTTGGTGGTGTTCGTGTTCCAAATTATAAACCATTTCATGATTTATGTGCTGTTATTACAGGACATTGTTTGGTTACATCATCAGCCAATATTTCTGGCATGCAGCCATTGAATAATGCAACAGATATTCGCAAACAATTTCCAAATATAATTGTCATAGACAACGCATATCAACCAATGGGGGGGGCACCCAGCACAGTCATTGTATTGGATGACAACGGAAAAATTACAACCGCACGTCAAGGTGCAGTTATATTGGACGCGACAGATGTAGACTGTCATTAATAACAAAACGCCACAATAAATCTGAATCTGAACCAGCAAAATCAATTCCAATTCGTCTCAAAGACACAATTTCAGGTATTGTATCTCTATTTTCTAGCCACATATTTGAAGCCAAATCACACAAATCTAATTTATTATCATGACACGATATATTTAATTTACGGGTTAATTTTCCCGGTCCATTACATTCATCGTATTCCAATGCCCGTATAAACACCGCAGCCGCCACCCCAGATTTACCCACAACAACATTCAGCATGTTATACATTCCATAACATAAATACACGTATATATGTCCACCATCTAAAAACATCGCTTCATTTGCTTTTGTTTGTCGTCCAGCATACGCATGACACCCACGTTCTGATTCATGATATAATTCTACATCACATATCTTTGCCCGAATAATCATCCCGTCTGGCATACGACGACATAAATATGTTCCCAACAATTTTTTAGCCATATCAATGGAATCATCCATAAAAAAATCACGCGATAAAATCATATTAAAATTATGCCATAAATCCCAATGCAAAAACAATTGATTGTGTAATAATACACATTATGTCACAAACTGCAAATTTTAATCGTACTGGTGCCATGGTTTTAGGAATGCATGATGCAATTGTATCATTGACCGGTTTAATTATTGGTTTAGCCTTTACATCTGTATCACGCATTGAAATCATATTAACATGTATAATTGCATCTGTCACCGCCAGTTTATCAATGGGGGCATCAAATTATTTGGCACATCGTGCCGAACAAAATTCACACGCATTACGTACCGCAGTTTATACCGGCACCACATATTTTATAACGTGTCTATTACTGATATTGCCATTTATATTTATATACGACCGATTTTTAGCAACATTTTCAACACTTATAATGGCGTTACTTATTATAACATTTTTTAATTTTTGGGCATCAAAATTAAATCATACAAAATTTTTACCCAGATTTATTGAAATGCTGTTTGTATGCGCAGGGATATCAATAATTGCATTTTTTATCGGTCAATTTGCTCAATATTTTTTAGGCATACATATATAAAAATTCAAACAAAATCATCTACATTTGAATATTTTTATATTACCTTTATCTACCCTTAGGGGTTATCAACATATCCAATACAGGATGTTTTTTTGTTTTTTCGATAGATTTTTGCACCAATGAACATAAATCTGGATTTTTTATTAATCGTAATGTTTCAATAACTTTTTTTGGGTTATCAATTTTATGTATTACCGCCAATAATACAAGGTATGTATCCGAAATTGGTCCATAAAAATCATCTAATACCGACGTTGACAGCGGAGAACGTAATAACTCTTCAAACATAGACTTATCTATCTCAGCAACCATTTCTTCATTTTGTATTTTAACAGAACATGCACCAGTTTCTGAAATACGTCGAATTTGCCCATCTTTTCCCAAACCAATATTTAACCACCAAAGTGAATCCTTTAAGCGCCATAAGCGTGATACCTTCATTGGTTCAACATTTTCATAATAAATTTGTATATTTTCATCCATAACCAAACGAATAATATTACCAAGTATAGAAATCTCTTTATCTGTATAATCAGATACATGTTTTTTAATATTCGACATTTTATCAGATTTTTGTATCAATTTTCTTAAACCCGAATTATTCACCAATCGCAAAACGTCCATCATTCTATTTGGCTCTTCAATTTTGCACAAAACCGCCAACACAACCAATTCAACCAAGGAAATATTTTTTTCACCGTCTATTATTATTGATTGTGCCGACAACACCCTTTCGAACCGGTCTATATCAATATAAAATGAAGCGCTACCATTTTTGGTTTTAATTGAATAATATTTATCACCAGCCAGATGACTAATTTGTATATCATCACCTAAAACCAGGTTTAACCACCAAAACGAATCATTTAATCGCCAATATTGCGAACTTTTTAACGGATTATTTTTTTCATATCCCGCTTTTATGTTCTTATCCATCAACGAACGAACAACATCACTTAATATTAAAATTTCTTTATCTGTATATTCGTAGACCATTTAATAATCTCCGTATTAAAAATGCGTCATTTATTTTTTACGTTTTATACTTTATTTTCGATTAATCTTTTTCAACAGATACATACATACGTTCATATGTTATTTTCTGTTCTTTTGCGATTATTACCGCCCGGTGCAAATATGGCTTATACTCACATTTAACCGTTGTAATCATTGCACGCTGGATAACTGTCGCCCAATCCAAAGCCCGTTTCATCGAATCAAGCGAGCAATCGTCAACATAAAATTCATATACCCCATCATCGGTTTTACGAATATATTCAGCATTAACCACAGACGGTAAGATACATAATATAAACAAAACAAATACTTTTTTCATTTTAAATCCCTTTATCAAACATATTAAATTAGCACAAAAATAATTAATGTCAATTTTTATCTATATCTTTACAAAGATTAGATTTTTTTAATAAAAAACGTAAATTATGTGTATAGAAATATATACATATCGCCAAATACTTTTTATACAATAACAAACATTAATTTGATTATATTTTTTAAAAATATCAGAAATCAACACCATAAAACGATCAAACATTTGTTCAAATTCTGTAAAAAACATTCTGAATATCTAAAATTCCATACCCAGCAATAAAACACCCTCGGGGCAAGCCCGGGGGTATTACGATTGGCTTGAATACTTGATAAAAGAAAAATAAATAAACGCTTCATGTGAAACGTTTATTTATCAATCCTGTATTCAAAAATGTGTCAAAATAAAATTATTTGTTTTTTGATTTCATCTGTGCAATCAACGCATCCAAGCGCGGCGTTTCTTTTATTCCCAAACTATTAAGATTATTTTTTGCAATTTTATATTTACTGTGCTTTCTGCGACGATGTATACGATTATCATTTAATATTTCATATGCAACCATCTTTAACGTCTCGTTTTGTAAGCCCATTGTATAATTATTACGTTTTTTTAACTTGGTCCATTCATTTCCAGAATAATTAACGGGCGTTTTTGCAATAATCGCAGACATAATTATATAAAAATCCGCACGTAATTCTTTGGTCAAATCAGTATCTTTACATTGACCGTTTGGGGTATGTATAATGTATACTGGTTCAAATTTATCACGTTGAACATATATTCCGCCACCCAAATCCCAATTAACTGCATTAGATTCATTTAAAAACTTTGAACCATACCCCATAATCCCAATTGTTGAAAATGGGATAGCGTAATTTTCATTAATTCTTATATCTAAATTCGGCCAGTATTGACCATCCGATGTCAAACGATATAAATCTCCGTCTTTTGAATACAATTTCGTCCATATTTTTCCAATACGAACCGTCGTATTAACACAACACAATACCTTTAAAACATCAGATAAAATATTAACTAATTGCTGTTCTTTCATGTTTTTTCCGTTTTTCTAATTAATCGTTACATTCTCACATCACAAAAATTCCAGCAAAAAACCGCCACAAGGGCGGTATAAACTCGGTTTATATATCCAATAAACTGGATTTACTCTGGCGACGACCTACTCTTCCGTGGCTTAAGCCAAAGTACCATCGGCGATACGAGGTTTCCCTGTCTGGTTCGGAATGGAACAGAGGGTGACTCCCGCTCAATAATCACCAGAATAAATCCAGCGAACATCATAATACAATTTTCAGAATCAATTGTCAACGTTCTCTTCAAGCATTCGTTTGAAAAATCAAACGATAAGATAAAAAGTCAATGGTTCGATTAGTACTGTTAAGCTAAATCCCTCGCAGGACTTACACCGACAGCCTATCAATGTCCTAGTCTAGAACTGAACTCATGGGGATATCTTATCTTGCGACCAGCTTCCCGCTTAGATGCTTTCAGCGGTTATCTGTTCCGAACATAGCTACCCTGCGGTGCCGCTGGCGCGACAACAGGTACACCAGAGGTTCGTTCGACCCGGTCCTCTCGTACTAAGGTCAAGTTCGCTCAAATATCCAACGCCCACAGTAGATAGGGACCTAACTGTCTCACGACGTTATTAACCCAACTCACGTACCGCTTTAAATGGCGAACAGCCATACCCTTGGGACCTGCTCCAGCCCCAGGATGCGATGAGTCGACATCGAGGTGCCAAACACTACCGTCGCTATGGACGCTTGGGTAGCATCAGCCTGTTATCCCTAGAGTAGCTTTTATCCGTGTGCGATGGCCCTTCCATGCGGAGCCACCGGGTCACTATGACCGACTTTCGTCTCTGCTCGGGGTGTCCCCCTTGCAGTCAGGCTTGCTTTTGCCATTGCACTCACCGGCTGATTTCCGACCAGCCTGAGCAAACCTTCGCGCGCCTCCGGTACACTTTGGGAGGCGACCACCCCAGTCAAACTGCCCATCACGCACTGTCCCCCGCCCTGTTTCAAGAACGCGGGTTAGACACTAAAACACATCAGGGTGGTATTTCACCAACCGCTCCATGTGAACCAAAATCCACACTTCAAAGCGTCCCACCTATCCTACGCAAATGAGTCCTAGTGCCAGTACGAAACTGCAGTAAAGCTTCATAGGGTCTTTCCGTCTAGCTGCGGGTACCCGGCATTTTCACCGAGAATTCAATTTCGCTGAGTCTATGTTGGAGACAGTGTGGAGATCGTTACGCCATTCATGCGGGTCGGAACTTACCCGACAAGGAATTTCGCTACCTTAGGACCGTTAGAGTTACGGCCGCCGTTTACTGGGGCTTCACATCAATGCTTGCACACCTCTGCTTAACCTTCCGTCACTGGGCAGGCGTCAGTCCCTATACATCATCTTATACGATTTAGCAGAGACCTGGGTTTTAAGTAAACAGTCGCCCCCACCTGGTTTGTGTCACCTGATTAAAGTTGCCTAGAAACAGGTCATCCTTATCCCGAAGTTACGGATGCATTTTGCCTAGTTCCTTCAACATAGTTCTCTCAACCGCCTTAGTCTACTCGACTCGAGCACCTGTGTTGGTTCTGGGTACGATCTATACGTGCGGGCTATTTCCTGGAACTTGTTCACTGCCGCACCAATCCAATAAGGTACAACAATTTACCAAATTCGTCACTCTCGCACAGGTCACGGAATATTAACCGTGTTCCCATCGACTACGCCTTTCGGCCTCGCCTTAGGGGTCGACTCACCCTACCCTGATTAACATTGGATAGGAACCCTTGCTCTTACGGCGTCAAGGTTTCTCACCTTGATTAGCTGCT
>JAZLJO010000004.1:0-1517 GCA_045617905.1 Candidatus Enterousia sp.
TTACGGGCCAAGGTTCGTAATCTGCGACAAGCATTGTCGCACGGTTCGACAACAAGTAGATTTTGGCAGTGCAAACGCACCAAAATCGTTACGGTTGCCGCACAGGCATTTATGCCAAGCGAATTGAGTGCGCCCCAACCAAGATGTACAACCGTTCTGAAAAGAGCGGTTTTTGTTTAGATTTTCAATACTTCCGTAGAGTTCGAAAGTTAAAATTAAAAAAGTGGCGAAATTTCGCCACTTTCGAACTTTTACATATCTCGATTTGCATTTATTAAATTTTTAATGCCGAATATGTTAGAAATTTTTGTTATTGCCTTTTCGAATCTAGACTTTTTATCAAAATTTATACCTGCTACATTTTTTAAGTAGTAGTAGTATAAGTCAAAATTTTGGCTGTTTTCGCCAGGTCGAATACAACAAGCAAATTCATGCATTATTCCATAAAACAACATGTTTTGGACTTTTTGAAAATCTATAACAATCGGATACTTCTTGTTTGGGATTTTATTATAAAAATTTATAACTCTTTTTGTGAAATCCCATGGCATTGAACTTGCTGGTGCAAAAGCAATGAAATCGCGATACACATTATCTAATCCTGCCAATTCAAAATCTATTACTGCTATTTTACCGGTGTTTTTATCGTAAATTATATTGGATTTCCTTAAATCTTTATGCGTCATCACAATAAATTCATCAGATATATCAGATTCTAAAAGGTATTTTTCAGCTTGTTTTAACCTATCTATTATATTCTCTGGCAGTTCATTCTGAAATTTTTCAATTATATCATCAGCATTATTTAACTTTCCTCTATACATATTTTTGATAGATTCTTTGGCTGGTTCACATTTATAACTTGAATGCATGGCATTTAAAAAAACAGCCATTTGTTTTGCTATATCGTTTTTTTGTTTTTCAGATAGAGACAAATATGTGTTTATATCAAAGGGGTGTCCTTGAATTATTTTTTCTTTGATTATTTGTTTATCACCAACGCTATCAATTTCTATCAATTCTGGTAACATGACGCCAGTATCTGCATTTTGTGACTTTATTTTACGAATTATCTCATAACCGTTTTTTTGTCTGTTGATATAACTGGGGTCTTTTGCTGGATTATTTTGTTCTTTTATAACAACACCAGGATTCGCATCATCGACAAAAACAGTTGAATGAGCACCTTTGCTTAACACAACACGCATATAAAATCCTTTTCTGATAATGATGAAGTATATCAAAAATCGTACTATAAATCAATTTGAAACAGATAAATATAATCTATCTTTCAGCTGTTCAATTTCCTGACCAAGTGATAATAGTTCTTGTAAATCAGTTCGCGTTATGCTGGCCGGCCCCAACCAAAAATTTAACCGCCTGTATGGCGGTTTAATTTTTGCGTTACGGGCCAAGGTTCGTAATCTGCGACAAGCATTGTCGCACGGTTCGACAACAAGTAGATTTTGGCAGTGCAAACGCACCAAAATCGTTACGGTTGCCGCACAGGCATTTAT
>JAZLJO010000005.1:0-94669 GCA_045617905.1 Candidatus Enterousia sp.
ATGGCAGGACAAAGGAAAACCTTTCAGAATTCCTTTGTAAACGACAATCCAAAACCGCCATAACAAGTATCTTGATGATGAACCGTCGATATTTAATAGAACGCATTTTTTTCGGAACTGTTGTCGAATTAAATTTCCAAATAGTAAAAAATGTGGTTTGCCCGATAGGGCATATCACAAAAAAATCCCCCAGTGAAGGGGGACGAGGTTTATTACAAAACCAGATGTTCTTTTATAAAATGTATGTTGCAACCCTTGAGACGAAGTTTTGATATTTCTGAAATCATATCACACGGTATGTCTTCGGCCGTCCAGAACACAAGTGTTATTGGAGCAGTCTGTTTGTTTATATAATGAATCATATTTTTTAACGGTTTTACATAATCCCGTTCTGATGTCCAATATACTTTGAACATAAAGTGTTTACCGTACATCTGACAATATTTTTTTAAATACTGTGCTTTTTGTTGGATAGAAGAACCATCAGTCACCACATAACCGATTGCTAAATTGACCATAATTTTAATCCTTTTTTATAAGTTAAATCTCTTCCCCCGTTTTAAAGGGGGATTTTATTAGAAGTCCTTTTTCTGTATTTGATAAATCAACTGCTTGAAACACCGAGCCACAACCGTCGGACAAAAGTGTTCGCCAAGCATGGTTCTGAATGCTTCGTCTGTCACAACAATATCATCAGGTTGTATTGCGGTTGGGTCAGATACCGGAACAGGACCGTCTTTACACCAGATGGTATCCCCATCTTGTATTTTGATTTTTTCTGGTAATTCAAAATCTCTCGGCATACCCATCAAAACCAGAATTTCATAAGGTGTTCTGTATCGTGCGTCAGATTGTGTTCCGTCTGTTCTGATACGACCAGCTGGAAAATAATTTGCCGGTGCACCAAAATGTCCAGATTCACCTGTAATTGTTGGTGCGGGTTCATCAGCATATGCCCGTTTGATTTCTACTTCGTCAAATTCACCTTCTGTTTTTGAACTTGGCAACATAACAGTTGTTTTTTCTCCAGCAGAAATGTTTTTCAATGCTTCAACAACTTCTGGTTTCAAATCTGGTGCAAAATGCAGACGATTGAAATCAATTCTGTGTTCACCTGCTTCAATAGACGGGATACCCAACAAACAAACTTCTTCTGACACTTTAAATTCATCTGGTTTGGGAAATTTCCATACATTGTCTGCGGTTATTTCAGTCGTGCCAAGAATTTTCTGCACCAGTTCTTTTTTGATGCCCAGAACGATTGACCGTTCGCGTGTTTCACCAGTACCATAATTATCTGCATCCAAATAATCGATATTTGTGATATAACCCAATCTGTCAGATGTTTGTTTTATATAATCATAAATCGTGTCATATTCTTTATCTTTGATTTTATCAGGACAAGCCCCCAAAAATTCTGGAACATTTTCACACATAAAAACATCCGGCTGACTATCTTCTACAAATTTCATACCATACATTACCAACGAAGCATTAACATGGTGTACATTTTGTTTGCCGGCCTTTGAAAAATTTTGGCACGGCGCGGAGAATAGTACAATTCTGCAGTTTTGTGCTTTATGTGCTGCTAAAATTTTTTGATAAACATCTGGTTTCATTATATCACCAGGTATAATTTCAGTATCTTTATATAATGCCCTTTGGATTTGGACGCGTTTTTCCAATAGCTCATTTGACACCTTAATTTCAATATTCAGGTCTTTCAACATATAACAGCCGAGACCTATATTGCTAAAAAGGCTGGTCGCATTCCATGTTTCATCAAACTTGATATTGTTCGACAAGACAGTATCAGAAAAAATACCATGACATTCAAATTTTGGTATTCTGCTTTTCTTTTTGCCTTTAGGTTTAAGTTTTATTGCGGAATGTATCGTTGGAATATCACCTTTTTGTAAGGCTCTTTTTTTTGCTTCTTCTACACAATCTGCATCCAATTCACAGATGTTGCGAAATCGTTTTCCTTCTTGAAAACCGAACGAAGTCATTATTTTTTCTTTTTCTTCGCGCGCTTTTTCAACTTCTTCACCGCTACCCAAAGTATTACCAACCGCTCTGACTGCATCTGCGATTTTAACCCCTTCGTCCAACACCATGCCTGCAACTTTTTGTGCAAAATCAAGTGCTTTTGAATATAATCCAGACCCAGCAGGACAGGATTTCATAACTTCAATCGCAGTTGTAATGGCAATGCTTCCTTGTGTAATAAAGTTTGCCACTGCTGCGGGGGTTGTAGGTGCAGATGGTGCCACAAAAGGCGCCATCGCAGTTGTTGAAGTTGTTGATTTTGGTGCAGTAGCACCAGTTAATGTAGAAGACATAATTGTTGCCATTTTTTACTCCTTTTGGCTGCAAAAACCACCTCACCATTTCGGTGTTTTTTGAGTTTCTGCGAAATTAACTTGAAATTTGTTTTGACCTAAATCACCAATTGGCAGATTTCGGTTGACCAGCAAAAAATGGTTTTGTATAATCAAGATGTCTTAGGTCTTTTACACAAACCATTTTTATTTGGTTCGGTTTAAGATATTCTGGGGTGTGACTTCGTGTTGTGCTCCTTTTTTTTTGTTTGTGCACACATTATATACGACCAATAATCAGTTTTGTATCACCTTTTTAAATCCGATATAGACCTTGCTCAGAGTGCGTTTGCTGGATTTTTGAAAAATTTAGACTACCTTAGGTTGCTAACCAATAAAATAAAAAAACGGTCTTTGAGACCGTATTATAATCAGAATATTTTATCAGTGATGGTAAAAATTACTTGCCGTAATTATATTTCAATGTTTTATATAATTTTTTATACCAGCGTTTATCCGTTGGGTTTTTGCTACTAAATCGTTTTGCAAAGGCTTGGTTGATGTGTGAAACATAATAAAATACTCTTGTTTTGTATCCTGCACGAGATACTAATATGTGTTTTCTTTTCCATTCGTTTAATGATGTGTTTTCAACATGTAAAGTTTCTTTCAGTGTTTCCCGTTTTACTAGGTCTGCACCATCAGGATTTCCTTCGAATTGAACCAACACAGGTATTTCAGATGTTAATGGATTTGGTATGATTTTTAAAGATTCACATACTCTGTATAAAGGGTTTTCTTTAAAAGGGTATTGTGCATAAAGAAATGCATCCAATTCGCGTACTTTGTCTCTCCAATTACTTTCTCTTGTCGTGTGCCATTTAAAACCCACATTTTCAATTCCAGATATCGCATATCTACCATGTCTGTCTCGTTTAAAAGTTATATCGCATTTTTGATATTTTGGATTTTTACGAAGATGTCGAAGTAATGCTTGTTCTGCTCTTGCTTCTATTTCACATGGAATAATCGGGTCAGAATATAATACGGGGTGCAACCAATCCAGCTCTTCTGGGTCTTTTTCAGATGCAGCATAAATATAGTATGTTATTCTTTCTTTCCCTTTTTCTGGGTTGATATTACGTTTAATTATATATGTAATAATTATTTGAGTATCATCCATAATATATCCTTTGCGTTGTCCATATTTTGCACCAAGGTAATTATAATCGCAAGTTTTTATCAAAATTGTGGTATGCCAAGTGGGTCAAATCACTTTCTACTGAAAAAAGGCTTGTTGATTTTTTTGCTTCGCGCGTAAAGGCCTTTTAATTTTTTTCAATTTGTGTCTGTCGATTTGTTAACCGGATGGACGGTGGGGTATGGAGCGTATCTGGTTCGTGGCGGTGGCATCTACGGAACCGGTTGCCGCTACTGCCAGATGAGGTATATCCATTACCTTGGTATGAGTAGATATTCGTATTTATTCAAAAATAGTTTGATTTCTTTGCCGAATTGCAACAAATCTTTGATTTCATTAGTTCGTGAATTGCACAGATGGCCCTGCCAAAATAAACAAATCGGGTTTTATACCCGATTTTTCTTTGTTTTCCAATATTTTCACAAGTTCGTAAGTTGACGGTTAAAAAATGCTACCGTTTTACACATTTACAAACTTTTAAAAAGAAAAGGTTCGAAATCTAACCTTTTCCTTAGGTGGCGTGTTGGTGAAGTGTTACATTTGACATGGTTATATGTTAAAATTAACTGAAAGGTAAAAGCGAATGAATAAATATATAAATAAATTTTACAATGCGATACGTGCGATTAGACATAAAACCGCTAAACAGAATGGTAAACAATATATAAAAGTTAAAAATATTGATGAAATTAAAAATGTTCATACATTAGATTATCATGATTTATCAGAACTGGATTTGCGTGAGTACAGATATCTATTTGATTATGCACCAGATGTTTCTATGCCAACATCTGGTGTTCGTGGTTGGACAACAAATGTAATATGGCCGGCACCGGACAAAATGCCAGACGGTTTTAATCCAACAGAGATTTTAGAACAAGCAAAATCAACAGTATATAAACCAATCACAACAGGCAAAGGAATAAATATCGCTGTTATAGACACTCCGTTGGATGTTGACAACCCAGAATATGCCGATAATATAAAATTCTTTCAAGGTCCTTTAAGCAACCAAAATGTAGCATCAAATAAACACTCTGGTATGGTTATGGGGCACTTAGTCGGGAAAAGCACAGGTATGGCACCAGATGCAAATATATACTATTTTACAAGAATTCCATATCAAGACAGAAAAAAATTAAATAAAGAAACTATAAATGTTTTACGCAATGTAATTAAGTTTAATCGTGAACAAAAACCAGAAAATAAAATTCATATTTTATCGTGCAGTTGGGGTGGAAAACAAAAATATTCACCAGAAATCACCGTGTTGTTAAATCAATTGGAAAAAGATGGTGTGAAAATTATATTATGCGGTTCAGATTATGTAAAAGAAGCCACTTTGTCTGGTCGTGATTTTATGCCTTGCAACAACCCAGATATGACAGATATTCAACCAGATGTGCAAAATGCTGGGAATGAGCTGTTGCATGCATTAAATATGTCTTTTAATATGGATAAAGTTATTGGTATCCCAACAAACATGAGAACAACGCCATTAGAATCAAATGGTTGGCAATATCGAATATCGGGTGGTGAAAGTTCATCCGCACCATATATCGCTGGGGTATATGCCTGTGCATTACAAGGTAATCAATTGTTTATGACTCGCCCAAATTGGCAACAGGAATTAAACGATATATTAAAATCTACTGCGATAGAACATCCTGTTGGCGGAAAAATGATAAATCCATTTGGTATTCGTAATTGCGTTTCTGAAATTGTAAAACAAATGAAAATGGATTTAATGATACAAAAGGCGACTACACGACACGAATAAAGACAAAGATATTATAATTACTTTTACGTGTTCAAAAACATCTTAATATCTTTACCGAACCACAGCAAATCGTGCAATTCATCAACTCGTGAAATACACAGCAGGCCTGCTGTGGCTGCAAAACAACAGTGTCGTCTTGGGATGACAGATGTGTTTTTCTGGCAAAAAACATAATTATCTGGTAATATCTGGTAAAAAAATAAGAGGTGCTAATATGCCAGATAATCGTAATATACTCACCACAAAATTCAATATATAGGGGGAAATTTATGCTGAAAAATAAAAAAATTATAGATTCATTAATAATTGTTTTATTGGTGATTATTCAATCTGTTTCGGATTATGCCACAACCAACGCTTGGTTAACTAATCGTTGGTATACATTATTGTTTTGTATAACCTGGATGGGATACGGTTATTTTTTATGTTGGGTTTATTTCAAACGCAAACAAAATAATAAAAAATAAATATATTCGTTATCATCTAAAAAATCCCCAATTTGGGGATTTTTTAGATGATATATATTCATAATATTATATTTAAAACCAACCCTTTTTACCGGTTTTCGTATCTGCAAATTCTGCCAATATCTTTTTCTGTTTTTCTGTTAATTTTTCCGGGATATGTATTGCAACATCAATGTACAAATCACCAAAACTGCCCACGCGACGGGTTGGCATACCATGACCACGCAACCGCAATTTTTCACCGACCTGGGTTCCGGCCGGAACTTTGACCGATAATTGTTTATCATCAATTGTTTCAATATCTATTTCACCCCCCAATGCTAATGTGGTAAATGGGACCTCAATCCTGGTAATCAAATCATCCCCATTACGTGTAAACCGTTCGTCGGGACGTACACGAATATCCAAGAAAAAGTCCCCCGATGGTCCACCGTTTTGACCGGCCTCGCCCTGGCCCGCCAAACGCAAACGTGCCCCATCATCAACACCCGCCGGTATTTGTACATCCAATGTTCGTTGTTTATGAACAACGCCACTGCCATCACACGCGCTGCATTTTTTATCAATTTTATGCCCCAGACCATTACAATCTGGACATGGCACTTCAACCGCAAAAAATCCCTGACGTGTTTGAATTGTCCCCCTGCCACCACAGCGTCTGCACACAGGGGCCGTTTTACCGTCTGCGGTACCATTACCATCGCATTTATCACATTTTACATTACATGAAAATTTTACCGTATGTGTTTTTCCAAAATATGCCTCTTTCAAAGAAATTACAACCTGATCCAACAAATCGCGTCCACCATTTTGTTGCTGTTGCCCACCATCATCACCGAAACCGCCGAAACCAAAACCGCGCATGGCTTCACGTAAAATATCATCCATACCTGCCCCACCCATATTAAAATGGAACGCCCCATTTCCGAATGGGTTACCACCAAATGGATTTGCCCCGGCCGATGCACTGTTACCACCGGCAAATGCTGCATCCCCGAATCGATCATATGCCGCACGTTTCTGTGGATCTTTTAAAATATCAAATGCATTATTAATTTCTTTGAACTTTTCTTCGGCCGCTTTGTCCCCCGGATTTTTATCCGGATGGTATTTCATAACCAATTTATGATACGCCTTTTTAATATCTGCATCATTTGCATCACGTGCAACACCCAAAATTTCATAAGGATTCATACTCATTTTTCATACCCATATATTTATTTCCGTAATATATAAGATGTAACAACAAAAAATCAAGCCCCGTGAAAAACAATCCTATGTAAAAATACAAAAAAAATTACGTTTATGAATTCTTTCACTTGCAAGAATTTTAATTTTGCGTTAATAATAATACCGCTATGACAGAAAAAAATACACACACATATGACGCATCAGATATTCAGGTTTTAGAGGGTTTAGAACCCGTTCGTCTGCGTCCCGGCATGTATATCGGCGGCACAGATGAAAAGGCATGGCATCATTTACCGATTGAAATTATGGATAATTCAATTGACGAATCCGTTGCTGGCTTTGCAAAAAAAATTACCGTTAATCTGATTGATTCTAAAACAATTGAAATTACAGACGACGGTCGCGGTATTCCGGTTGACGAACATCCAAAATATCCCGGCAAATCCGCATTAGAGGTTATTTTAACCACCCTGCATTCTGGCGGTAAATTTAATAATAATGTTTATAAAACCAGTGGTGGTTTACATGGCGTGGGCAGTGCTGTTGTTAACGCATTGTCATCAGAAATGATTGTTACAATTTCACGTGATGGGTATGAATGGCGTCAAACGTTTTCACGTGGTAAACCAACCAGTTCCATGCAACGTGGCATTGAAACGCGGGCCCATGGAACAAAAATTCGCTTTACGATTGATGACGATATTTTCGGGGTTAATGCGGTATTTAAACCCATAAAAATTTATCGTATGGCCCGTGCCAAGGCATTTTTATCACGTGGTGTAAAAATTGATTGGACATGCAATCCAGAATTATTAACCGAAGATATGAACATCCCGGCAACCACAACGTTTTATTATCCAAATGGTGTGGCAGATTTCTTGGCCGAAAAAACAGATTCCAAACCACGTATTTTACCAAAAATATTCAGTGGTTGTGTTGATTTTCCAGATGACGCGGGTCGTGTTGAATGGGCATTAACATTTTTAACCGATGAAAATGGTGCGGCATCTGATGATGGGTTCTTTTCGTCATATTGTAATACAATTTCAACAATTGATGGTGGAACACACGAAAGTGGTTTCAAGGCCGCCATTACCAAGGGGATTAAAGCATACGGGGACAAGGTTAATAACAAGGCTGCATCAAATATCATTGGTGACGATGTATTTGATTCTGTTGCGGCAATTGTATCTGTATTTTATAAAACGCCCCAGTTTTTGGGCCAGACCAAGGAAAAATTATCAAATCCAGAGGTTGCCCGTTATACCGAAAATGCATTGCGTGACCCGTGGGATATATTTTTGGCGTCCGATCCAAAAACGGCAAATGCATTATTAGATTTTGTTGTAAATTTGGCCAATGCGCGTATAAAAACCAAACAGGTCAAAGATATTGCACGTAAAACACCAACCAAACGTGCACGCATGCCGGCGAAATTGGCAGACTGTTCCAAACACGGTGTTGATGGTACAGAATTATTTATTGTTGAGGGGGAATCGGCGGGTGGTACCGCTAAACAGGCGCGCGATCGTGCGACCCAGGCAATTATGCCATTACGTGGCAAGGTATTAAATGTAATATCAAATTCCGATGAACGTTTCGGTGCCAACAAAGAATTAAACGAATTGATTGATATTATTGGTGCCGGTACGGCCAAAGATTGGGATGCATCAAAATTACGTTATGAAAAAATTATTGTAATGACCGATGCGGACGTTGATGGCAGCCATATTGCATCATTATTAATGGCATTTTTCTATCAACACATGCCCCAGTTAATTTATGGTGGTCATTTATATTTATCATGTCCGCCCCTGTATAAATTGACACATGGGACCGAATCAATGTATATTGATTCCGATGAACAATTGGAAGATTTAAAGAACGGTAAATACAAAAATAAAAAAATTGAAATATCCCGATTCAAAGGTTTGGGTGAAATGATGCCAAATCAGTTAAAAGAAACGACAATGTCACCTAAAACACGTCGTTTAATACGTGTTGAATTGCCACCACGCACAGACGAAGGTGCCGAAGACACAGAAAAAACACGAACAATTGTATCGGAATTAATGGGTAAAAAACCGGAATTCAGATTTAAATTCATAACGGAACACGCACAATTCGTCAAAGATTTGTTTGTATAACAAAATCCCCACAAAAATGTGGGGATTTTTTTTACCAATTATGTTTATTGGCACTTGTATTAAATTCCGAAAAATGATAAAATCATAAAAAATAACGAGAGGATAAATCATGCATAATTTATTAAAATTCATACCATTGTTGGCAGTGGTGGCATTCACTGGAAATGCAATGGGGGGATGTGGAAAGTCTGTAACCGATAAAAATAACTCTGATACTGATGATAGATTATTTGATACTAACAAACAAATTGTTTATGAATGCGATTCTAATTTGTGTCCATACGGTTCTTATGTACTATCAAAACCAGGGTATTCATTGAACGGTACAAACATAAATGAAGAATCGGTATATAAGTGCGAAGGAGAAGTTTTTCTACGAAATGATATTTGGAAGAAACAGCCTTTTCCAGAATGTGATGTAGATTTTTATGAAAATCCCCACTTAAATGAATTTACACAAATGTCGTTTGAAAATATTGATTTTTCTAAACACACCTATTATATGATGGCGAATACACATGTCATAAAATGGTGTAAAGTAACTGATTCAAACTGGTTAGATTGTAAAAAAGCATCTGATAACGGAGTTGATGTTTATTGGAATACAGATGCTAAGAAATGTTATTGCCGTCCTGAAACATTGGAATTCAAAAACGGAGAATGTACAAATCGTAGCGATAACGGGGACAGCCAAAATAATAATGGCGGTGGGAATAACGAAGATGGTGGTAAGAATACCACATTTTGTCCTTTTACCAAGGAAGGCTTCAGTTCAACTATAACAGTCCCCAGCAACTGTTCTGCCCCAAATCAATTTGTCGGTGCCATTGAGGTTGTTAAGGATTATGTTACAAAATTTGAACTTAAATACAAAACTATTGGTTATACTGAATACATGGCTGCAAGTCCAAAACCAGAAATTCTCTGTGGAAAATGTATAGAAAGCGGCGATTCAAATCCATGTATGCGTGCGATTGCTGATGGCGAGTCGGTTGTATGGAATGGGACTCAATGCTTATGTGTTGGCCAAAAGGCTGGCTATGATTGGGATCAAAAACAGGGAAAGTGTATACAACAGCAACAACATAAAAGTTGTGTAGAACAACGTGGATGTGCCACGATGCCGTCCCCCGCCCGTGAAGCATGTCAGCTGTGTTGTAATGCGAAAAAAGACGTTGCCACTTGGGATAAATCAACAAGGCAATGTAATTGTACAAATGGTGCCGTATTTGACATCAATGCCCAATCTGGTAAATGGTGTGAGGCAAAACAACAGTCAAATTTTACATGTCCCCCGGATTCTGAATTGGATGCATGGGAACACGAATTTGCAACCAACAACGCAATTATGAATATAATTACAGATATTCGCAATAGATGTAGTGATGGCAATATTACTGAACCCCAGTATAACCGTTACAAAGATCAAATACGTGCACTGATTGCAAACAGTAAAGTTGATGATTTATCTGGTAAATTATCGGATATGCAGGCGAAATTCACGACCAGTCATTGGACCGACAAAGAAGGTAATTTCAATAAAAAGCGTTTATTGTCTGATTCAATCGCGGCAACTGTATTGGGAACAACCGGTGGTTTGATAACCAGTCATATCATGAAAAAGAAACAGGCGGAAAATGGTTTCGATGCATTACAATGCACCGTTAATGGTCAATCCGTTGCATCATGGGGTGACGAATTTACCGTTGGTATTCAATAATAAATACCCAAATAAACAAAAACACACCCATTTTTATATGGGTGTGTTTTTGTTTTACAAATTTTTCCCCTATTTCCACCGCCGTCATGACCGTTTATCGCGCCCCCAATCTGTTGAATACCCCGGCATCCACTGCATACAGTCAATCATAATAAACACCATTTACATAAATTTATGTATCAAATAAAACGCCAGAATCATCAAAACTTTTTCAATGGTCACTGTTTGCAACGGGTGACAATATGCGTGAATACAGTATATTATGTATAATCTTGGGCCCTACCCCATCCGTTGTCGCCATCCCGACACATCTGGCCCCGCAAAATTGATAATTTATTATAACTATCAAACTTGACATTTATACATTCTGTATTATCGTTACAAAAAAAATAACGGGAATATTAAACTTGGCCCAAAATAAAGGGGGGGAAAATGAATAATATCGCACAAAATACAATTTAAAAAAATACGTACGAAATACGTTTTCGGGATTTAGAAGATATCGACGACCACTTTGACGATAAAAAAATTCTTATGTATGTTGAACGAATAAATGGTAAAATCCCCGTAATGGCCCCCGGACGTATCAGTGTCAAAGGTTTTGATAATTTACCAATGACAACCATGATTTCATTATATGAATATTATCCAAAATGGCGTGAAGTTGTTGGTGAAAAAGAATCACATACCGTTTACGAATATCTAAATAAAACGACCCAAGAACCTGTGGTACAAATTTATCCAACGGGCGCAATCATATATTTTACAAAAGTTAAAAATCTTGAAAACGTTGCCACATCTCAATTGAATATGGCATCTTGTAAAGATTTGGTTCATGTATTAAACAATATTCACAACAAAATATCTGAATTCAAACGGAAAAATAAATAACACAAAAAAACACCACGAAACATTTTCGTGGTGTTTTTTTAATTTAATGGTGCACCCCAATTTTGTTGTATATTTCGTTCTGTATCCATCGGACTGACCAATACCTGTGGTGTCAATATAACAACCAATACATCACGGGTGGCCGATGATTCACGACTGCCCGACAATGCCATAAAGTCCGGATTCCCCAATCCATAACGGGTATCATTATTTGTTTGCTTTTCAAACCCAGAAACAACCAACATTTGTCCCGATTCCATTATAACTTCTTGCATGAAACTGCGTTCTTCAACCTCTGGTAATTGTAATGTAACCTCGCCAATGGTTTGGGTTGACATTTTCAACAATTCACGAACAGACATACGGAATAACAATAATATCCGGCCATTTTCCAAAACATTTGGTAACAACTGCATTGAAAAACCTGTTTCCAAATCATCCTGATCAACCGTTGATGATTCAACCGTTGTAAAATTACGTGATTCAAAACGTTTTATATAACCCGTTGTTTTTGTATTATTAACCGGTGCAACACGATTGCTGCGCGTTGTAACACCAACATTTGTTACTAATGAAACCTTACCTTGTTTTGCCAACGCCTCAATCAATGCATTACTGCCGGCGGCACCAGACAATGAACCATTTTGTATCTTATCCTGGGTATATGCACCGGCAATTTCGGTTGAACCGGCCATATGCGTCGCCCCCGTCAATGCAGAAACAGCGTTTGATAATACGGCAATATTCATTGAACTGGCCTCGGTCGTGGCCAAATTATTTTTTGGATTTGCAACAATATTTAATCCAGACGCACTGTTAATTGCCGCCGCTAAATTCAATCCAAATGCCGAATCATTTGATATAGAAACCTGCAAAACTTTAACATCAATCGTTACCAATTGTGCCAACCGTTTATTTTGACGTTCTATGTATTCACCAACACGTGCCAATACCGATGGCGATGCAGTCACAGTAATCGTTCCCAAACTGCGTGAAACTGTAAAATCTGCATTTTCTGATTTACCGATTATTCCTGTAATCGCATTTTCAACTTCGTCCCATTCTTTTAATGTTGATTCTAATGCAACCTGATTACCATCATCCGTTTGAACGGCGGTCTGATATGAAATTTCTGTTCCCAACGCATACAATGTAAATGTTTTAGTTTCTGTTTCATAAAATACAATTTTATCTTTTTCATAATACCATAAAATATCTAAATCTGTCGCGACCTGAGACAGCAGCCCCGACAACTTACCGGTATAGGCAACATTAATATCGCGTTTTAATTTTTCTGAATCAATTCTGCTGTCAATTTTTACAGGTATTCCCGTAATTGAATTTATATTATTGGCCAAAACCTGTAAACTGACCGGTCCATCCAATAATATTGTAACCCCAGTATCCGTTTCAAATTGCGCCGGCAAATTATTACGATGTTCCAAAACGGTTGATTTATTACCCAACCACACCCCTTCGGACATAGAAACTGTATCACCGCTGGCAACCTTGGCACGTGGATTTTTCGCCATTTCAAACGCATCATATGCATTAATAAAATCTTGATCCACAGATGCCGCAACTTTGGCCGATTCTTTGGCTGTACACCCCGCCAATACCAGCCCTAAAATCCCCGACAACATTAAAATCTTAAAATTATTTTTCATTTATTCTCTCCTGCGAGGTATATTTTTTTATATTTACCGTATCAAATTATTCTTCGGTTGTTGAAATCACCAAAACACGATTTCCTTTATAAAATTTTGCATATGGCACCGGGGTCGCACGTCCAAAATTTCGAACCAATGCTGACGCAACATCAACAAAGCGACCTTTGAAAACCGCACTGGCTTCAATTGGATATTCTCGCGATGTTGTCCAAACTAAATCCCAGCCTTCTTTATCACACCAATTCTGCAAAACCTGACGTAATGTTTGTCCATTTGCAACAACCCATGAACGAACCTGATCCGTTAAATTAACCGCAGGTTCCGCATCCGCAGACAAATCAACTGCAATTTCTTTATCCGTATCCCCCGCCCCATTTTCTGAATTTTGTTCATCAACAATTTCGCCATTTGCATTAGTTACCGTCTTTGTCATTCCAACTTTGGCTGCAAACGCTGCATATTCATCCCCACCGCGTGAAACAGAACCACAATTTTTACGGCCACTGCGTGAAACAGTTAAAACATTACCGCCATCATCTTCTAATATTTCACGATGCAACAATGGCATTTCCGAACCATCACATTCATTATCAAAACCCGCTGGTGTCTGATTACCATGCAACATATTCGCCCCACCAGACCAGCCACCAAATCCATGTCCTGTTCCCAAATTAAAATTGTTTTCAACAACCAAATCCGCCCCTATTTTGGAAACAATACGAATATTATCCGTTCCTTTGGCACATGCACCATCATTACACGACACCGCCACATCTGCATCAGACCCCGCCAACGGCCATGCCGGCACATCACGCATTACATTTTCTGCAACAAACGCATTGTCTTGAACAACAACATCCTGTTGTTCTGCGACATCTGCAACCTGTTTATAAAAAACCTGTGATGTAACAGATTGTGGTGCCCGATCATCGGACGCAAAACAATACCCAGCAACGGTCGCAAACAATGCAGCAATAAAAAATTTGCGAAACATAAATTCTTCCTTTCCTTATATCTCTATAATATATTTTGGTTTTATTATAACAATTCGACCGAATCTGTGCAAGGCTAAAAACACACCGGCAACATAAATTCTACACACATCAAAAATCATTTTAATACATTGATTATTCTATATTTTATATTAACATTTATATAAAATACGACGAATCGCAAAAAACATGTTATACTAAACCACGAATAATACGGAGGTTTATAATGATTGAAACTTGGTTAATATTAGGTTGCGTTGTAATTACGTTATGTTCAATCATTGGCATATTCTTTGTATTGTTGGTATTTAATCGTCGTATGTATGACATAGCAAAAATGCTAAAATATCAATGTGGTATAACCGTCAAAATCCAAACATTATTAAAGTCTAAATCCGCAACAAATGCCGTTGCAGAAAATGCAGAAATGATTTACCAAGATTTATTACAAAATTTAATTCCAATTATGGCTGCAATCGATGTCATGCCACGAAATACAACCGAACATCAATTATGGCGTGCGGTTGGTGGAATAATGGATGAATATGCAAAAAATCCATTTGCACTGGAAAAGATGCGTCGTTGCATAAAATTGGATGCCGAAGTTGCCCGTTGCGTTGATAATTATACACGACGTGCAGATGCATTTTTACAATATTTGAATAAAACAGAACCTAATGGCATTTTGGCACAAACATTTACCGATGGCCTGTTGGGGCAATCATTAACCTTTTTTGCCCAAGCTCGGGCTTTGGCCGCCACAGGGGACAATTAATTTTCATATGACAAAATTATCTGAAAATCTTATCCGTGAAATATCTGCAATTCGTAATGAACCACAATGGTTAACCGATTGGCGTTTAAATGCGTTTAATGCATGGAAAAATATGCGTGAACCACGTTGGGGGGAAATCGATTATCCAAAAATAAATTATGATGAATTAAATTATTATAATCAGGCGGCGGCCATTGATAATTCCGACCTAAAAAAAACCTATGATAAAATGGGACTAAGTGCATCAGAACAACGGGCATTATTGGGCATGGCAACAGATACCGTTATCGACAGTGCATCTGTCCATACTTCATATACTGATGAATTAAAACGGTTGGGAATCATATTTTTGCCAATGTCCGATGCGGTCCATCAATACCCCGAAATGGTAAAAAAATATCTGGGGTCGGTTGTCCCTGCAACAGACAATTTTTTTGCAGCATTAAATGCGGCTGTATTTTCCGATGGCACATTTGTTTATGTTCCGCCAAACACAAAATGCCCAATTGATTTAGCCAGTTATTTTCGTATTGAAACCGCAAAAATCGGTCAATTTGAACGCACATTAATTATTGCCGACACGGGGGCCCAATTATCGTATATGGAAGGTTGCAGTGCCCCACGTCGCCCCAACCATCAATTACACAGTGGGGTTGTTGAAATTATTGCACACGATAATGCAATCGTAAAATATGCAACCGTGCAAAATTGGTACGCGGGGGATACCGACGGAAATGGTGGTATATTAAATTTTGTAACAAAACGTGGCCGTACCGATAAAAACGCGCGTTTGGATTGGACCCAGGTTGAAATTGGTTCTGCAATAACATGGAAATATCCATCAACAATATTGGCGGGCGATGGCGCACACAGTGATTTTTATTCTTTGGCAATAACACGCAACCTGCAACAGGCTGATACGGGGACAAAGATGATTCATATTGGTGATAATACCGTATCTAATATCGTTTCATATGGCGTTGCACTGGATAAATCACGTCAAACTTTTCGCTCTCTGGTCAGTTTTTCTGGCCATGGTGGCCGCAATGCTTCAAAATGCGACACACGTATAATCGGCAATACCGCCGTGGCAAATACCCTGCCCCGTATTATTCATGGCAATGGCGATAACCTGCAAAGCCACGAGGCATCAACCGGTGCCATCGATGCAGATCAAATGCGTTTTTTAATGATGGCTGGTCTTTCACAGGACATGGCAACCGCCCTGATTATTGGTGCCACAGCCGCCCCCGTAATATCACGATTACCCATGGAATTTTTGGTTGAATCTAAACAATTGATACAAATGGCATTGGGCCATGATTAATCGCCGATTTTACAAAAAATACTTTTTATGATATTATTGTTATCAATGGGATAATTTATTATGTTAAAAATACAAAATCTATCCGTATCAATGGATGGAAAAATATTATTGAACAACATTAACCTGACCATACCAAATGGGGCCCGTTTCTTGCTGTCCGGCCATAACGGTTCTGGTAAAACCACATTGGTTCAAACAATTGCCGGAAACCCAGAATATTCCGTTATTGGTGGCAAAATTATATTCAATGGCAATGATATAACACATGAAAATACAACAACACGTGCGTTAATGGGGATTTTTCTTGGTGCACAAAATGTTCCCGAAATACCGGGTTTATCTGTATTAAGTTTTTTAAAACATTCGGCAACCGCGCACGCAAATTTTGATACGGGCCATGATATATTAATGGGTGAATTTTTAACAAAATTGGAATCCGTTCGCCAACAATTAAATATCCCCAAAGAATGGTTAAATCGCAGTGTTAATGTCGGTTTTTCTGGTGGGGAACGTAAACGATTAATGTTATTACAAATGGTTATGACCGCACCAAAATTCGCCATATTGGATGAACCCGATTCTGGTGCCGATATGGAAACACAAAAATTAATTGCTGATACAATTAAACAAATGCCTGATACCACATTTTTGTTTATCAGCCATCAACCAACCTTTACCGATATGATAAAACCAACGGGTAATGCGGTTTTATCAAACGGTAATATTATTTTATAAAAAAGGATATCGTATGAAAAATACAGAAAAATCAAACAATTTTAATTTAAAAAACTGGATATTTAAATATCCCGTCCAATACATATTATATACACTTGGATTCGAAATAATCGCGGTTGGAATCGCACTGTTGCTGCAACATACCCTATATAATGGCGCCCCAAACCCGTTGATGGCGATTATTTTGGCAACGTTACCTTTTATAATATCTGCAATTGTTATGATAAAAAAATATCCACGTGATAATTTTAATCAATATCAATTTGTTGGCTTATGCAATGCAATCACTTTCGTTGGGGGGGGATTTTTAATTTTATCTGCCTTGGTATCGACTATAACACAACAAATATCCCAAACGGTTGCCATAATCGGAATTGTTATTTTTTCATTATTGGCATTATACGCGGTTGGATTAAGCCTATGCGATTTTTATATTAAATTTCGTCGCATTCGTTCATTTAACATTCCAACATGGAAAATATTATGCACGTGGCCATTTGCGTATTCAATGATGTGGATACCGGGCTATATGACATCCGACAAAAACAATAAATCTGATATTACCAAAAACAATTGGTACGCAAAATTTACCCGCCATATTATCGGTGACAAATTGGCATTAATCGCTGTTTTGCTGTTGTCATTTGGTTTATCGCTTGATTTTTGGACCGTATTAATTCAGGGCACAATATTGATTGGTTGGTATCTAATCCGTCGTGAAAAATTTAAATCAGATTTTTCCGGTAAATTTGCCCTGTGTGCGGTTATTGTTAATTTTGCCATGATTGTTGCCGCTGTATTTACATTATCACACATTGCACAATCGCCAAATATGTTTGATACCAGTATTACCCCCGAAATATCAGATAGTACCACAAATACCACCGTTGATGATGCAGCGATTAACCGGGCAATACAAAGTGCCCTGCGTGGTGCCCAGGAAACATCCGCTCAATAAAAATCAGGATATGCAAAAATGAATATTAACGGAATAATTTTATTTATTGGTATAATATTTTTTCTGTGGATTGGCCGAACAATTTTAATTCCATTATTGGTGGCAGTATTTTTGTGGTATTTAATAAATGCAATTTCTGCATATGGCCGAAAAATATTGCCCTTTAAAACCCCAAAAGAACACAGTATTCATCCATTTTCCGCACGATTATTTGATTGTGTGGCACATCTTGGGGCTTTGGGATTATTATTGGGGTTAATTTGCCTATTTTTTACCCAAGTTCGTCCGATGTTTTCTGAATTGATGACTGCATTGCCAATGTTGCAGCAAAAATTAGTTGATTTTGGTCAATTTATATCACAAAAAATTGGTATTGAATTTAATGCAACAATGTTACCAAACATTACAAAAATTGCAACCAATGTTGGAACATCACTGGCAACAATCGCAACATCGCTGGGTATGATTTCTGTGTATTTAATATTTATGTTTGTTGAACAAACAACATTCGATAAAAAATTTGCCGCCCTGTTCAAAAATGCAACCCAATTAAAAAAAATGCGTTATATCACAGACAGTATTGATATCAACATGAAAAAGTATCTGTTTATGAAAACCGTAATTTCTGCTGCCACAGGCTTAATGTCATATTGCTGGCTGCATATGATTGGATTAGAATTTGCGGGTATATGGGCATTTATTGTATTTATTGCAAATTATATTCCAACGATTGGTTCGTTTGTTGCATGCAGTATGCCAATTATGTTTTCATTAATAACCGCCCCAGGATTAAATCAACCAATATTGACGGCCGCAGGATTGATTAGTTTACAAATCATTTTTGGCAACATATTGGAACCACGTTTAACGGGTTCGACGTTAAACCTGTCAACACTGGCAATATTAATAAATTTGGTATTCTGGGGTCTGTTATGGGGTGTTGCAGGAATGTTTTTTAGTGTTCCATTACTGGTGGCAACCTTTATTATCACCGCCCAATTTGATTCAACACGTTGGATTGCGGTCTTGTTATCTGCAGATGGACAAATACCGGATAAACGTGAAGAATAAATATATTAATAATGGGCGTTTATAAACGCCCGTTATTAATTTGTACGATTTATTACAGAAATTGCATTTTCTAAAATAACACGGGCGGATTCTGAATCTAATTTTTGTTTAATATCTTTTATCCGAACGCGTCCCATTTGTTCTTGGGCTGTGGCACTGGTTAACGTTTCATCAATAAAAACGATTGGTAATTGCGTTAATTTTGATAATTTATCCGCAAACTCACGCACAGCATCCGTTGTTTGTGATTCCGTTCCATCGGTATATAACGGTAAACCAATCACAATACCGACAACATTTTCACCCACGATTAAATCTGCAATTATCTTTTCTAAAAAATCCCCACGATTGATTACAATTTGTGGACGTGAAAAAACAAATTCACGCGTTGCATCCGATACGGCAACCCCGATGCGTTTGGCCCCCCAATCAATACCAATTATGCGACCAACACGCGGAAAATCCTTGAAATTTTTCAGAATCATTGTATAATTTTCCCTGTGTTTAATAATAGGATTTGAAATGGCATTTAGCAAGCAACAATTACAAAAATTCGCAGATTTAATTCACATTGAAATATCTGATGAAAAATTAGAGCAAATGAATATTGATTCTGTAATCGATTGGTTGGATAAATTACAGAAAATAGATACCACCGGCATTGAACCAATGTTGAATCCGGCGGAACATAATTTACCATTACGTGCCGATGTTGTAACCGATGGCAATATTCGCGATCAAATTTTGGCAAATGCCCCCGATAAAACAGGTGTTGCCCGTGGATATTTTGCAGTTCCAAAGGTTATGGATGAATAATCTTTAAAAGAAAGTTTCATTTTAATAATTTAATCTAAACAAAAGATAAAATAATGATAGATTTAACAATTGCCGAAGCATTGGAAAAATTAAAAAACAAAGAAATCAGTGCAACCGAATTAACACGTGCCCATTTGGATCGTATTGAAAAATACGGTGCAGATTTAAATTGCTATATTACAATAACACCGGAACGTGCAATGGCAGATGCCGCCGCCGCTGATGCCCGTATTGCAGCCGGTCAAATGCGTATATTGGATGGTATTCCAATTGAAATGAAAGATTTGTTTGCGACCCGTGGTATTCGTACGACCGCTGCATCACGTATGTTGGAAAATTTTGTTCCTGAATACGAATCTACTATTTCACAAAAATTCATCGACAGTGGTTCTGTATTATTGGGTAAATCTAATTTGGATGAATTTGCAATGGGAACATTCAGTAAGACCAGTTTCTTTGGTGCCCCTGTTAATCCATGGCAAATGGAAAAACGTTTAACCGCCGGTGGTTCATCTGGTGGTGCAACATCTGCAATTGCATCTGGCTTGGCAATGGGTGGAACCGGGACTGATACCGGTGGTTCCATTCGTTTTCCATCTGCAATCACCGGATTGGTTGGTATGAAACCAACATACGGCTTGTGTTCACGTTGGGGTTGCGTTGCATTTGCATCCAGTTTAGACACCCCAGGTCCAATTGCACGTACCGCCGATGATGCTGCAATTTTATTATCTGTTATGGCGGGCCATGACCCCAAAGATTCAACCAGCACCCCAAATGCCACATTTAATTTTAGCGGTAAATTAGAACCTGTTTTGGGTAATGGTAAAAAATTACGTATTGGTGTTATCAAAGAATTTGCAGATGTTGAAATATCTGCGGATATGAAACGCATATTTGACAAACGTATTGCTGATTTAGAATCTGCTGGTGCCGAAATTGTTCAGGTTTCAATTCCAAACATATTGGATGCATTGGCGGCATATTACATAATCGCCCCGGCCGAGGCTTCATCGAATTTGGCCCGTTATGACGGCATGCGTTATGGTTTGCGTGTTGAAGGTTCTGATTTATTAGACACATACAAAAAAACACGTGCCGCGGGTTTTGGAACCGAAGTTCAACGTCGTATGATTGTTGGTACCGCTGTATTATCCAGTGAATCGTACGAGGTTTATTTTATGCAGGCCGCACGTGTTCGTCGTATGATTGCAGACAGTTTTGATACCGCATTTAAACAATGTGATTTGATTGTTTGTCCATCTGGTGCCGGTACGGCATTACCATTGGATTCAGATTTAACACCATTGGAATATTATGCGTTGGATTTATTCACGGTTGCAATGAATTTGGCGGGTGTCCCTGCATGCAGTGCCCCGGCCGGTTTGGCAGATAATGGTTTACCATTGGGAATTCAAATTGTTGGTCGCCGTTTTGACGATATGCGTGTATTGCAATTGGCAAAACATATCCAAGAATTCGGCGGTGTTGATAATCGTCCAACAAAGATAATGGGAAAATAATGGTAAAAAAAATGGTGGCTAGGAACGGAATCGAACCGCTGACACAGGGATTTTCAGTCCCTTGCTCTACCAACTGAGCTACCTAGCCAACGGGATGCATAATAAGATAATTAAAAACAAAAAGCAAGGAAAAAGAAAAAATGTTTACGATAAAAGGCAAAACAACAGATTGGGAAGTCGTCATTGGTTTGGAAACACATATCGAAGTACTGTCAAATTCCAAAATTTTCAGCGGTGCATCGGCTGATTATAACCCAACAATTAAACCAAATACTCAGGTTTCAATGGTTGACGCAGCAATGCCTGGAATGTTACCTGTATTAAATGAATATTGTGTTGAACAGGCAATAAAGTTTGGTTTGGGTATTAATGCGGAAATTTCCCATCGCAGCAAATTTGCACGTAAACAATATTTTTACCCCGACCTGCCCCAAGGTTATCAAATTTCACAACCCGCCGAAGAACCACCGGTTGTTGGTCGTGGTTGGATTGAAATAATGGGTGACGATGGCAATAAAAAGAAAATCTTTATTGAACGTGCCCATTTGGAACAAGATGCCGCAAAAAATAAACATGACATGCATCCGTCAAAATCATTTGTTGATTTAAACCGTTCTGGGGTTACCTTATTGGAAATTGTTACATTTTTGGACACAAAAAATCCAGAAAACAATTCATATATTTCATCCCCGGACGAAGCAGAAAGATATTTACGTGAAATCCGTGAAATTGCACGTGCATTGGGCGTATCAAAGGCCAACATGGAAGAAGGTTCCATGCGTGCAGACGTTAATGTATCTGTTCGTCCCGCAGGTTCAAATGAATTCCGTACACGTACAGAAACCAAAAATATGATTTCTTTTAAATTTATCAAAAGTGCCATTGAATACGAGGCCCGCCGTCAAATTGAAATTTATGAAAACGGTGGCACAGTCAGCCAAGATACCATGCGTTATTCTCAGGCCGATGGCACAACATCTGTTTTACGCAGCAAAGAAAACGCATTGGATTATCGTTATTTCCCGGATCCAGATTTATTACCATTAATTATTACAGATGAACAAATTGAACGCATTCGTAAAACAATGCCCGAATTACCCGCGGCCACACGTGCACGTTATATCGCCGATTATGGATTAAAAGAATATGATGCGGCCCGTTTAACCGAAACAACGGATATTTCACATTGGTTCGATTGTGCGGTGGGCAATAAAAAAGAACGCGGCAAAACCATTGCAAATTGGATGATTTCAGAATTATTTGCACACCCAGAAAATTGGGATGAAAAAAACAGTGGAAAAATTTCTGATGATCCGGATGCACCACGTATTATTACACCATCTGATTTGGCCGAATTGGTTGATATGATTGCTGCATCAGAAATCAATGGTAAACAGGCCAAAGAAATATTTATCAAAATGTTGGATGGCGAAACCGGAACACCACGTGAAATTGCCGATAAATTTGGTATGAAACAAATCACCGATACGGCCGCAATTGAACGCGTTATTGATGAAATAATTGCCGCCAATCCATCCCAGGTTGAACAATACAAATCTGGCAAGGTTGGATTATTAGGCTTTTTCGTGGGCAACGTTATGCGTGCCACCGGCGGCCAGGCAAACCCCGCGGTTGTCAGTGAAATGATGAAATCAAAACTAAATTAAAAGGAATCTTAAATGAAAAAATACTTTATTCAGGCATTTGGGTGTGATCATAACAGAAAACGTGCCCAAGAAAAAATCAATAAATTTGAATCACGTGGATTTTCCGAAACGGTTGATCCATCACAGGCAAAACATGTGGTATTATATACCTGCCCTTTACAGGTAAAAATACCATATATCAGTTCAATTCCAAGTGATATTCTGCATTTGGTAAAATTTGGAACCATTGTTGAAATTATTCCATGCAAAGGCTGTGATTATATTAAATATCCACCTGTGCGTTCCAACACGCAATGTAGAAATCGTTCAAAAAACGAAATAATCAACATTAAATACCTTACAATGTTGGACGAAATATTTAAAAAAAATTTCAAAACACGATAACAAATAAAATTTATTAAATGGATTTAAATATGGAAACAAAATATTTTTTAGACGCACCAGAATGCCTTAAACTTTTAGGTTTTGAAAAATTTTTTGATAATTTTTTAAGATTTATGGGATATACAAAAACCAATCATATTGCAAATGCCGATAAAATATTTTTGGTAATATGTACATGGATTAATGAATCCGAACGGTCAAAAAAGCTTTCTGAAATCAACGCAGAAAAGTCCCTGTTGGCCTCTGTCGATGTTATTACATGTTCCCATTGTAAAAATCTCAAAGGAAAAACAATCGGAAAAATGCGGATACGCGATTTTGAAAAAATTATAAAACCTTTTATCCAAGTTTTTCCCAACCGTCTTCGTTATATAGAACGGCACCAAAACCTGTATAAATTCAGATAAACCACAAAGATTTAAACATGGAAAAATTAAAATATACACCAATAAAAATTGTAACAATTATTCAAAATGACCCTATATTTGGGGTCAGATATGGAACGGTTGAAATCAACATTCCACAACGAATTGTTAAACCATTAAAAACAGTTATTTTAAAAAACAGACAACGTTAATCATGGATGATTTTTCACATGATTTTGCCGAAAAATTGATAAATGGGCACTTTTCAAATGTCATTGACATTGTTAAATATCTAAGTGCCCATGGAATATACCCAAAAATAAATTCTGGTAAAAACATTAATTTCAAACCATGTGTAACAGATTATATTAAACACACAAAACAAAACAGCAAATAGCCCAAAATGAAAAAATTTTTTATTCAAACATTTGGTTGCCAAATGAACGTGTATGACGGTCAACGTATTGCAACATTATTAGAATCACATGGATTTATTTCAACCGATAATATCGCCGATGCAGATATTATAATATTAAATACGTGTGCCGTCCGTGAAAAGGCCACGAATAAGGTTTATTCGGCCCTGGGGCGGATTCGTGCCGCAAAAAAGCCAGATGCATTATTTGGAATTGTTGGATGCGTTGCCCGTGAATCCGGTGCGGATGCATTTCGCAGAATCCCAGAATTAAATTTTGTATTGGGTCCGCAAAGTTATCATAAATTGCCGGAAATATTATCTGATCCGGATACAAAATTGTTTAATATTGATTTGGGTGGTTTGGAAAAATTTGACAGCATGCCCCGCCCTGCGATTTCCCCTGCGGTGGCATATATTCCAATTCAAGAAGGTTGCAATCACTGTTGCACATATTGTATTGTTCCACACACGCGTGGCCGCGAAATATCACGTTCACCACAATCTGTAATGCATGATGTTACGCATGCCGCCGAAACCGGTGCGGTGGAAATATGCTTTTTGGGTCAAAACGTTAATGGATATAATTTTGTTGATGACGCCGGAACGTCCCACAGATTATCTGAATTAATCCGTGAAACCGCCAAAATTGATGCCGTCCAGCGCATTCGTTTCACATCCAGTTATCCAACCGAAATGACCGATGATTTGATTGAAATTTTTGGAACTGAACCAAAATTATTACCGTTTTTAAACATGCCTATACAAAGTGGCAGTCCCAATGTATTGACAAAGATGAACCGTCCATATTCGTTGGATCTATATATAGATATTGTAAATAAATTACGTCACGTTCGTCCCGACATTCAAATATCCAGTGACTTTATCGTTGGTTTCCCGGACGAAACAGATGATGATTTTGAACAAACGATGGATATTGCAAAACGAATTCGTTATATAAATTCATATTCATTCAAATATTCCCCCCGCCCCCACACCGCCGCCGCGGTAATGCCCAATCAGATTCCAGAATCCGTTAAGGCAAATCGTTTGGCAAAACTGGATTCATGTTTGAATGAAATTCAACGTGAATTTAATGAATCATGCATTGATAAAACATTTTTATGTTTATGCGATGGACCGGACAAAACGGGGCGTCATTTGGTATATCGCACACCATACATGCAACAATGTATCGTAAATATGCCTGATGATAACACATACCCCACATTGGCCAATATCCGTATTACCGCCGCAAACAAAGCATCCCTGCGTGGCGAATTTACCGATAAATAAAAAAATTCACAAAAAAACGGCCATGCACACCATCATCCCGACGCATCGGGTCCCACAAAATTTATCAATTTTGTGGGTGATATCAGGTCGGGATACATAAATACTGTTTTTTGTATTTTATTTTGATACTAAATCAATCAAATTCGCATAATTGTCAACAACATCATATTTTATATTTCCATTACTAATTAATGCAAAATGTTTGCGTGCGCAATCTATTTTTGCTTTTTCTATGGGACGCAAATCCAATGTTTTCATTGACCCTTTGGTTTCTGCTATGAAATATACATGTTTTACCGTCCCCTGCTTAAATGCAATTGCCCAATCTGGATTATAATGGCCAACCGGTGTTGTTATATAAAAACCCTTTGGCAATTTGGCATATACGACAACTTCGTCATTTGTTTCCAATGCATTTGCCATTTTCTTTTCCGTATCAGAATCTGCAATAACATAATTGTAAATATGATTGTTTGGTGTTGATACTGTATTATCTGAGGTTCCTTTTAAATCTGGGTCTGTAAACACATCTGTATCATATTCTTCATCCAACAAATTATATGTCACGTGTTCTATGATTGCAGTGGCCTTTTGTTCATTAATCAAATTTACTGTTTTTGCAATAAAATCTTCGGGGTTTTGTTTAAATTGTGCGAATTTATCCGCCGATATCCCCATCAAAATTTTTGCAACACATTTGCGGGTCAACCCTGTTCCTTCGACAATTTTACCAATTAAATCGTATTTTAATTGTATTTCTGCGTTTTCTATATTTTCACGTTTCGTTTTTGGGTCATCAAATGCGGTTCCCTTTGCTAAATTATCAACAGAATCTATTTTTTGCATTGTCCCACGTGTTATAACGGCAACCAATTTTGTTACATTTAATTTATGGTCAATGGCATTAATTGCATTTTTTACCAATTCATCTGTTTCAAATTCAACGGTGTATGCGGTTTTTTTATTGATATTTTTCCATAATTCTTGGAATTCTTTTTTATCTAAATTTACTTTATTCAATTTTACCGCGATTTTAGTTTTATTTGCATTACCAATATCCATTGGTTTGTAAATACTGCCCAAAACGTGAACGATATCTTCTTGTTTGTATTCTGGGGATAAAATCAATGTACCTGACGCTAAATCCGATTGATATTTTTCTGTTAAATGTCCGCGGTTATCAATATAACCATTACTCATTAATCCAAATAATATATTTTGTGCCTCAACCGCCGATAATGTATGTTTTTCGCCATTTGCCAAATGAACAATTTGATTTTGGAATAAATTTAATGTTACCTCACGCGGGCGGTCTTTTAATTCTTCGGCCATATCTTTTTGCAGGGCCAGAACAAAATCCTGATACGATTCTGATGCAATAACCGTTAACACATTAATTTTATGCACATCATCCAAAACGGCGGAATCCATTCTTTCACCATTTTGATTTACACACAGACGTAATCCACGACCAATTTCTTGGCGTCTGGATATATTATTATTACTGTTTTTTAATGTACATATTTGGAACACATTTGGATTATCCCATCCTTCGCGTAATGCGGAATGTGAAAATATAAAACGAACCGGTTCTGTACGTGATAATAACCGTTCTTTATTTTTCATAATTAAATCATACGCCCTGATATCATCATCACCAACAGATGTTTCTTTACTGTTTTTAAAATTACCTTTTTTGTCTTTGGCAAAATATCCCTGATGTGATGTTTGGGCATTTGTGGCATCTAAAAAATTCTTGTATTCGGGCCAACAATCCAATTCTTGTAATTTTTCTGATTTCAAGATTTCGTATTCTTGTTCAAACATCTGGGCGTATTTACCCGTTGATTTATCATCTGGGCGATAATTTTCAACATCGTCAATAAAGAATAACGATAATACCTTAATCCCTTTATTAAATAATTCTTGTTCTTTATTCAAATGGCAACGAATTGTTTCACGTATTTGAATTCTGCGCAATTGATCTGCATTTACATCACCAACAACATCACCGGTAAATATTTTTGTACCATTTTGAAATTCGATAAAATCTTGATCTGCACGAATATTGGTTATAACCCAACCATTTTTATATTCATCCAAATGTCCCGATTTTTCATACAAATTATGTCCGACATCAACAGTTATCATTTTTTTATTTGGACTGCCATTGGCGGTTTTATAATCAATTTCTATGGTGGCGGTCGGGTTTTTATCTTTGAATGTATTTATTTTTGATAAATATACATACCCAGATGTTGCAGAATTACCGGATACAGAAACACCACGAACCTCTATCTTTTTTACCAATTTTTGATTATATGCATCCAGTGCATCTAAACGATATACCATATTATATGGTGTTCTGTGGGTGGCAGAATATCTTAACACAAACAGTGGTTGAAACTGTTTTAACATATCTTTGGCAACCACGCCTTCCATTGATTGTGGTTCATCCAAAATTATAATTGGGTTTGTTTTTGCAATAACATCAATTGGTTTTCGCCCCTTGAACGAATCCAATGCCATATTGATTCTGCGGGCATCTTTGCCACGTGCGGCAAATGCCTGGACATTGATAATCATACAATTGATTGTGTTACTGGTGGCAAAATTTTCAACATCCCCCAAACGGGCCGAATTATAAATAAAATATCTGACCTTTTTACCATATTCTTGTTGGAAATGATCGGCGGTTATCTGAAATGATTTATTGACCCCTTCACGAATTGCCACAGATGGAACAACAATTATGAACTTTGTCCAACCGTATCGTTTATTTAATTCATACATTGTTTTGATGTATGTATATGTTTTACCGGTTCCGGTTTCCATTTCAACGGTTAAATTTAATCCGTCCCCTTCTAATTCTGATGATGGTTTAATCCCGGCCTGTATTTGCAAATTACGCACAGAATCCAACAAATCGTTTTTTTGTTTATACAATTGTTGATTTGCAAATGCATCCAACATCAACAAATCTTGGACACGTGCGTTATTGCCCGGATCCAATGTATATTTAAATGGACGGCTGATTGGTTGACCGGCGAACACATCACATACCGCATTACAGGCATCGGCCTGAAATTGTTGGTGTTTAAACTGTAATTTCATTTCTGCCATTGAATTGCCTCGTTAAATTTATAATACGGTTATTTTTGTGTTTGGTGATATTGTTTTAAATATCTCTGTTACATTGATTTTACCCGGTGCATCGGCAAAGCATAAATCACGGAACACAACACGTAATGGTTTAATATTTGCAATTTCTTTGATAACAGATTCCGGTATATTTTGTTCAAAACATGCAACCAACGACGCATTATCAACATTAAAATATGTGATATTACCTGATTTTATATCACGCACATCCAAATCCAGTGTTAATCCCAAATCAATCATAACCCCATATAATAAATCAAGCGGTGTGCGGTCTGATTTTATATTATCAACATTATCTAATAAACCCGTTTGGGTTGTGTTGGCGGGATTATAATAAACATCCTTCATATTGGTGTCATCCAATTTTAAAACCTTGAACCCAATATCCAAATCGGTCTTCCCGGTATCCGCAACAATTTTATCCCCAGCTCTTCTGATTCTTTCTTTTGCTACCTCTGTAAGTTTATGTTCAACACCTAATTCATCACATAATGCTATGGCATTATTTATAGTATCTACTGTTGCACTTGTAGCTGTTCTTTTGTTTTTATCAAGATTTTCTGGCAATTGAATCATAATAAACCTTCTGTTTCCTCCATCTGTTGCATTTAGTCTAATAACAGCATCTGCAGTTGTAGAAGCCCCAGAAAAGAAATCCATAATCAATGCATCTGTTGTATTTGGTAACAAGTTTAATATAAACTTCAATAAAGAAATCGGTTTGGGATAATCAAAAACTCTATTCACAAAATAATTTCCCAATTCTGCATTTGCAGACAAAACATCTCCCACTAAATCTGTTGGTATTATTTTTGTTGGTCTCAAACTAGTTTGTTGATATATTTTCTTATAGTATGGTATAAATGTAGCAGTCTTTATACACAAAAATACACCATTTTTTATTTCATTATCTAGATATTCTTGAGACCATTTAAATTTACCAGATATAGTAAACTCATTTACTATGATTCCCCCTTGAATATTTAAATTATCATGTAAAATTACATCTCCTATATTACCAGCAGGATACATGCCATCTGGCAAATTAGATTTTACATAACTCTTTGGAAATGATAATTTTCTTACACTATTGTTATTTTGAGTAAGAGAAGCTTCACCTTGGGGATCTTGCAACCTTTCAACAAGCTCTGGAATATTGTCCAAATTTTTAGCATACATTAGAATGTATTCTGCATTTTTTCTCACTAATTTTGACATGTTTGAAGGTCTAAAAATACTCTCCCATGTAAAACATTCTACAAAATTACTTTCCCCAAACACCTCATCACAAATTTTTTTCAAATTTGCCTGTTCATTATCATCAATTGATATAAATATAACCCCATCATCGGATAATAAATCACGGGCAACCTTTAACCGTGGGTATATCATCGAACACCAATTGGAATGGTATCTGCCATTGGATTCATCGTTTTTGAATAATCGTTCATTGGTATCAATATCACATTGCCCCTTTTGTTCCATATAATCTTTTTGACACATTGAAAAATCATCACAATATACAAAATCATTACCTGTGTTATACGGGGGGTCAATATAAATCATTTTAACTTTACCCAGATATGATTCCTGTAATAATTTTAATACATCCAGGTTGTCACCTTCGATATACAAATTCTTGGTTGTATCCCAATTTTTTGATTCCGCCATGCACGGTCTAAGTGTTTTTCTGATTGGACTGGCCGCCCCCATTATTGCATCACGTTTACCGATCCATGTGAAATTATATGATTCATTACCATCAACTAAATCGGGGGCTAATTCTTCTTTTAATCGTTCAAAATCAATTTTATCACCTTGGACTGCGGCCGGGCACAGTTCTGCGATTTTTTTTAATACATTGTCCATTGGACGTGATTCCATTTTCAATTTATCCATTGATTTTCCCCTTTAATTCGGTAATTTTGTGCTTGATTTCAATTTGTTTATTTAATTGCGTTTCTGCACGCATTTTTGATATCAAATATGACGTAGTAATGGCCAGTTTAGACTTCTTTTGAATCTGCTTTTCTAAATCATCCCGTAATACAGATGTTATATTATCAAACGTTTTTACCGCCATTGTCCCCACCAAAAATAAACTTTTAACGAACGTTAGATTTTTATATCTGTATTGCAATGGCCCCCGTTCTGCAACGGGGGGACGGTGGGGCTGCAATATCGTTGTCAAAACTGCAAAAACACCGGTAATTTACATGTTGTTTATTGTTTTTATTGATAAAACACCGTTGGCATGTTATAAATAAATTCGAATAAATAATAATCGTTGGTTAGATTTTTACACAGTCAACCCAAAATAACATATTGTTTTTAATATGATTTATATGTTTCTTTTCTGAACATCAACAAAAACGTAAATAACATTAAAGATAACCACCCTGTGATAAAAATTAAGACCTTCAGTGATACACCTTTGACTGTGTATCACTGAAAATATCGGTGAATATTTTATTCATTCCACCAACACACAAATTTATTGTTAATCGGTACAAACATATCAAAATTTACGTTTTAAATTTTTGATATGTTTGTTTAGTGTTGGAATACTTACTTTTAATTTCTTGGCTAATTTTATTTTACACACACCATTTGCCAATTGTTTATTGATAAATTTTGTTTTGCCGTCCAATTTATGTTTTTTATTTTTACTGCCGAATTTGCGTCCTAATTTTTGTCCCGCCGCACGTTTGGTAGCCAATGCATCTTTGGTTCGTTGGCAAATTAAATTGCGTTCAATTTCCGCCGACAATCCAAATGCAAACGCCAAAACCTTGGATTGTATATTATCCCCTAATTCATAGCCCTCTTTTACGGTGTATAATTTTGCCCCCACATTCATACAATATTCCAATATACGCATTATCATAAATAATTTACGTCCCAAACGGGACAATTCACTGCATATAATTACATCACCGGATTTTAAATGCCGTAACACCCCACCCAGCGCACGTTGTTCCGGTTCACGGGTTCCAGATATCCCCGCATCTTCGATATACATATCAATATGTACACCCAATGCGGCCGCACGGGTTTCAATGCCTATTTTTTGATTTTCACAATCCTGTTTGTCTGTTGAAACACGAATATATCCATATATCATACTTTTTCCTTTGGTTTATGTAAATGCAACGAATATATTCGTAAATAAAATTTTATTAACAAAAACCCCGAAAACATTCGGGGTTTGACAGTCATACAATTTTTATTATCAAATTACATATCTTGACCAATACGGCCCCATGCGGCCTTTACACCACCATCACGTTCCAAATATATCTTAGAATCATTTAATTGCTGGGCGGTTACGCCATGTAAAACAAATGTTTCTTCCAATCTGCCCTGTTTTGAAATACGCAATTTTGGCATATTTGATACGATATTTTTATCGCTGCAACACATTCCTGTATCACATGCATTACATGGGTGGATACGAACGGTATATTTAACACCTGGACGCAAATCTTTTAAATCTACCGTCATTTTTAACCCTGCATCGGTTTCATTAAATGAAATATACCCCATCTTAGATTCTTCACCTTGGCCATTACGCGTGAACATTTTTGCCCCAACCTTTGTAACATCTGCATTTTCATATGTCTGATAATAAACAACACTTTCTGTACGTTGCATTTCACGGTGTGGACGTGAATGTTTTTTCTGGTCTTGATAACCGCATGTATTACATCCGGCCAACAAAACGGCAACACCAAATACAGACATTGCCATCATTAATTTTTTAATTGTTTTTTGCATGTATTTCTCCTTTTGTTTTTTGGGTTACAAATTGTATTTTATAATAATAAAAATCGTATTTCGTTAGGTTTGATTGCCTAAAAAAAATTGCACGATTTCCGTGCAATTTTTTCTGAAACACAAGACAACAAAATTGTGTATTTTGTTCATCAAAATACACCCGGGCTTAGAACATAAATCTGATGCCAATATCACCACCAAAATTATGCAACCCAGAACGAACATCGATATAGTTATAACGGGCCGCCAAATCAACCGCGAAACGTTCCATATCAAATGTTACACCCATTGATCCCATTGCAGAAAATTTTGTTTTACTGTCACTGCTGTCACCACTGCGTTCAACATCTGTAAATGCCATACCAATACCGGCACCTGCAAATGGACGAATTATTTTCCAATCACCCAATTCCCAATAATTGTTCCATAACAACGTTTGTGTTTTCGCACTAACATCTACATTTGATATATCACCAAAATCGGCACTGTCTTTAACTTTGCCATAATATGACCATTCAATTTCAGAACGAACTTTATCACAAACCTCTAAACCGGCGGCAACACGTCCATCAAAAACGGTATCGGTTATTGATTCTTTGCTGCCATTAAATGAATAATTCAAATTGGTATATCCAATACCGCCACGTAAACCAATATATGGATCCATTCCCCACATTTGCCATGTGCCTTGATCTGCACGATGCATTCCCGCAAATGCTGGGCACGCCATCAAAACAGCCAATGTTGAAACCATTACTTTTTTCATTATTTTCTCCTTTGTTGTATTTTGTTCTGATATAAAACTTTCATATCAACATGGTAATTTTATCAAAGTAATTTTCATGTTTGCATAGGTATGGATTCTTGATATTTTATCCAAATCGGTAATAAATTCTTGCAAAAACAATAAAAACATATATAATCAGGGATAAACTGATTGTTTTGGATGCGTAGCTCAGTTGGTAGAGCAACTGACTCTTAATCAGTGGGTCCAGGGTTCGAGTCCCTGCGCGTCCACCAAAAAATTTCCCTTAGGTTCTAAGGGATTTTTTTATATTTCAAAGGGATAAGAACCCGAAGAAAGGGTTCGAACCACAGCAAAAAGGCAGATGTTAATATGCCGGTTGCCGTATGGCAATTTTGCAAGGTCGGTTTTACCAGTCCCTGCGCGTTCACCAAAAATAAAAATCACCAACCATGGTGATTTTTTTATGTTTGTAATGCAGTTTACTATTTCTTTAAATATGCCGTTGGGTTATATGCCTTGGTCCCTTTGCGTATTTCAAAATGTAACTGTGGTTTTTCAACCTTACCCGTTTGACCAACTGTTCCTATTTGCCCACCAACAGATACGCGACTGCCACGACGAACATACATTGAATCCATATGTGCATATACCGTCATCCAACCACCCGCATGTTGAATAATTATTAAATTCCCCATTCCCTTTACCTCATTGCCGGCATACGCAACAACACCATTTTCCGCCGCCCGAACAATCGTACCACGATTTGCACCAATATTAATACCATCATTAAATAAACCACCTGATTTTGCACCGTAATTAGACAAAATCGTTCCACGCACCGGCCATGAAAATTTTGACGATGAACGTGCCGTAATTTGTGGTAATTTCGTATTCGGATTTGATGAAATCTTTTTCTGTTCCGTCTTGGTTACAGATGCATTTTTTACATCTGTTTTTTTGGTTTCTGCTTTACTTTCAGCTTTTATTCCTACGTTTTTTTGTGTTGTTTGTGTTTTTGCATTATTTTTCGTCTGTGTTTTTACATCCTTTTTCGTCACAGGTTGGACCGCAACAGGTGATGTTTTTTCTGTTTTTTTAGATATTTCTTCTTGCTTTTTTTGTATATCTTGTCCACCTACAACTGGTGCCGATTGCAAATCTGGAACCTTTAACTTTTGTCCAACAGATAATGTAAATGGTTGACTTAATTTATTCATAACCGCCAAATCATTTACAGGCACAGAATATTTACGTGATACTGAATATAACGTATCCCCAGGGGCAACAGTAATTTCACGCAAATTAACACGCGTTGTCGTCTGAACCAATGGTTGTTTTTCTTGTTTAATCGTTGGTTGTTCAACCTTTGGTTCAACCATTTTCTGTTTTACATTTTGTAAATTTTGTTGTTGTGCAGATATTGCATTAACCGTGTCTGATTTTACCATATCGGGTTTTAATTTTAACACCTGGCCAACACGTAATGCATACGGTGCTTTAATGTTATTTATTTCGGCCAATTGTGCTGTTTTCATGTCATATTTACGGGCCAACGAATACATTGTATCCCCACGTACAACTGTAACGGTTGTTGGTATATCTGTATCAACATGTACATGTTTATTCGGAATCATCAAATAATCATTTTCTGGAATTTTCGCAATATCAACTGCATCCGGTGCAATTGTTTCAGATATAACAACCGGTGTCATTTCAGATTTCGTTTCATCCGTTTTAACGGGTGTCATTTGTATTTTATTCTGTATTCCTGCCCCATAAACCATTGACATATCATACGATTGGGGTGGAATAATATAATCATTTATACTGGCATACAAAACATAATCGTTGTATGTGCTGTCTGTACCATACAACTCTGGGGATGCATACATGCCATAGTCGGTCGCTGCTGAATTATATATTTCTGCCTCGGTATCTGGATCGGCCAACAATGCAGGATATCGCGTTGAAATAAAATCCCCCACAGAATCCGGCAAAGACACAATCTTTGGTTGCAAATCACATCCGGATATTGCAAAAACAATCGCAACAATGCCTGCAAAAAATCCTATTTTATTATTCACAATGGAAATTATATCATAAACACACAGCAAAATAAACAGTTTGTCCCGTATTAATCTCTATTTTCTGTTTTACGCATGAATAAAATACTGGTTTCAAATAATGCCCACATCGGAATGGCCAATAACATTTGTGAAACAATATCTGGCGGTGTCAAAATTGCCGCTGCAACAACAATTGCAACAATTGCATAACGTCGTGCCTGAATAACCCGCACGCGTGGTAAAATACCAATGTGATTCAACATAACCATTACCAGTGGTAACTGGAATGCAATACCAAAAACCTTCATCATATCAATTGAAAACGACAAATAATCACGTGCCGCCGGCATCAATACCGCCGGAACTGGGGCATGTGTATTTAAATCAATAAAAAATTCAAAAACCGTTGGAAATAAAACATAAAATGCAAATGCAGCCCCAAAAACAAATAACAACGGTGAAAATATCATAATTGGCCAAATGAAACGCCGTTCATTTGCACGCAATCCGGGGGCAACAAACATCCATGCCTGTCCCAATCCAAATGGGATGGTGGCCGCCAATGCAAACATTACAGATAACGACAAACGAATCATTAAACCATCTGATATTCCACTGTATAAAAATGTTCCATCCGGCCATACCCGCATTAATGGCGTTATCAACCATTCTTGGGCCTGGGGGGCCAAATACCAACCAATAAAAAACATACCGCCAAACACACAAAACGTCCACAATAAACGGCGACGAAATTCCGTAAAATGTTGCATCAGGGTCATTTCTTTCATTTGTTTTTTCCACCCTGTTGTTTTGATGTTTTATTTTTTGTTTTAGGCTGTATTTTTTTTCGCTTTCCTGTATTGGATTTACTAATTTGATTAATTGGTGTGGTAAAATCGGCCATTATGTCTGCAGTGGTTGTTCGTAACAATTCATCAATCGGTTGTTCCATATCTATGGTTTGTTTAATTTGTTCAGATGCATCTGTAATACGCCACATAATACCACGAACAAATTTTACAATACGCGCCAAAAAACGCACAACATCAGGCCACATTCGTGCAGGTATTACCAATGCAGCCACAATTAATATCACACAAAATTCAGCCCAACTGATTCCAAACATTTTTATTCGTAAAACGAATCGCCACCGGATGTACTAACCGTTTTATGTCTGCCTATCTGGAAATAATTTTTATCAAAACTTGTGCGCGGTTGTAAATTAACAAATTTTACATCTGTCTGTGCCCCCATAGCATCTATAACCGTCCATGAATTTAATTTCACAGGTTTTTTATCAAATACAACCATCATATTTCCCAACCCTTCTTGACCACGTAAATTCATCATCAATGAAAATGTATTATTATCACTGGCCGTTTCAACAACATTAATATCTGCGTTTTTCAAATCGATATTTTTACGAACCAAAATACCGGCCGGTGTACTGGTCAAAGGAACTGTTGTTATTTGATCCAATGATCTATCAAAAAAATATAAATCTTTACCATCTGATATTAATTGAACCGGCATATCTTTGTAATCCAACCGAACACGCCCCGGACGTAACATTGCAAAATTGCCCTGTTGACGTTTACCAGATGCATATTGAATAAATTCCCCAGACAGTCCCGTTATAGAATTCAAATATTTTTCCGCAGACGAAACCAATGCATTATCAACCGCGGCATTACAATTTCCATATACACCAAATGCGATTAATGCAAAAATTAAATATAATTTTTTCATAATTGCCCCTTTATTAATTCAATTACCTTTGACCGAACATTTTCTAAATTATCTTCTGTCACAACCGCACCGGCTGCAAACAAATGTCCACCGCCACCAAAGGCGGCCGCAATATGGTTAACCGGTTTTGTTTTGCCCCGCAAAGATATACCAATCTGATTATCTTTTTGTTCTTTTAATAAAACAATGTATTCAACACCAGCAATTTGTCCCAACAAATTTAAAATAATATCACCACGACCGTCCAGATTTTTATAGTCTTGTTTTGATACAACCGCAACCGCAACTTGACCATCACATATAAATTCAGCATTAGAAACAATCGCTGCTTCGGTTTGAACCGTACTGCGCGGTTTATTATTCAAGCCTGTGGCCAATTTATCAATATTAACCCCAAAATCAACTAAATCTGCCATTATGCGTAAAACATGACCATGACGTGAGTATCTGAAAAAACCAGTATCTGTCAAAATTGAAACAGCCAATAAGTCCAATACAGCCTTGTCGTATTTCCATTTTTGATTATACATTATGTCAAAAATAATTTCACCCGTTGCGGCTGCCGAATCGTTATTCAAACATAATTTTGCAACATTATCACTTTCGTGTTTATGATGATCAATTTCAACTGTATCACGTGCCGCATCCAATATTGTCAACGTTCCACCAATATTACGTTTTGTTCCATAATCTAAAACTATGGCTAAATCAAATGGGACCGCAGAATCAATTTTTTCAAAATATTTTATATGATGTCTGTCTGGAACATTGTCTAAACAATCAGGAATATTTCCATCATATATACAAACTGGATTAATTCCAAAATTCAAATATATCAAACGTGACAATGCCAAAACACTGCATAATGCATCACCATCTGGATTTTTATGCGCAAACAATGCGATTGTTTTTGCCGCACGAATTTTTTCAATCAAAATTTTTATTTCATTATCCATACTAGTTTTTATATTGCAATATCTTCTAAATAAAATTGGGCATTAATACGACCATTGTATTCGTTTTCTTTTAATTGGCCCAACATCATTATTTTAGTATTTATGTTTGCATCGTCCAGTAAAAAATCACCAACCGGGGTCCCCACCAAATTAAATCCAACAAATGGCAATTGACCACCCGAACTGGTTATAACGGTTCCACGCAAATGTGCCCCGCCCCCCATTACAGATGCATACTTTAATATTCCACCATGCAGAATCAACACAGGTTCTGGATTTCCCTGTCCAAACGGTTCCAATGCATTCAAACGCTTAACCAAATTCATGGTTGCACCACCCGCATCTATATCTGCATCTGCAACAACCTGTGGCGGCGGCATCTGACCACCAAATGCATCACGGACGGCATTTTCTAAAAATTCACGAAAAACTGTTTCATTTTCCACAGGTAATGAAAAACCCGCAGCGGCGGCATGCCCGCCACCTTCGGAAATAACGCCCGATGCCAACGCATCGTGTATTATTTTTCCCAAATCAATTCCTGGAATCGAACGACCTGAACCATTTATAATTCCATCACACCGCGTTGCAACACATGATGGTAAATTATATTTATCCTTTAATCGGCCTGCAATTATTCCCATCACACCACCATGCCAATTATCACCACAAACAAACAAACTGTGGTTTCCTGCATCGCAACATTTTTTTGCCTGATCTGTGGCATCAATCATTATCGCATTTTGAATATTGATTCTTTCTTGATTCATTTTATGCAATTGTTGTGCCAAATCGTTGGCAATTAATGGATTATCCGTTAACAATAAATCCAAGGCTGGATCTGCTGAATCCAAACGACCGGCGGCATTCAAACGTGGGCCCAATGCAAACCCTGCGGCATACACGGTTGGTTTCTTTATTTCAGACACATCCATTAACGTTTTTAATCCCAAATTTTGACGTAATCCTAAAATTTTTAATCCGGTTGTAACAAATGCACGATTTAATTCAATTAACGGCATTGTATCGCATATCGTCCCCAGCGCAACACAATCCATATAATTCATCAAATTTAAATCATTCACCCGTCCACACATTTGTTCATCCAGGGAACGTGTTTTTAATTCACGCCGCAATGCAACCAATGTTAAAAATGCAACACCAACACCCGCCAAATATTTCAATCCAGATGTATCATCATTACGTTTTGGATTAACAACAGCATCCGCCTGCGGAATAACAGAATCAGGTGAATGATGATCCGTTATTACAACACTCATTCCCAATTTTTTGGCGTTTTCAACCTCTTTACAACCACTGATACCACAATCAACCGTTATCAACAATCGTGCACCACTGGCATATAAATCATTAACTGCGGCGATATTTAACCCATACCCTTCGCCTTCACGCGTCGGCAAATGCCAAATAACATCAGCACCAATATCACGTAAAAATTTAACAAATATTGCAGTTGCCGTAATGCCATCAACATCATAATCACCATATATTGCGATTTTTTCACCACGTGCAATAAAATCTGCAATTATGCGTACGGCCAAATCCATATCCGTCAAAACACTGGGGTCAGGCATATATTCTTTGATACTTGGGTTTAAAAAACGCTCACGACCTGCGGCATCTGAAACCCCACGATTCGCCAAAATATTTTCTATCAAAACATCAATATCATCGGGATTATTCGTATTGTTCAAATAATCCGCCACCATCCATGTTTGTCCCGACATGGATTTATCAACAATCTTTCTCACGGTTCTGCACTCTTATTAATTATTATCGGTGATATTATAATCAAAAATTATTCAAATAGCAACGGCAGTATTCCATCCAAGATTTTTCCTGCGGTTGGCACAGCATTCCAGGCTGCTGTTTTCCAGCCCCCAGATTCCCGGGTTCCCTTTGGTTCATCTAAAATTATTAACATTGTGTATTGCGGGGCCTCTATGGGGAATACGCCTGCAAAAACTGTCAAATTACGGTTCGGATCGACCCGACCTTTGTCATCATATTTTTCAGCGGTCCCTGTTTTTCCACCAATTTTTATTCCGGCAACACGTGCCATTCGACCGGTTGTTTCTTCGGCAATACGGAACATTACACCACGCAACCGTTTTGAAATTTCAGAATCTAAAACACGTTCCCCATTAACCGCCCCCAACGTTCGTTTTTGCAATGTTGGCAAAATGTATATTCCACCATTTGTCATTGCGTTTATCCCCAACAGCAAATGCATTGGTGTTACCGCAATACCGTGTCCATATGATGCGACCGCCCGTTCCACCGGCCCCCATTTTCCAGGTAATTTTGGTTCGATTGTTTGCCCAAAGTCCATTTCTAATTTTTTATCAAAATGTAATCTATGAAAGAAATCTTGTTGTGTTCCATTTGGTAAATCCAACGCAATTTGGGCACTGCCAACATTACATGAATGTAACATTATTTCTTCAATTGTTAAATATGGACGCGGTGGTTTAAAACTGCGTATATCTTTGATTGTTTCAACAATCCGCCCCGCATTATTTCTGATTTTATATGGTTCTTGAACATAATATTCTTTGGTTACACCATTTTCCATCGCCATGGCAGTATTAAATACCTTAAACACCGACCCCATTTCATATCGGCCACGCAATAAATTAAAACTTTGATTTACAGGATCTAATTGAACCATTGCCAACATTTCACCCGTCCGGGAATTCATCAACAACCCCATCGCCGCCTTAGCTTGGTATTTATCCATTGCAATTGACAAATTATCATAAAATACGGTTTGTATTCTGGAATCTAATGATAAACGTAATGGGTCTGTATTTTCTTTTAGATATTTGTCGTACATCATTTCAATTCCACGACCAACCGTTTTACCACGTTCATTAACATCCGTAAAACCAATTACTGGTGCGAATAATTGCCCTTTGGGATGTTTACGTGTTTCATACGGTTCAAACAACAAACCTGTAACCATTGTATCTTTATTCATGTTCGCGATTTTCATCGCATTTGACATATTTTCATATTCTGCGTCTGTTGCATCTAATTTTAATCTGATGTGGGTCCTATCCGATTTGACAAGATTTAATGCATCTGAAAAAGAATATTTATTTGGGAAAACATTATGAATTACCGTTGCAACATTATTTTCCAGGTGTTTTTTCTGCACCTCTTTCGGACGCAACGAAATATGTCTGCCGATAACCGTCTTTGCCAATATATCACCATTACGGTCAACTATATCCGCACGATTTGCAGTCCATGTTACGTTTTTCATAGATTTACGCGATACTTCAATACCTTCGATTGCCAAAAATAATGTATAAAATATAAGTCCAATAAACACCCATAAACATATCCAATAAATCCATTTAAGCCGCACATACGCAGAATCATCCACATTTTTTCGCACAGAATTATAATATTTTGATACGTCTTGACCAACATTAAACATAATATTAATTCCCCGATGAACGCAACGGTATTTCATTAATAGATACTGTTTTTACAAAACCGATTGTTTCGGCATTTGGGACAATCATTGTAACAACATTACGTAAATTTTCCGCTTGAACACTGGCTGCGAATAATGTTTGATTCGCGGCAATTTCTTGCTGAACACCTTCGATTTCTTTGCGAATATTGCGAAGTTTCTTATCCTGATTACTGTAACATATTTGTAAAACCTGGGTCAGCAAAAGAACACCAAACAATGCATACATACCAATTTTAAATAATTTTTCATCTGCTGACATTTTCCCCCCATCTGATTTTATTCACACAACAGTGTATCATAAATTTTGTAAAAAACGAATCATAGAATTAACACCGTTTATTCGTCCAGCACCCAGATTCAAATTCAGTGATGAAAATTCTGATTTTAAATCCATTTTACGTATTTGTTCTGGCGTCTTTCCGTCAACCATAGCAGTTAAAATTGCCACAATACCACGAACTAATACCGAATCGGCGGTACCATAAAAATTATTATCCATACGACAAATTTGAACCCGAGATGCACACCCAGCAATTTCTGAACAATTTGCCCCATCAGGCACAGTCCCTATATGTGCACCAAAATCCATAACCAATTCTAAACGTTCAACGGGATCGGTCGTCAACAATAACATTTGCTTGATTTGTTCATATGTCATATTTATTACCATCCCTGTTCTGTTAAGTCTAATTCCAATTTGGCGGCATCAGACATTCTTGATAAATCCCACGCAGGTTCCCACACCAACTCAACACGCACCACACGTCCCCCAGATACAGATGCAACACTGTCACGAACTTGGGTCAACAACTCTTCCATCATCGGGCATGTCGGGCTGGTAAATGTCATTGTAATTACAATTTCGCTTTGATTTATCGCAATATCATAAACCAATCCCAAATCCCATATATTTACAGGTATTTCCGGATCATATACATTACGTAATGCCGAAATAACATCCGATTGTGTTACATCCATCTTATTTTACCACCCTGTTTATTATATTTACTGCATTTTCAATATCAGCAATCGTATTCCAATTACCAACAGATATACGTGCACTGCCAGATATTCCTAATTTATTATGAACCCACGTCGCACACATATTCCCAATACGCATACACACACCATACGCCCCAACCAATGCACCAAAATCCAAAACATGCATACCATCAATAACAAACGACAAAATTGCTGCGTTTCGTGATGTTAATATCTGAATACGTGGATTTTTTTGCAACAAATCGTGTGCATGTTGTATCAACCCTAAATCTGGACGATTTGATTTAATACAATCAATCGCAATCGGCAATCCAGAAATCTGTGTTAACGGCAAAGTTCCTGCTTCGAATTTATCTGGGGATATATTTTCAATCCAATCCATCTCACCCGTTATTTTATTAACCATACCCCCACCAAATTTATCTGAATTCCACCGATCTGGTTGGCGAATATACATTATTCCTAATCCCGTATCTGCACCTATTTTATGACCAGAAAAACAAATAAAATCCGCCCCCCATTTTTTTGCATCAATCACAGAATGCACGATATATTGGGCGGCATCAACGATTGATATAATATTTGGATTTTTTTTACGTGCCATCTCAATTATTTTGGCAACATCCTGTGCCACGCCCATCACATTTGACATTGCAGTTATAACAATGATATCTGCATTTGGAATTTGATTAACATCAATATTACATTCACAATCCAATGGTAACTCGGAAATTTTACATTTTCCACAACGTGCCAATGCCATCCACGGCATACGTGCACTGTGATGTTCCAAGGCAGATACCAAAACTGTTCCAATATTTGAAACAGTATTTTTAATTATGTTAACGATTCTGTTTAAACCATCTGTTGCACCAGATGTAAAAACAATTTGTTCAAAATTGGCCCCAATAAAATCCGCAACACTTTGACGTGCATACGCAACCATGTTGTCAACCGCAACCGCACGTTCACACACACCACGACCCGCATTAGCATATTCATTATTCAAAAAATCAGATTGTCTTTTTATAACAGATTCTGGCTTTAAAAATGATGCAGCGGCATCTAAGTATATGATTTTATTCATTTTATGTTTTCTCTTGCTTTTTATTATGATTATAATACACTCGATTGAAATAGCAACACCAAAGGAGAAAAAGATGGCTGTACAACATGCAAATGATGACAATTTTGCAAACATGCTGGGGGATGGATTAACATTGGTTGATTTCTGGGCAACATGGTGCGGTCCATGCCGTATGTTTGGTCCAATATTTGAATCTGTTTCAGATCAAATTACAGATGTTAATTTTATAAAGTTTGAAATTGATGAAACAAACAGACGGACACCTGCAAAATATGGCATTCGTAGCATTCCATGCGTAATGGCATTTAAAAATGGTGATTTGGTAGAAACACGTACTGGGGTTATGGACCCAGATACATTAATGGGTTGGATTAAAGAATTACAGGGGGCCTAAGTCAATGGCAAATACAAATTATAAAACATTAGAATTACCGCCAAAGTATGTTCCAAAAAAGTCTGAAACATACATGTGTCCACAACATTTGGCATATTTTTACCAAATTTTAATGGCACAGAAAGAAGAATTAACTGCTGAAAAAAATGACGTATTGAACGCTGTTCGTATGGCGGATAAATCTGAAAATGAAGGTGTCGGCGACGATTCAGACAGTGCAACATTCGAACAAGAAATTACAATGAATTTGCGTATGTCTGAACGTGACAATAATTTATTAAATAAAATTAACGCCGCATTGGAACGCATGGAAAATGGAACCTTTGGGTTCAGCGTTGTATCCGGCGAAGAAATCGGTCTGTCACGTATGTTGGCCCGCCCATTGGCAACAATGACAACCGAAGAACAAGAAGAATATGAAATGCGTAAATAAAAAACGCCCAATTGGGCGTTTTTTATTTAGGACCTGATTTTTTCCATTGCGAACACACCGCTATATTGTGAACACAATTCATTATATTTATTTTTAGCTGCTACAACATCATGCATATGGTATGTTGTGCAGACTGGCCTACCACCACTAAACGCATATTCACGCCATATTCTCACACTGGAATCACACAATTCGATTCCGTGTACTTTGACAACATCACTTCTGCTGATACTATGTGACATTTATTTTTTCCTTATTTTACTTTCGTTTTTTTACCGATTGCTTTTTGGTAACATTTTTCTTTGTTGCCGTTTTGGCCGTCTGTTTTTCGGTTTTGGTATTTTTTAATTCGTTTTTGAATATATTTATACCACTGGCAACGTTCTTCATCATACCAGGAATTTTGTTATATCCGAACAAAATCATAATCAGAACAACAATTACCAATATTTCCAGCCAACCAAGTCTCATGTTAAATCCTTTTGTTATTTCGCGACATAACAATCCAGACCGTCAGATTTTGCATTGCGACAAAAACCATTTGCTAATTCTGACGTTTGGAATGCAACACGTAATCTGTGTGTTGTATTGCCATTTGATAAACGTGCCGCCAATATTACGAATTGTTTATCTTGGAACAATCCGGCATGTGCCGAACGCATCTGACGCCCTGCATTTTCTGCTGCTGCGTGGGTGCTGTATGAACCAAACTGAACATACCAAGAACCATTTGATGCTTTAACCGTTTTCTGTGTTGTTGCAGTTTTTGTTGTTTTTACAACTGGTTTGGTTACAGTTTTTTCTGGGTTAAATGTAACATTTTTACGTTCTTCGACGACACGGACTGGAACACCCGTATCTTCTGTTGTAACGACTGGTTTTGAAACAGTTTTTTCCTGTACAGTTTGTATATTTGTTTCAACTGCTTTGTTATCCACAGGTTTTGCTGGGCCTTTATCTGTCGCAACAGGTTCTGCCTCTTTATTTTCTGGCATCGGTTGAACTGCTGGCAAATTATCCCCATCAATTACAACAGCCGGTGCATCCAAATCAACCTGCATAGAAGATGATGAATCACCACCAATTGTTCGAACAATAATATACGTTGCCAAAACAATAACCCCCAAACCAACCCCCAACAATAACCATGGTTTTTTGGGGCGTGGTGTTGAAAATGGTGTTGCATCCGGCAACACATCCAAAGACGTATCGTCGTCCAAATCTAATAAATCTAAATTGTTATCTTCATTCATAGAATCCCTCCGTTAAATGTTAGTTACGTGTATTATACCATAAAAAATACCATATAACAAACGTCATATGGTATATTTTTTCGTTTTATTTTGGCATATTACCAAAATTAGGCGGAACAATTAACTTATGATTTTCTGCAACAACGGGTTCTGTTTCGCATTTACCAACACACCCCGACAAAAATGGAAAAACCGCCAGTGCTAATAACAATATTGTTTTTTTCATATTTCTTATCCCCCTTAGCATTTTTACAATTTGTATATGGCGTGTTATCACACGCCATACCTTTTATTATTTAGGCATTTTCACAGATTCTGCCATTTGTGCCACAAATTCTGCCATTGAAACGTTTTCCTGGGTTGCATTTCCCAAACGACGTAATGCAACGGTTTTATCTGCGGCCTCTTTATCACCAACAACGGCAATAATCGGTGTTTTTGCCAATGATAATTCACGTATTTTATAATTAACCTTTTCATCACGTAAATCTGCACGTGCATAAACCCCTGCATTACGCAAAGCATCAACTATTTCCAACGCATAATCACGTTGTTTTTCTGAAATTGGGGTAACAACAACTGGTTCTGGACTTAACCATAACGGCAAATTACCACCCGTTGATTCCAATAATACCCCCATAAAGCGTTCTATTGACCCCAAAATTGCACGATGTAACATAATTGGGCGATGTTTCTCACCATCTTCGCCGATATAATTCAAATCAAAACGTTCTGGTAAATTCATATCTAATTGAACCGTTCCACATTGCCATGTGCGCCCGATTGAATCTTTTAAATGGCATTCAATTTTTGGACCATAAAAGGCACCTTCGTGTTCAGCAATTTCATATTCAATACCAATTGAATCCAATGCTTGTTTTAATGCATCTTCGGCAATATCCCAAATTTCATCTGTTCCGATACGGAATTCAGATAATGGGCGTGTTGCCAATTTCATAAATATTTTGTTAAAACCAAACGTATTGTAAATATCCACTACAAAATGCAATAAACTAACAACTTCGTCTTTCAATTGTTCTTCGGTGCAGAAAATATGTGCATCATCCTGCGTAAATTCACGCACACGCATTAATCCGGCCAAACCGCCTGCGGCCTCGTAACGATTAACTTTGCCGAATTCAGCCAAATACATCGGTAAATCTTTATATGATTTAATTCCCTGCCCAAACACCAACATTCCCCCAGGACAAGACATCGGTTTTACACAAAATGTTTTACCATCTTGGGTTTTACCAGAATAATTGTGTTCGCCATACTTGGCCCAATGTCCACTGCGTTCCCATAAACATCTGTCCATAACAGATGGGGTTGATATTTCCAAGTACCCTGCCCGGTCTTGACGCATACGGATATAATCAATCAATTTGCGATAAATCTTATATCCCTTGTCGTGCCAAAACACCGCCCCCGGTGCATATTCTGGTTCAAAATGGAATAAATCCATATCACGTCCTAATTTACGATTATCGCGTTGGGCGGCTTCGGCCATCATTTTTAAATGTGCATCTAAATCTTCTTTGGATGCAAATGCATCAACATATATGCGTTGCAACATTTTATTTTTTGCATCGCCCTTCCAGTATGCGCCCGCGACACTGCGAATTTTAAATCCATCACGCGGCAAATCCTTGGATGTATCAACGTGCGGTCCACGGCACAAATCTGTAAAATCGCGAAATTTATATACAGACAAAACAGCCCCGGCTGCATCATATTCATTTAACCATTCTGTTTTATATGGTTGATCTGCGAATAATTCTTTGGCCTGTTCCAAGGTAACATCACGTTGTTCAAAACGTCCATTTGATTTGATTAATTCACGCATTTCCCGTTCAATTTTTTCAAAATCTTCTTCAGAAAATCTGTGTTCCGTATCAAAATCGTAATAAAAACCATTTTCAATTGCAGGTCCACCAGCAAATTTAACATCCGGATACATTTTTTGTATCGCAGCCGCCATAACATGTGCCAACGAATGACGAATCGTTTCAATTGGATAAGACATAATTTAACCTTTTATGATTTTAAGTTTATTTTTGATTTGCTTAATTATTGCACTACGCAAAAAAAACCGCAACAGAATTCATACCCCCGCAGGGGTTGTAGTTGCTGTAAAAATCAATAAATAATGTTTCATATTCGACGGGTATTCTAAGAAATTTTTCACAAAAGTCAAAATATTATTTTTTTATCGATTGTATTTATGTTTTGCAAAATCCATACACGCAATGCTGATGACAAATTTCGTTTACCACGCGTTTTATCAATTTCACAAATAATTGCCGCCACCGAAACACAACGCTGTAATGCGATTTCATGCAACACAGATATAAATTCCGGTTCTAATGAAATACTGGTTCGATGACCTGATAAAGATACAGATAATTTGTTCATATTTTTTTACTTTCCCAGTGCCAAACAATCCGTTACCACACGAAAAACATCATCATATTTACGCAACACATCAAATGTTACATTATCCAACATTTGATATGTACCAAATGCATCAAACGCAAATAAAAATAAATCATTGCGGCCAAATATGGTCAATCCATACGTTTTTTTTATCGATTTCATTTCTTGATTTATATCAACCAAACTAGGTACCGGAAATACCAGCCCGCGTTCAATTTGTTTCGGTCCAAAAATATACGCACTGCCAAAATTCATTCCACCTGTAACAGAATACAATTCTGAAATTGCATTTGGTAATATCGCCGCATCAATTTGTTGCAAAAACAAATTAACATTAATTATATCTTGATGCGTCGCCGCCGGTGCAACAGACACCCCACGCGATTTCATTGTTAAAATAAATTCATCACATGTCATTTTTTCATCACCCTACATACCACGGGCCATATTCATGCCAATTTGAGTCATCCGATCTTCAGTTGAATTTCCACCATTTCCGCCGCCACCGACATGTGCTGATACATATACCTTTTTTGCTGGATTCGGCATCCATATTGCATCATTACCCGTTTGTTCAATTATAAAACGATCTAAATTTTGCGAATTTGGGAACGTCCAGCACAAAAACATATTATCTATATCAACCTCCCCCCCCCATATCAAGGGCACACGAAAACGTATTGATGTATTTTCCGGCAAATTTCGTCCCATTAATAAATCCATAAACGCATCCTGTGATAAATTCATAAACGCCAACGTTTCTATAGAATCGTCCAACGAACACATAAACTGTCGTCGCGTTTCCCGATATCCAGAAAACCAATCAGATGGCACATTTACAACATTGGGGGCCACCAAAACAATCGGCATATCGTCCATATGCATGCTTTTTAAACGTTGTTCTGCAAAATCTTGTGACCATTGCATAATTATATCTTACCTATGTAATTTAATACCGTATCAATGTATTGCGAATATGCATCTAAATTTTCTGTATCTTCTGTAATCGTATTTTTGTGTTCGCCAATGTAACTGGATAATTCGTCAAATGTATTAAACACCAAAACATCCGGTGCATGATTTCCAAAATCGGTTGATGCAACAACAAAACAATTTATATTTATCTGAACATCTTCCAGGGTATCTATGAATATATTTTGAAATTTATCTGCAATTTTTTTCACGGTTTCTGTATCTGTATCAACCGCACCTAACCAGAAAACCTCGTCCTGACCAATGGCAACGAATGGGGATACACCGGCAATTACCGGTGATTTTTTTACAATATAGCCCGCATTTTTAAATACTGTTTCAATTTCTGGGTATGTTCTAATAACGTTTTTTCTGGTTGTTGATAACACAGGCATTGGTTGGGGGGCAATATTATGTTGCACATTAACATTATTATGCACCATCATGCCAACGTTTGGACGTGGTGGTCGCAGTGCCGCAGATGGGGCACGTGTTGAAACAGAATTATCTATTTCATTTTTTTTAATTATTGGTTCTTTATCTTTTTTGATATTTTCTTTTTCGGCTTCTTTGCCCGCCATACCAATTGCTGATCGCGAAACTGGTGATGCCGCCATATGTATATAACGACGGCGTGGTGCCAATAAAACATATAATCCAGAAAATGTTATAACAAACACCCCAACCAATGATATATAAAACATCGGTTGTATCTGAACCTGGGTTGCCTGTAAGGCGGCCAAATATTCCCAATGTGATACAGATAATATATTAAAACCGAATTTGATGTTAAACCAAAAACATGTTCCCAACGTAACCGCCAGCAACCATAAAATACAAATTAAAAAATAATCTATTCTTTTTTTCATTTCGTTTTGATTATATCATATTTATGATAAAGTAAAAAGTGCAATGATTATATCAAACGACATTATTTATCAAATACGTAATAATATTTCTTTATGGTGCGATGATCTGATTGACGGGCCGGATTTGGCCGCATGTACAGAATTTGCCACACGTGAAAATATAGACATCATATCTGTTTCCCCTGACCGGGTATCTATGTTATGGCCATGGGTGGAAAAAACAAATATAAAGATTGCCACCAGATTATATTTATCTTCAAAATCAGATTGTAATACATCTGATCGTATTACAGATATTGCCAAACGTATAAACGCCGTATTTAAATTTGGTGCGGACATTGTACAGGTTTTCATAAAAATGTCTGATTTTGATGAATTTATCACAAAAATTCGTCCTGTATACGATGATTTGTTTTTTAATCACAGATTATCAGTTGCCGTTGATATTAATGAAATCGAATCCGTTGATTGGGAAAATTTTTATCAACGCATAAAAAACATTGGTGCGCAATCATTATTATTTAAATTACCCACAAACACTGGGAACAATTCTGATTTTATTGGTCGAATATATGCAGCATTAGATAATTATCAACCAACATTTAATTTTGATATACATGCGCTAATAAATGGTAATTTAATCCAGGCCGAACAATTGTTTCGTTTAACCGAACTAATTCAACCACAAATTTTACCAAATACGCGTTTTTTTATAAATTGGCAAACTGAAATGTTCAAATTAAGTTAACGATTTTCCAATATTAAATATTTTGGGGTTGTTGTCTGTGCCATATTTTTATTCTGATAACGCGTTTGAATTATGTCCAAATCTGCAATTGTTGCATTCAATGTGGTATGTGCCGCCTGTGCAACAATCCAATCAAAATATTCCCAATGATCCGTTCCAATTATAATTTGACCACTTTGGGATAAGTATTTACCCAACAACGTTAAAAAATCTGCATTTAACAAACGACGTTTTTCATGCTTTGCCTTTGGCCATGGGTCTGGATGCAAAACCCAAATTTGTTCATACAACGAATCGTTTTGGCACAACAAATCACGAACATCGTCTGCCCAAACACGTATATTTTTATATTCAGTCAAAACATTATTATCCGCATCGCATATTGCAGACATTAAACTGGCAACACCATTGATGAATGGTTCGGCCCCAACAATAATTTTATCAGGATTTTCCCGTGCCAATGAACGTAAATGTTCACCCGCACCAAAACCAATTTCCAAAACAGCATTTTCAATTTTACCATTTGGGCAAATATTTGGCAAAACAGATTCAATTAATGCATTTTGACGTGCAGATAATTTTTTGCCATGCCGGCGTCCAAATGTTCTTATTACTTGTTTTTCCATATATTTAGTATAGAATTGAATTCACAATAATACAAGGATATAAAATGCGTAATGGTTTAGGCAAAGATTTAATTGCCAGGGTATTGGGTGGTGCACCCAAATATACATTAGAACAGTTAGAGGAAAAATTTCCACCACGTGATTTACCAGACGGGGCGTTTGTTACACGTTTTGCCCCCAGTCCAACCGGTTTTATGCATTTAGGTGGATTATATGGATCATTGATTGATTATAAATTGGCCCAACAAACGGGTGGAATATTTTATTTACGTATCGAAGATACAGATACCAAGCGAGAGGTTAAAGAAGCGGTAGATATCATAATCAATTCAATGCATCGTTTTGGTTTTAAATATAACAACGATGAAAAATATGGTCCATATTATCAATCAATGCGCAAAGATGTTTATCATTGCGTTGTGGCTGATTTATTGGCACGTGGTCTGGCATATCCATGTTTTATGACATCGGCAGATATTGATGCGATTCGCACGCACCAAAACGCTGCGGGCGTTGCCACTGGTATATATGGCGAATTTGCGCGGGATCGTGATTTAACAGACGATGAAATTATTGCGCATTTGGATAATGGAGATACACCGACAATCCGGTTATATTCAACAGGAAATGCGGAACAAAAAATTTTCTGCAAAGATGCGGTACGTGGTTCCATTGGATTCCCAGAAAACAACGAAGATTTTGTTTTGATTAAATCTAATGATGGTTTACCAACATATCATTTTGCACATTTATGTGACGATCATTTCATGCGGACAACACACGTTGTTCGTGGCGAAGAATGGTTACCTTCATTTCCAAAGCATATTCAATTATTTCGTATGATGGGGTGGACACCACCATTGTACATTCATACATCTACATTGGATAAAATTGATATTGATACCGGTAAACAGCGCAAATTATCCAAGCGCAAAGATCCAGAGGCAAATGTTGCCTATTTTATCCAAGACGGTTGGCCAATGGATGCAGTTATTGAATATTTGGGAAATATTATTGCATCGGGGTACGAAGACGCCAAAGTCAAAGGGACAGTAAAAACATTTTGGGATTATGAATTAAAACCTAAAAAAATTCCTATGTCTGGTTCATTGTTTGATATGAAAAAATTAGAATGGTGGGCCAAGGAATATATTGCCACAATGCCGGTTGATAAATTGGTTCAATCTGTAACCGATTGGGCACATGAATTTGACAAAGAATGGACAGAACGTATCGATAAAAATCCAGAATATTTAAAAAATATTTTGGCAATCGAACGTGATAACCCGAAACGTATTCGTAAAGATTTTATTACATGGCACCAAACATTAAATGAAATCGCATATTTTTGGGATGAATTATTAAATGTAAATACCACATTTACATTTAATTCGGATATATTAAATGCATTTATTGAATCGTTTAATATCAATGATGACAAAGATACCTGGTGGGGAAAAATTGTCGAAATTGCAAATAAATTTGGAATAAAAAACGGAGATGTGGCAATGCAATTACGTGTTGCAATGTCGGGACGTACCAATACACCAGATTTATATTCAATTATGCAGGTAATGGGCCAATCACGTGTTGTTGCACGTATAAAAATGGCATTAAATTAATAATTATAAAAAGGAAAAAATAATGAAACAGACCAGACAAAAATCAAAACAAACGGTCCGCAAACAATTAAAAAATGTTAAACATGATTCACGCGGAAATGCGTTATTGCGCACGTTACAGGCCACTGGGTTATTCAGATGGGAACGTAAATCCACAAAATCCGAAGAAATGTTAAACATTTTAACCCACGGCATTGGAATTGGTTTAGCAATTGCCGGTTTATGTTTATTGGAAGTATTTGCCGTTTTATACGGTAACGTTTGGGCAATTGTATCATGTGCCATTTTTGGGTTAACAATGTTCACATTGTATTTTGGTTCAACAATGTGCCATGCAATGATTGGTCAAAAAAGCGAATGTTTTTTCGAAGTATGGGACAGCGTTGCCATTTATGCGTTAATTGCAGGAACATATACCCCATTTTGTTTGGTAAATTTACGTGGCGGCTGGGGATGGACGGTTTTTGGTATTTTATGGGCAATTACAATTTTTGGTGCCGTAATGAAAATAAACAGCCCACGTCGCCAACCAAAATGGATGGTTGCGCTATATTTGGTTATGGGTTGGACATTGGTATTTATTTTACCGGTTATGTTGCGCAATATTTCCGCACGTGGCATGTGGTTTATATTATCGGGTGGTTTATCTTATTCGTTGGGGGTAATATTTTATTTATGGCGTAAAATGAAATATTCACATGCAATATGGCACCTGTTTGTAATTAGTGGCAGTGTTTGTTTCTTTTTTGCGGTATTATTTGGATGTGTAATTGATTTTTAAAATATTAAATAATTTGTTTATAAAAATCCCCGATTTGGGGATTTTTTTTGTGTTATTTTAACAATTTTGCTCAAAAAACTTTTTTAATAATTATCGAAATAAAACAATAAAAAATATCAGGTATGTGGTATCCTTATTCAGCACATGAATAAGAATAGCTTTTGGGCATTCTGTACATGTTATTGGATATAGCGTCCACCAATACCGGTAATATACCAACCAACCATCCAATTGGAAATACATCCAAGATAACTGCGGGTGCATTTAATTCACGCAGAACTGTCTTTTCATTACATGCAGAATTATACGATTTAATTGTTAAATCATTATTTGAATAAATAACCATATCGTTTTCTGGTTTAATTTTATAAACACCGCTATCGGCCGATACGGTAATTGTATTTTTAGAATTGTTATACAAACGGATTTTATGGTTACTGCCAATACCGATTGTTCCACAGGCGGACAATACAAATAAAATTGATAAAATAATAATTTTTTTCATGGAATGCACCCAATTTTGAATTAGTCCATAAACTTTAATGAAAAAATTCCTATAAATCAATTTAGATTTTTTTATTCAATTATTATAAATAATTTGATGTATAAGAATAATTCCCACTGGTGTTATTTGATAATAATATACAACTTTTATCAACCACCAAAAAAATATATGGTTACGACATAAAAACATGTGCCACTGCATAAAGCGTGGATTGTCTTATGACAATCAAAATAATATCAAGTTTAAAAAAACACCGCCCTTTGGCGGTGATAAAAAACGTAAAAACGGCAAATTATTCAACCCAAATGGTCGCAAAGGTGGTAGATGTTTCGCCACCAACGGGTATTTTATTCAATTCGTCTTTTTTTGCATATGTTTCTGTTATCTTATTACCATCAGAATCCTTTGCGGCTTTACCGGCAAACGCCTGATTTTCGTTGGTAAAATGTTCATTAACAAAGTCTGCGGATGCAATATCTGCATTTGCATTTGATGCAAATATTGTAACCCCCAGCACAGATGCAAAAAATAATAATTTGCGTTTCATTATGTTTTTACTGTATTTTTGTTATTACTTCTACTTGTGATTGCATTGTTCACACATATGCAATCACAAGATTTATTTTTATACAACGTATTTGAAATTATTCGCCGGTAGTACTACGTGTAATGTCTTCCCAAACCAAGGCAGAACCGTTATATTTCAAAACACAATCAGTACAATTTTCACTTCCACGAATACTGTTGACTAACTCGGCTGTGATTCCAGAATTTACTGCATCCAATTGATCTTGAGTCAAAGCATCTTGTTTGCCTTCCAAATCACTTTTATCTGCTTTGTCTTCCAATTCACTTTTATCTGCTTTGCCTTCCAATTCTGTTGTTGTTACCATATCTTTCGTTTTTTCATTAACATATGCTTCAGATGCAATATTTGCATGTGCGGCGTTTACGGTTACAACTGTTAATATTGCGGCAAATATACCTGCGGTTAATTTTTTCATTTTTTCCTTCCTTTGTATTTATATTTTTTGTTTTCTTTATTTTTTAATGTCTGTCTGCACTGTTTTTCGTTTTTTCTCTCTTTTCTTTGTTTTTCTTGTTTAAATTTTAATAATTTCCGTTTTCATCTGACGTTACCACAGTCCATTTTAGTTTATCGCCCTGAACTGATAATACACACAACCCATCATCACATTTGTCCGGTTTATTCGGGTCTGTTTGCAAAAATTCCGCTATTTTTTGTGCAATCTCACTGCCCTGTTGCAATGTTATCTGATCAACTTTATTAGCAATATCTTCAACATCAGATTGATTTGCTTTGGTCTTCAATTCTTCTTTGGTCGCAGCGTCTGTAATTCCATACCCCGCCAATGTTGTGGCTCTATCTGCCTTGTCTGCCAATTTGGTATCCATTTCAGATTTTGTATAGGCAATTTCTTTTATTGCATTGTCAATCAAATCATTCATTTGATCCATATCAACTTCGCCCGGTTCACCCTTTTCACCACGAATATCCGCCAATGCAATCAATTCACGTTCATCCGTTTCATCAGAATACCGCCATGTCAAATGTGTATCATTTTTACCCAATACAATTTCACGACCATCGACCCCTGCACCGCCCGCCGTGCCAATCGCACCCTTTAATTTTTCAACATCTACATATATTTCGCCATTTTCAATTATTATGTATCCGTCCGATGCGTTTAAAGAATCCTGTTTTGAATCCAATTTAGATTTAATTTGATCGACATCGGTTTTATCCGCCTTGGCATCTAATGCCGTATTAACATCGGTTAAATCTGGGTTTATATCTTTGACGGCATCTGCAATTTTATCCGCAATATCGTCCGCATCTACCTTGGTTTCTAATATTTTATCAATTTCGTCTAATTTTTTATCCACATCATCTTTGGTATAGATGTTATTTTTTATATCTTGGTTTATTTCATTAATATTTTGTTCGATTTTATTTACCGTTGTTGCGTTTACTGCATTTGTTACGGTCTGATTTTTAATAGATGCACCACCTACAACCGATTTACCACCACCCAAATATTTACCAACCGACAAACGGTTTGTTGCGGTTTGAACCGTATTATTATTTTTTGATGTATTGTTTACAGATTTTACATTGGTTGTAATTGGCGAAACCGATGTATTTAAACGCATTGTCGCACCACGTGCCGCATTTATCGCAGATGACGTGCCATTATATGTTCCCGCACCGCCCAATTGACGAACCGTTGGGGCGGCCGCACGTGCGGATGCCGGTATAAATGCAAACACCGCACACATCATTGACAAGATATATTTTACCGATTTCAATTCTCTCTCGCTTATGGTTATTAGTATATCATATTTTTTGATTAAATCCTAATGCATAAATCAACTTTTTTAAAATTCATACCGAATACCCAAAGATATGGAATTATCCAAAACAAAATTTATTTTATTTTGCATTTCATGCATACCATTTGATGTATCTTGGAAATTAAATTTTTGTGTTCCCCCCGTCATACCGGATATACGATAACGTAAATCTAAATACATTTTTTCATCTAATTGGTGTGTATACCCCGCCATCAATGCACCCATAAAACCGAAATTATAATCACGTTTGGTATCAACATTATAAACACCAGACCATTTGGTGATTAATGATGAAACACCCAAACCGGCACCAACATAAAAACCAGTGTTTTTAATATCATACAATCCATTTGCCATCATATATGTTCCCTGCATTTCGAAACGTGTTGTTGCATCACTGTCTTCAAATGCACCGATGTATCCGGCCTCTAATTCGGCACGATATGCATTACGGAACATATAACCAACGCTTAAACTGCCACCCATAACTGGTTCAAACGAATATGAATCATTGGCAAATTCTTCATTTGGATCCCAACCATCATCCGTACTGTATTTATTATCCCAATTTAAAAAACTTAGTTCTACGCGTCCCGTCATGTACCAACCTGGGTGTGCATGTGGGGTTGCAGCACCACGCGTTCCCTTGCGAACCAGACGACGAAATGCACTGTCGGTTTGATCACTGTATTTCCATAAAACCCATTCATCATCATAGCCCAATACAATTTCACGACCATGATCGCGTGCAACCATATCCAATGCACTGGATAAATTATCAACATCAACCGAAACCTTTGAATCATCAATAACAACATAACCATCAGATGTTGTTGTTAATGTATATCCGCCACGATTATTACGCATAATTGTTGATGGTGCACCATATGCAGTTGTTACAAATACAGATGCCAATAATGCACATATCGTTTTATTCATTTTATGTATCCCCCCAGAAATTATTTGTATATACATCATACCATAAAATGCACCTGTTTCAAAATTGTTTTTTATAACTTTTTATAATTTGGCATAAAAACGCCTATTTTCTTGGGGTTTCTGCATTATTCTTGACCCATATAAAATTTTTTACTACCATTGCGGGCATGGAAGAAAATACAGCAATTTCTTTTGCGAATGTTGGTGCAACATATGATGGAACCAATGAAGTCTTGGGCGATGTTTCGTTTAACATCAGTGCCGGTTCATTTTATTTTTTATCCGGGGCATCTGGGGCGGGTAAAACAACGTTATTACGTTTAATCTATCAATTACACCACCCTGCCCGTGGCCAGATTAAATTATTTGGTCAAACCATAAATAATATGACACGTAATGATATTGCACGTTTACGTCATAAAATGGCAATTGTTTTCCAAGAATATTCTTTGATATCACACCTGTCTGTGTTTGATAATATTGCATTACCATTACGTGTACGTGGTCTGTCTGATGCCAAGGTGCGTCAATTGGTTGGTCGGGTTTTAGAATGGGTTGGATTGGCCAAATATGCAAACGCAGATCCAAAATCATTATCCGGTGGTCAACAACAACGCGTATCTGTGGCTCGGGCTATTATTATACAACCTGCAATTTTATTGGCGGACGAACCGACCGGGAATTTAGATGATGAAAATGCATCACGATTGATGGAATTGTTTATACAAATGAATAAAATGTTTGGAACGACCATTATTTTGGCAACGCACAGTAAAAAATTAATGGATACATATAAATTCCCCGTCATGCATATTGAAAATCATCGGGTTTCATTTATGAATAATGGTTCTAATGTGACTTTGGCCGCCGACATACCACAAAAAGACAATGGGTTTGTTAAAATTTGGAAGGGACCAAAACCACAAAACTATTTTACAGAATTGTCTAAACAATTTGAAGATATTGGGAATACATAAAATATGAAAACGCCTATTGTTTTTTCGTTGTTTCGTGAACAATCAATTTTTATGACAGCCATAATGTCATTATTGACGTTTTTGGCCGTATTGTCGTTGGGAATCGGATTGGCGATTGGTACAGGTGTTATACGTTGGAACGCCCAATGGGATACAATTGCAACAATACAGGTTGTAAACCCGGATAATGCGATGACGGTAAAAAAAATAATTTATGACAATCAAAATAAAATCAAAAATATTACAGAAATTACCCCACAACAGATGGAAAATCTGCTGCGACCGTGGATATCATCGGGCGGAAATGCATTACAGGCGTATTTACCCCAAATGTACGAGGTTAAATTTTATACCCGTCATGAAATGAATGAATTTGGTTCTGTGGTTTCAAATTATGCCCGTTTTTTAACACATTACCAGGCCCTGCGACCATCTATTGCGGCCGGATGGCATATGGCAATGATTGCGATTTTAGTTTTGATTTTGGTCGTTGGAACAATTGGTGTTTGTATATCATATATCGCACGCAACACTGCCCAATTGCATAAACATGAATTGGAAATATTGAATCAGGTTGGTGCAACAGATGCATATATCGCAAAACAAATGCAAATGATTGTTGCAAGAATATGCATTGCTGCATCGGCATCTGGTTTTATTGCGGCATTTCCTGTGTTATTGTTAATAATTGGGGTGGCAACATCTGCACGCGTCGGTTTAATGTCTATGATTGGTTTGACTGGATTCGGTTGGGGTTGTTTAATATTAATGCCAATTGCAATTGTTATGTTTGCAATTTGTATTACACGCCGTACAACGTTTAAAATTTTACAAAATAAATAATGAAATTATTAACACCATCTTTGTTAATATTGGCAGTATTTGTGTTGGGGGGCATGATGTTCAAATCTATGGCCCCGGTAAATTGCGGCACAATATTGCCAGATGACCGTGTTTTTGTTTTAACCGGTGACGTTCGGCGTATCCCATTTGCGATGCGCATGTTGCGGACCCACCCAGATATTCATGTATATATTATTGGGGCCGGTGGCGGAACATACTATAATTCCCCACATATTATTGTGGAATCTGATTCAAAATCCACATATCAAAATGCGGTTGCAATAAAAAATATTACAATACAAAAAAATCTGGATCGGATTGTTGTTATTACAACCGAAGATCATATGAATCGTGCAATGTATTTAATACGTCAAGAATTACCAAACACAGAAATTGTTGCATGTCCAACACGATTATTTGGGATGCCACCCGCAAAAAGACTTGAACGTTGGGCCACAGAATATGTAAAATATGTCGCCACAATGTTTGGAATTAAAGAAAGTTAAAAAGGTAAATAAAAAATGATACGTACACTGTTTTTTAAATTGATTTTAGGAATTTATTTTTTGGCATGGGCACCGATGTTATTAATTGGGTTAATTTCACGAAAACTTAGTTCTTTTTTGGTATTATCGTGTGCACATGGCGTTTTGATTTTGGCCAGAATATTGGCCGGAATAAAATACGAGATTCATTATCCATTAACCGAAGAAAATGGTGTACCGGTTGCCCCAAATGAAAATATTCGTTTAGATGGCAAGGCCATTATTGCTGCCAAACACATGTCAATATTAGAGGTTGCCATTCTGGCCCACCTTATTCCAAATTCATTTTTTATCATAAAACGCGAATTGACATGGATTCCAATTTATGGTTGGGCATTTTGGCGTATGGGGTTGCAACCTGTCAATCGGACGCGTGGTGCAACAAATATGAACAAATTAACAAATGTTGTTGCAAAAAAAATTATGGACGGACAAATATTGATTATTTTTCCCGAAGGAACACGAACCAAACCGGGCCAGCCCGTACCATTAAAACGTGGGTTATTATTTTTGGCTCATCAATTAAAATTACCAATATTACCGGTTGGAACGGATACAGGCTTGTATTGGCCAAAACATGGTCGCATGCACAGCGGTACAGCCAATATATGGTTTGAACCAATGTTACCATGTAATGCATCATTAGACGAAATAAACAACGCAATAAACAAACACAGTGCATAAAAGTACTTGCTTTTGTTTCACGATATTTTGTATACTGCCGGACACAGAATTTTGAGTTGAACGCAAATGATACATACATACATACATACATACATACATACATACATACATACATACATACATACATTAAATAAACTTACCTATGCATTATTTTTATTGTTTTGTGTAACTGAAAGTGCAGAATGTGCTGTTCAAGGATGCAGTTGTAACAATGGTGGTTATACTGCCACACAAGCCCAATTCGCCACCCAACATATGACCAGTCCTGCGGGGTCTTATTCGAATTGTACAGCATATAATTATAAATATATTACAGCTGGAGGTTCTTACCTGGCAATACCAGATTGTCAAACATGCAGTGCGGGTTATCAGTTGATTGCAAAGAGCTATGATTTTAGTCAATCATGCGGTTATGGGTATGGTACCGAGTGTGTAATAAATTATTCCAATTGTAGTAAATGTGATGCTATCGGTAACTATTACGATTCGTCGTCAAAACAGTGTAAAGCCTGTACAAATGCACCATCAAATGCAACCTATACCAGCAATGGCGGAACCAGTGCAACGGGGTGTTCGTGGCAATGTAATGCGGGATATTATAAAAATTCAAACACTTGTACAAAATGTGCCGCGGGAACCTACAGTGCCGCCGGTGCAACGGTATGTACCAGTTGTAAAACCACAACCAGTAATACCAGTGCAACATCTGCAGAGGGGTCAACAACCATAAATGATTGTTACGTTCCAAAAACGGCGCAATTTACCAATACATTCGGGACATGGCACTATACAGACAATTGTTATTATAAATAATATCATTTATTACATTGATTTATCATTTTGTTTGATACCATAAACACAACAGATTGAAAATAATAATATTATAATCATCCAACCGTTTCGACCAATGTATCTGTATAATGTAAAATGTTCACCGTGTGATACACCGTCTAATATTCCTGTTTGCCCTACTTCCAAATATGATGTAATGTTTCCCGCGGCATCAATAAATGCACTGATTCCAGAATAATTTGCACGGATAATTGGAATTCCTGATTCAATTGCATAACGCCGAACCATATCCAAGTGTTGATACGTTCCGGGGGTTTTACCAAACCATGTATCATTTGTTATATTTATTATGGCATTTATTTTTTGATTATTTTGCTTTATCAATGCATCTGAAAAAATTATTTCATAACATATTGCAGGTGCAATAACAAATTTTCCCGATGTTAAATTAATATCTATTGTTTCCGGCCCACTTCCCCGCCCTAATTCAGTTGGTGATGGCATAATCCCAAATGGGCTGTATTCACCAAATGGGACCAAATGTGATTTACTGTATTTATGCCAAATTATACCATCCGGGGTGGCAAAAATCATAGAATTATACACACGACCATTTGAATACGTTAACGCACCTGTAATTATATTTTTTCCCAGCATTTTTGCCAATTGCATTTTATTATCTGTGACAATAAACGGGTATGTTGTTTCGGGATACACGATTAAATCAGCCGTTTTTGTACCATTATCACGCGCCAATAAATACATTTGTTTTATATTTTTTTCGGCCATTGCAATTGCATCTGCACGTCCATTTGGCATTTTTTGTGATTGTGAACGTGCGGGTTGAACAATTCGAATAACCGGTTGATTAATATTTTCTTTTATAGAATTTGCCATACTGATATTTATACGTCCACCAATTATTCCAATAAATCCCAACAACACGAAAATCAAAACCGGAATCCATGTTCGTTTTTTACCACGATAACGCAACAATTCAACAATTGCCGACACCACACCAATTATGATAAACGTTAACCCTAATGCCCCCCAAATCGACATTGAATTTGACAACGTTTTCCATGGCATTACGATATTTGCAATCGGATTCCAAGGAAAACCCGTTAAAAACCATTCACGCAACCATAAAACAAATGTCCATGTGGCGGCAAAAATGAATGGACTGGATAAAATACTGGATCGAAAACGTATAAACAATGCAAATGGTGTCGAAAATACTATCACACCAGCCAACCCAATACCAATTAGACCTGGAATTGTCCAGATGGCAAATTGTTCAGTCAATTCAGGAACAACATAAATTGAATGCAATACCCACCAAAACATTGCAATTGCATACATTGCACCAAATGGTGCCGTGTACATTAAACCACGCCAAAAACCAATACGATTTTGTATACGTGTTGTTAACCAATATGCCCCCCCAATTCCCAATAACGCTGTTTCCCAAACATAAAATGGTGCGAAACCAATTGCAGCAACACACCCCAATATACCATATAACAAATATTGTGTTAATCTGTGTTCACAAATGTGTTTTGTAATAGAAAAAAATCTTTTAAAAAAACCGCCATCATCATATGGATTTTTATAGCCTAATTTTTTTAATAATTTTGTTTCTAATGCCTGCATTATTTCGGCTTCGTCATCTTTAATATGATCGTATCCCTGCAAATGCAACATTCCATGAATTACCATATGTGCAACATGTTCTTCAACCGATATTCCCAATGCAACTGCTTCGCGTTTAACAGTGTCCAATGATATATAGATATCACCTAACAACAAATCATCCCCCAATTCAAATGACAATACATTTGTCGGTTTATCGATATTTCTATATTCACGATTTAACACGTGGATTTCGGAATCTGATGTTAACGTTATCGACACTTCTGATTCTTTGTATACGGCAGAAACCGCCATACAGGCGATTTTTTCAAAATCTATTTTATATTTTTTCCACCGTTTGTCATTGTAATTTACATATACCTGCATTTTATTACCACACTGTATTATTTTATATTTTCGTTTTTAATTTTCATTAAATAATTTTGTACACGATTTATTGCATATTGTGCATTTGTATAACCATTTCTTAGTGCCAGTTCATAGTTTTTTTGTGCTGTTTCTAACATCCGAATCCGTTCATCAATAACATTTTTTGACATTGCCTTTTTTTCATATGCACATCCTGCATTATTATATGCAAAAACGTATTGACTTTTATCTGTCTTATAATTGTCGTGTAATCTGTTTTGTGTCCACAAAATATCACGTGAATTTTCAATTACCAAATCATAACGATTTGTCTTTAAATAAATCAACGATAAATTGTTTTTTAATAATGCATATCTTTCAGGATATTCTTTAATCAAATCATTTATTTTTATTTCTGCAACATTGTACCATCCATTATGATAACACCACATTATATCTGCATACCGTGAATTATAATCGGTTCCAACACTGTCTTCGGTCCAACAAATTTGATACGGGGTTCGCTGACTGTGCATTTTTGGTTTCATCGTCTGAATAGCGGCGGCCACATTTTTTGGCATGTATTTAACAGATCGTTGTGTTTGCGTTGTTATATCTAAGCCATCTTTATTAACAGGATTTTTTAACCAATCATTAAATTTTTTATACATATCACGCCGAACACTGATAACACCGTTTTTATCCGTATTCCACAAACAATCTTTTGTTCCACCAACGGTTGCATAAAAATCATATACCCCACCGGCAGGACACTGCATCAACATCTGTGGTGTTATATCGCCGGTTAATAAACCAGCTTCGATCCAACGACGTGCACGCAAACCGGCCCCCCCACGTTGGTATTCCCCCAACAAATCCGCTAAAATTTGTGCTGATTCACCATTTTTCCACGCCAAACCAAATTTTTCCAATGCAACTGGTGGATATTGGGCAAACCGTTGTTCAACGATACTGTCTGGTAAATTTGCACCATAATTTTTAAAATCTTGACGCAATAATTCAAATCTGTTTTTACAATTTTTGTCATTGTTATCTTCGATTAAGCGACTGCCTGAATTATACATAATACTGGTCATTGCCATAATTTCGCGTTCCGACAATTTATCAATTTTACCAAAGGCAACTGCATAACAAAACAATGTAAAATATGTTTCATTACATTCAATATGCCATTTGGCGGTATTATATGCCACAGAATCATTTATTGCCGCGGTATGTTGCGTTACACTACGACCATTTTGCAATACTGTATTCCCAAATCCAATTGTCATTTGCTTATTACCGTCATCATAAACCCGGTGCAAACCATCTGAATTTAAACGAACACCTTCGACGGCAATTATATTTGCAATAGAAAATGGCGTTAAAGGTTCACATTTTCCAACAAATGAATCATATGTATGATATGCCGGATGATTTTCAACATTATGTTTTTCTGTAGACCATTTCAAAATCATTGTTCCAACAACCAATCCCCCCAATGCCAACATAATCGTTAAGTATTGTTTTGGATTTATTTTTTTTGCCGATAACCATAATAATACATTGTATTTTTCTGACATTTTATCCCCATTTTTCACATATTTTTATCCGTTGATAAATCGTTATAAATTTAATACAATACCCACAATATAGAACAATTTTTAAATAAAATCAAAAATATATCACAAAAATGAAAAACGAAAATAGACCTTTGGCAGATTTAATGCGACCACAAAACATTGATGATGTTGTTGGCCAAACCGCATTATTGGGCGAAAATGGTTTGGTCCGTAAAATGGTTGATAATCAACGTTTATCAAATTTAATTTTATGGGGACCGCCGGGATGCGGAAAAACAACGATTGCACGGGCATTGGCCAATTCTGTCGACATGGATTTTGTTCCAATGTCTGCTGTGTTTTCTGGAACTGCAGATGTAAAAAAAACTATGGATGCGGCACGCATCAACCGTGATATCGGTCGCAACACATTGTTATTCATAGATGAAATTCACCGTTTTAATAAAACACAACAAGACACATTATTACCATATTTGGAAGATGGAACGGTTGTATTTATCGGTGCGACGACAGAAAATCCCAGTTTTAATTTAAATAATGCATTATTATCACGATGCCATATTGGTGTCCTGCAGTCGTTATCAGATGACGATCTAGAAACGTTGATTGAACGCGCCGAAAATTTTTTGGATATTAAATTGCCATTGGATGAAAATGCCCGCAAACATTTGGCACAAATTGCCGATGGTGACGCCAGATTTTTATTAAATACAATTGAATATTTGGCAAACGCAAATTTTACTGTGCAACTAGATTCCGAAATGTTGGATGGCGTTATACAAAAACGTTCCCCATTGTCAGACAAAAGTGGTGATGAACATTATAATTTAATATCAGCGGTTCATAAATCATTACGTGCATCAGATACCGATGCCGCATTGTATTGGGTTGCACGCATGATGACATCTGGTCAAGACCCGATGTATCTATTCAGACGTTTGGCACGATTTGCAATGGAAGATGTTGGTTTAGCAGACCCAAACGCAATGCAAATTGCATTGGCCGCATGGCAATTATATGAACGTATTGGCAGTCCTGAGGGTGATCTGGCCCTGACAGAATTAGTTATATATTTAGGTACCGCCCCAAAAAGTATTGGAAATTACCGTGCACAAAAGGCAGCGTATGCGGTCGCACGTGAAACGGGCAGTGTTCCACCACCAAAAAACATTCTGAACGCGCCAACAAAAATGATGAAAAATTTGGGTTATGGTGACGGATATATATACGACCCAGATACACCAACAGGTTTTTCTGGACAAAATTGTTTTCCAGAATCAATGTCCCGTCAAAAATTTTATTATCCTATTGAACGCGGTTTCGAACGTGAAATAAAAAAACGTTTAGAATATTGGGATGCAATGCGTGAAAAAATAAATCCTAAAAAATAAAAATGGGGCATAACCTGCACCTTTTTTAAAACAGTATGTTTATGCGAAAACCAACTTGGGCATTTTCACTTTCAAATTCGTAATCAACGTGCCCAATATATTGTGTACGGCCATATTGACGAATTATTTTTCCACCCAGCCATTCTTGGTTATACGCCGGCGTTGTAGCTTTGCGCCACATAAAATCAGCCCCCAAACGCCATGGTCCAATTCTGAAATACGCCTGTGGCATTAAATCAATATAGGCCATTCCACGTGCATCATCAAATACCCAACTGGATTTTACCGTTGCAGCCAACGTTAATACAGACCATTGACGTGCCAATCGCAATCCCGCATAATATGTAGAATCCGCATAATATGGCGTCCGCACAGTATCCGATCCACCAATCAACACACCAAACAGTGCATCAGATACAACATTAGCACCGTTTTTCATGGTTGATGCCAATCGATACTGTCCACCAACATCAACACTGGAAAAGCCATCCTGATCACCATCAAAATCAATTTGATAATGTGCCTTGGCACCTAAACTGAAACGATTTGTTGCACCATATGAAAATGCCTGACCAAATTTTAATACATCATCCATAAATGATATATATGTTTGTGATAAAAATTCGTCTTGGCCCAATAAAAACGCCGGATCTGACGTATCACGCGACAACCTGTCTGTTGCAGAAAACGCACTGTTAACACAGACAAAAACACTAATTATAAAAAATACTATTTTACGCATTTTATTTCCCCTATGACAAATACCCAAAGGTACATAATTTCAAATTAAAACTATGTACCTAATTTATTAAAAATACAAGAATGCCTGAACACCAAACGATAATTCTGATTTATTTTCTATTTTATATTTACCTTCTTCGTGAACCAAATTAGCCGGACTATCATACCCATCCATAAAATAATCAAACTTTGAACCGTTTGCACTGTCATATACAGATGTTTTTGCGTATAAATTCAGGCCCAACCAATCATTTGGTTGCCATCCAATCGCCGCTTTTAATGACAACATATTGTGCCAATCATAATAACCATACAGTGCTTCGGCATTTAATGTCCAATCTTCATCCATTACGGTAAAGACGCCAATACCGCCTTCGGCATAAATTATACTGTCCGCATGTGTTCCCTGACCCAAAACCAACGATGACGGGCCATAATCATTTTCACCGGCCATATAATTGCCATAAAAATCACCATCATACGAATAATACCAACCACGGCCAACACCATATACAGTTGATGACGCAACCTTGTACCCGGCACGAAAATCCAAAGCAAATACATCTGCCTTAAAATCACCACGCGCATAGTTATAATATCCAGATAATGTTGCAATGCCACGATCTGTATCCAGAACACGCCATTGTGCACCAATGTTTATCGAATTCAAATCACTGCTGTCGCTGGTCGCACTATCCAAACCATCAAATTTCATTTTGTACTTATTGGCACTGTATTGTCCCCCCACAGCCAATGCGAAGGTATCTGTTAAACCAACGCTAACCGTTTCCTGAACAACCAATTGATTAGTTTTCCAATTTGAATCTGGATATAGATTTGTCGAACCAACCGGCTGCATTTTAAAATCAAATGCATCGTTATAGTACGAAATATCTGTAGCTGATGCAAATTTACCCTTTAACGGTTGAAAAAACGGATGCGCCAGAAAATATTTACGTTTTAATTCCGTCCGGTATGTTTCCGCACGCGATGTACGTACAGTCTGCATTCCATTGTGATTTGCTGTATATTGTTTATACAATTGACTGCGATCAGATGGTTTTGTGTAATAAATATTGCGAGCATCTTGGGCATCATATGTTTTTGTCGATGTACGTGTTTCATACTTTTCATAATCAACGTTTACACGCGTACGAACTGATGGATTGCCTGTAAAATCGGCCACAGATGCGCCATTCATTCCAGAATTTGTCGCAGCCCACACAGGCGCCATACCAAAAACCGCAACCGCCCAAATGAACAAAGACATTTGTTTTTGCATGTTAAAAAACTCCTTTTGTTGGGTTAATTATACCACAAAAAACGAATCGAAAAAAGCACAAAATATATTCAAATATCCCAACGAAACCGGTATTTTAATACCACTTTTTTATTACAAAATATGACGTTTATTATTAGCATCTGGGGCACTAACAACGCCTTCTTGTTCCATGCGTTCAATAAAACCAGCCGCCTTGTTATATCCAATGCTTAAACGACGTTGAATATATGAAATTGTTGGTTTTTTATCACGTAAAACAATTTCTTTGGCCTGTTCATATAAATCACCGTCTTTATTAGCCTTGACTGCAGTTGTTCCACCACCAGATGCAACATCTGTATCACCGCTGTCACCGTCTGTAACACCACTGGCATATTCCGGTGTACCTTGAGTGCGTAAGAAATTGCCAATTTTTGTTAATTCCATATCTGAAATAAATGCCCCATGTATACGTACGGGTTGCAAACCGCCTTCACTAAATAACATATCACCACATGACAATAATTGTTCTGCCCCTTTGTCCCCCAGGGTTGTCATACTGTCAATATAACTGCGTGCCTGGAATGAAACACGTGTTGGGAAATTGGCCTTTATCACACCAGTAATAGTGGTGGCGTCTGGACGCTGGGTTGCCATCACCAAATGAATACCACAGGCACGTGCCTTTTGCGCTATGCGCTGAATACACGCCTCGACATCCTTACGGGCCAATGACATTAAATCTGCAACCTCGTCAATAACGATTACGATATATGCCCACGGTGACATGTCAATTTCTTTGGTTTCAAACAATATTTCACCTGTTTCTTCATCCGTTCCAACCGCAACCTGTTGGGTTAAAACCTCGCCATTTGCACGTTTCTGTGCCATAATCTTGTTATATGTGGTAAAATCACGTGCATTAACAAACGCCATACGCTTATATCGATCATCCATTTCGCGTACCGCCCATTTTAATGCATTCACGGCTGCAACTGGATCCAATTTTACAATTGGTGTTATTAAATGTGGAATATCGTCCCAAAATCCAAAATCAACCCCTTTGGGATCAATAATCATCAATTTACATTTATCTGGCGTAAAATGGTAAACAATCGATGTTATAATTGACTGCACAAATACAGATTTACCCGATCCAGTACGTCCTGCAATTAACATATGGGGCATTTTCGCTAAATCGTAATACATTGGATTTCCGCCAATATTTACACCCAACGCCAATGGAATTTTATATTTAGAATTAACAAACATCGGATCTTCAATCAACGATCGGTATTTTACAGTTTGGCGGTTCAAATTCACCATTTCAACACCAATCAATGTCGTCCCCGGAATATGTGCGATACGAATATTATGTGTCGCCATTTCACGTATCATATCTTCAACAGTATCTTTAACCTTAGACATACGTGTTCCAGATTCCAATTCAAATTCATACAATGTAACAATTGGTCCAGGTCTTATTCCAACAACAGATCCCTTTACACCAAATTCTGCGAAATGAATTTCCATTGCTTTAGCATTTTGTTTTAATTCCGGTGTTACAATATTTTTACCAAAATTTGAACGTTCCAAAAACGCTGGATCAGGCAATTTATATTCTGCAATATCTGCAGCCATAACATTTTGATTATCATTACGTGCCGCAGCACGGCCAACACGTTTTTTTGAACCCGCATGTTGGCCCCCACCCCTTTTTTGTATATGTTCCACCGTATCTGTCACAGAAACGGTATTTTCTTCATCAGCATCATTATATTCTTCATCGACTATATTGGTTATCGCATTAATTTTTGGACGTGGCGAATATGGTATTAAATGGAACACAGACAATATCCAACGTAACGTTTGCAATATAATACGTGCCAATGCAATAACATGAACCCATTTTATATGCAACAAAACGGATGCTAAAAATAAAAATATTGTTAAACATAAAATACCTATTATGCTGCTAAATGCCCCAAATACACTATTAATGTCCATTGCAACAATACTGCCAATCAATCCACCAAATGGAACCGATGGTAAAATCAAACCAAAACCTGCCGCTCCAAAACATATTGCAACAAAAAAACGCAATACATTATATTCGGGGGCAGAATATTCACTTACCCCAAATAGCCACGATATTCCCCAACGAAGTAAACATAAATATGTAAACATAGACGGAACAAAACCAATACAATAACGTATAAAACCGACAAATTGCCCAGTAACTGTTTGATTACCAAACGTACTGGCCGTGGAAAAACCGTCCAAATACTGATTATATGAAAATAACGCGAACAATAACCATATACCTAATACACATAAAAAACCACCAAACATATGGCGTATTATACTTTTTAATGCCCCAGAAATACTATCTGGTAATAATTTAGATCCATTTTCCATGTCTTGTATTTTATCACAAAAAAATCAAAAAAGCGAAACCAAACATATAAATAGTGTGTAATTTTATTTTTTATATTCAAAATGTTTCAAATATGCCATTACAAAATCTGCACATATCATACCAATAAATGCCCCAAACAAAACATCTGTTGGCCAATGCGCCCCAACAGCCACCCGCGACATCCCAACAACAATTGCCACAGTCCATGTTGCAGGTTTTAAATTTGGCATCAACAAACCTAACATAACCAACCCAGCAAAAGATGCCGCTGCATGTCCAGATGGCATTGAATTATATGCCCAGTCTGTCGATATCGGATAAAAACCAATCATATCCAAAGCTTCAAAAAACACAGGACGCGCACGCCCGATAACAGCTTTTAACAAAACAGTTATAACACTGGCCATAAAGACTGAGCAAAATATAAAAAATGCATAATTACGCCTTGTTTTTTCTATAAAATCAATGCAAATTGATTTTATTTTGATTTTTTTTATAAAATTCAAAACATTATCAAATGATTTTACTGTTTTTTTTACATAAACAATCAAAATTAATAACCCTGTTATCAGCAACCATATTTTTGCATCGAAAATGTGTCCAAAGTATTCCCATAAAACACAATTTAAATTACGCACAAATAAAAATACAGGATAATCAAACCACCCCACCCCAGCAATAATTGTTAGCATAACACCCATTGCTGAAAATCCAACCAAACTCCATTTAATCTTGTTATCAGATGTTAAAAACATAGCTGCCCCCACAATAAAACACTATTCAGCAATCAATCTGCTGTAAACAACTTTGTCTGTTAATACCTTCATCGCCACCGCTGCCGAAATAAAATCTTCATCTGCCCCACTGGTAATTGTTGGACACCCACGCCTAATCGTCGCTACATCAACATCTTTATCACGATTATAATCGTGTGCCTGAAAATCATTATTAACAACGTTCAAAAAGAACGCATTTTGTTGTGAATTTGTCCGTATATTCGATAAACATACAATTGGGAATACCCCCACGCCATCTATTTTGCGTCCATTTCCGGTTTTTAACGATTTATTTAGTAATTCCAATGCACCGCCATCATTTAAATTGATGCGTGTCGCTATGCGGGCGCTGCCAGCGGTTGGTGTACCAATTAATACGCCACGTTTATTTTCATAAAACGCGGATACAACCGCCTCGGCCGTTCCACGTGTTTGGTCTGACATTAAAACAATAACATTTGCATGTGTTACTGCATCACCACCTGGAACAACCTCAACCTCGGCACGGGCGGTTTCAACAATTCGCATGATTGGGTGAGCACCGATAAACAATCCTGCAAATTTTGCAGCGGCACGTTCATCATCGCCCGATGCTGCACGCAAATCCAAAACGATACCAGACAGATTTGGATATGTAGCCAAGGCCTCATTTACAATAGAAACCGCATTATCAGAAATTCTGTGAACAAATATTTCTAAAAATTCTCCTTCATTTCCATTTGAACGATGAACAATATCTGCATCGGCTAATACAATTGTTGCACGGCGCAATACAACGTCGCGATTTCCGGTTGGTGTCAATAAATGTAACTTTGACGTTCCAGAATTAAATCCAGTTAATACAGATTCCATATCCGCATCCGTCATATCATGGACAGAACGACCATTTATTTCGGATATCAAATCCCCAGAACGAACCCCCGCAATATCTGCTGGGGATCCTTTAAAAACCCCATGAACACGCCAATTACTACGTTCGTCACGAGATCCTGTCAATCCAAGACTGGTTAATATTCGTCCATCTTCATTAACTTCGGCTGCGCGCGAATAAATATAGCGTCCTTTTTCATCAATCCCCCGTGTTAAACACGACACAACACGCTGGTATATTTCATTAGGACTGGCCCTGTGCAAATCTATATCATTTGCACGCATTTTTAATATTAACGCAGTGGTAATTTCACCAAACCCCTTCCAATCACGGGCCACAGGGCGTGGATAATTGGCGATTATAGAATCCCGCCAAACCAATACAACACGTTCGTCTGTTGCTGCAATATGGGCATTTGAATTCAATTTTTCTAAACTTTCAATTGCTATATTAATATTTTTTCCGCCCCAGCTGACACCATCTAATTTTTCAAAAATTTCTGCAAATGTTGCAGACATATCAAAAACCGGCACCCCGTCTTGAATTGGTTCATCCTCAAAAAATAAACTATCACCATATGTGGGCACAGTTGCCAAAAATAAAGTTCCCAATAAAAACAAATTATACAATTTCATTTTCAACCCCATATTTTGGACAGTGCCAACATATATCCTAATATTGCGTATCACGTAAATTAAAATGATACAAAACAACATTTGAAATATAAATACTGGTTAAAGTTCCCATTATAATTGAAAATGTCATTGCTATTGCAAAATCATGTAACATTAATCCACCAAATGCATACAAACCAATCATTGCTAAAATTGTTGAAACACTGGTCATAACAGTACGGCGCAACATTTCATTAACAGACAAATCAATCAAATCACTCATCGGCATTTTGTGGTATTTTTTAATATTTTCATCAATTCTGTCATAGTTTACAACTTTGTCATTAATGGAATAACCTATACCCATCAAAATAACCGCAATTGCTGTTTGATTGAATTCCAATCCTGCAATAGAAAAGAAACCAAACATCAATATAAAATCCAAAATCAATGAAACAAACGACCCAACTGCATAACCACCACGATATCGAATCCAAATATAAATACTCATCAATACAAAAGATACCAATATCGCTAAAATACCACCACGAACCAGTTCACCACCTATTTTTGGTCCAACAATCTGAACCTGGGCATATTCAACCTGATTACCTAAAATCTGCTTTATCTCAGCAACCCTGGTATTCTGTTCGGCATCTGTTGCCCCCTTTGGTAAACCAACACGTATTAAAATTGAATTACTGTCAACAGATTGTAATTCTGGACTAAACGCCGCCAAATCATGGCGCATTTTATCAACCGTCATATCGGTTGATACTGGTGTTACCTCCATCGATATGCCGCCAGAAAAATCGATTCCGTAATTCAATCCACGCGTAAATAACGACACAATCGATAACGCAACCAATATTCCCGAAACCCAATACGATAATTTACGATATTTCATAAAATGGAATTTCATTACTGCCACCTTTATTTATCCTTTATAAAACCAATTTTCTTATTTTTGCCATTCATATAAAAATCAATTAGTACACGTGATAACATCATACACGTAAACAACGTTGTTAATACACCAATTGATAATGTTACGGCAAACCCACGTATCGGTCCGGCACCGAATTGGAATAAAATCAATGCACAAATCAAATTGGTTAAATTACCATCCATAACAGTTTTGATTGAACGATTAAAACCTAAATCAACGGCACGCAGTGTTGGGACCCCTGAACGAACTTCATCACGAATACGTTCGAACGGCAATATATTCGCATCAACCGCCATTCCCAATGTCAAAACGATCCCCGCAATACCAGGTAACGTCAATGTTGCACCAAACAACGCAGAAATACCGACAATCATTGCCAAATTAACCAATAAAACAATATCTGCAACCAAACCAAATGTACGGTATGCTAATAACATAAATAATATAATAAACAGAACACCAATTGCTGAACCAATTTTTCCAGCGGCAATTGTATCAGCCCCCAAACCTGCTCCAACCGTACGTTCTTCAATTACCTGTAATGGTGCAGGCAATGCCCCAGATCGTAACAACACCGCCAAATCTTTGGCACTCTGCAATGTAAATCCCCCAGAAATTTGACCACGCCCACCTGGAATTGGTTCACGAATTGTTGGTGCCGATAAAACTTTACCATCCAAAACAATCGCAAAGCGTTCACCAACATGTTCCGTGGTCAAACGCGCAAAACGACGTGCACCTGTTGCATCAAATACAGTTGTAACAACCGCATCATTATGCTGGCCAAAATCAGCTTGAGAATCAGTCAATGATTCCCCGGAAATTTCAATTCTGGAATATACAGCGACCATCTGTCCCGGTGCATTCATATATGGCAAAAATTGCGTTCCTGCGGGTGCATGTCCAGATATAATTTGTGCATCTGTAACATTTTCATTTACTAAATGGAATGTCATTTTTGCTGTCTGTCCAATTAAATCTTTTATATGTTCCGGATTATCAACACCCGGCAATTGGATTAAAATATATTTTCCACCCTGCGTTTGAATTGATGGTTCTTTAGTCCCCAACGCATCAATACGACGCCGAACAATTTCAATACTGCGTGTCAATGCATCATTAATCATTTCCTGTTTTTGTTTTTCTGTATACGAAACCGTTATTTGATTCCCTTCTGAATCAACGTCAACACCATTACCCAAAGCGGAACGCAAACGTCCTTTGGCGTGCGAAACATCATCAGATTCGCGAACATTAAACGATATCGCATCATCCACACTGCGTAAATTTGCAAATTTAATAACACCTTTATCACGATTCACCAACACAGAACGCACTTCGTCATGCAATTGCACCGATTTTTCATGAAACATTGTTTTGGTATCAACCTCTAACAATAATTGTGCCCCACCCTTTAAATCTAACCCTAATGGGATTGGTTGAATCCAAGACGGAAAATACGGTGCCAATCCAGGTTTTATTGTTGGAATAACCAATAAAACACCAAAGATGGCTGTAAAAACTATGGCCAATTTCTTAAACATTTTCTTTCCTTATGATTATTCAACCGACACAACGGTGTTTTTGTTCATTTCAACAACGACACCATTGGCAATTTCTAATTCTATTGTTTTTTCATTAACTTTTTTAATAACGCCATAAATACCGGCCGCCTGAACACGATTACCAACATGCAAAGCATCCAACATTTTTTGATATTCAGCCATACGACGCTTATTTGGACGAACCATAAACAGATAAATTATTGCAAAAATAACACCACAATACAAAACCATCCCAACCCAATCCCCCGCTGGTGTATTTGGTATCGTCTGTGCAACATTATTAACAATTGCTGTTTCTTGCATACTATTTCTCCTTGTTTATTGTGTCAGAATAGTAAAAAAAGCCGTTGCTGTAAAGTGTAAAAAATAAAAAACACCTGGAATCTTATATACGTTCAAACCAGGAATCCATTTCTGCCAATGGAATAAATTTATACACAGGGCGTCCATGATTACATTGTCCCCCACGTGTTGTTCGTTCAATATCACGCAACAATGCGTCCATTTGATTCATATCCAATCGTTGCCCAGCGCGAACACTGTGATGACATGCATAATTTGCCAATTTTAAATGCAATCGTTCACCCAATTGTGATGAATGCCCATATTCGCGAACCTCAGCCGCGACGGCAGTAAATAAATCAGTCCAATTTAATTCCCAATCCGCAGGTTTTTCAAAAATGGCAATTGCATCATCACCAAATGCGTCAATATGCACCCCCGCACCACGCATTTCATCGGCCACAGATAAAACAGCCATAACATCTTCTGCCCGCATGGAAATAACAATAGGCGTTAATAACGGCTGTCCTTTAATCGTGCGATTTCTTAAACGTTCATATGTAATGCGTTCATGTGCCGCATGTTGATCAACAACCACCAAACAATCAGATGTTGCCGCCAATATGTATTTATTGCCAATTTGCCCAACAACACGTCCCAATGGAAATTCATTGTATACGGCATTTTCTGCCGTATTAGATATTTTTTGCGGCATTACATTTTGAACAAAATCCGTATTTAAACTTTCTTTAAAATCATTATTTTTTATCGTGTCTTTTATTGGCTGACAAACATGTAATACTGGTTCAAATTGTGGCATTAAAAATACATTCGTTTTATTTTCAACATTATCAACCATTGTACGTGCAATTGCATCGCGTAATGATTTTATAATAAACGAACGAACATGTGTTGGTTCTAAAAAATGAACATCTGTTTTTGCTGGCGAAACATTTACATCAACATTACGTGATGGAACTGTTAAATACAATGCACATAATGGGAATTCACGTGCATGCATTACATCCATATATGCGGCACGTAACGCACCAATTAAAACCTTATCACGAACGGGGCGACCATTAACAAACAAATATTGATCTATACTTGATGCGCGCCTTAATGTTGGGTTTGATATAAATCCATATAATTGCATTCCATCAACAGTCGATGATGATGTATTTATGTCTAACATTCTTCCACGGATATCTTCACCCATCACAGTTGCAATACGTTCTGTCATTGCTTGATTTTTTGGGAAACGCCATTTATTATTTAATGTAAAACCAACATCTGGGCGTGCCATTGCTAAACGTTTTACAACATCTAAAACCCCCATCATTTCGGCACGATCACCACGCAAAAATTTTAACCGTGCAGGTGTTCGGCCAAATAAATTTTTTACCCGGATTCTGGTTCCACATTCCCAATCAGATGGCCGTATATCGCCGGTATTTGCATCCAATTGCCACCCATTTTCGGTTCCAACACAGGCTGTATCAATTGTCATATCCGAAACAGATGCAATTGATGGCAATGCTTCGCCACGAAACCCCATAAAATTTATGTTTAACAAATCATCATCAGGTAATTTTGATGTTGCATGCCGCAAAATACAGTGCTTCAAATCATCACGCGACATTCCTGAACCGTTATCAATAACAGATATCATCGTGCGACCACCATCTGCTACATCTATCATTATTTGATCTGCACCTGCATCTAATGCATTTTCAACTAATTCTTTGACGACACTGGCTGGACGTTCAACAACTTCGCCGGCGGCGATTTGATTTATCAAAAAATCTGGTAAAACGCGAACCGGCACTATGGACCCTATTCTTTAAATTTTACTTCCAAGATTTCATATTCTTTTTCACCGCCAGGCAAACGAACAATACACGTATCACCAACACAACGTCCAATCATTGCCCGTCCAACCGGCGACGTGCAAGAAATAACAGTCCGCCCATCGGATTCAATATCTGATAAAATACGACATTGCATACGATTGCCATCTTCGTCTTCAGCAACAACTTTGGCCCCAAAAACAACACGATCACCCGACAGACTGTCTACATCAATTACATTGGCGTGTTCAATAACATCTTCGATAAATTGGATACGTTTATCAATTTGACGCTGTTTTTCTTTGGCGGCGCTGTAATCCGCATTTTCAGACAAATCACCCAAACTGCGTGCCCATTGCACCGTTTTCAAAATTTCTGGGCGCTGAACTTCCTTTAAATCTTTTAATTCTTTGACCAGTTCATCAAAACCGGCACGTGAAATTGGTCTTTTTTCCATTTTTATATCCTTAAATTTTTATCGATTATACGCATTCAATTTTAATTTTGCAATTATCAATTATATTCGCTATACTTTTCCGGAAATGTTCAGAATCAGTATTTTAAACAAATTTTTATTACGCCGTTTTTTATCTGGTGTCGGATTGGTAATATTTGTCGTTGGTGGCATTATATTAGCCGTAACGTTTGTTGAACGATTACCATCAAACCCGACCGCATTTGATGCGTTTGTTGAATCGTGGATGCGCTTGTTAGAATATATCCCTATGTTTTTACCACCTGCAATATTTATGGGCACATTATTGGCGTCATATAATATGATAAAATCCAGTGAAAGTGTTATCATTTCCGGTGCGGGCCGTTCACCGTATCAAATGGCACGTCCATTTTTTGTTGGTGCTGCATTAATTGGTATATTTACAACAACTGTAATAAATCCGTATTCCGTTGATATGAACGCCCAAAAGATAACATCATCACACTTAAAATTAGTTGATAATTCGATATGGTTGCGTGATGCTGGTGATAAAAATTATATAACAATGAACGCGGGTGGTGGATTAAGTCATATTGGGGATACATTAGTATTTAATGATGTGACCATTTATATTCAGGATGAACATTTTAAAATTACAGAACGTGTTAATGCTGCAAATGTATCGTTGACACAATCTGGACTGCGGGCATCAAATGCCAACGTATGGGGCACGGATGGTGTTTTATCCAAACATGATTGGCAGATTCAAACGCGTTTAACCCCACAAACAGTATTGGATAGATATTTGCAACCTGATCAAATATCATTTTGGAAATTACCGGGCTTTATACATAAGATGCAATCTGTTGGTGTTATCGTCCGTGCTCACCAGGTCCAATTTTGGACTCTGCTGTTTTTGCCATTAACAATGATTGCCATGACGGTTTTAGGTGTTGCGTTTTCACAGACACGGCAACGCAGAAATTATAATTTTGGTGCAAAATTTGCGTTGGGTATATTAACATGTTTTGCATTATATTTTGTTGTAAATATGTTTAATGCATTGGGAGCAACAGGTGCATTACCGCCAATATTGGCGATTGTAGCACCTTCATTAATAATCATTGCCGCATCAGGTGTATATATTGCAGGTTTTGATACGGTATAAATAAAAAATACAGGGGAATAGATTATGCCTTTACGTAACAGAAAAAGAGAATCCATACGAAATAATATCATCATTTGGTCTGTTATTACCGTATTAATCATGTTGATGATTATATCATTTCCAGTGACACAAAATGTAACAGAAATCGTTTTATACCCATGAATTATATAGACATTTTTTTAGAGGCACTATCCGCAGAACGCGGCCGTAGTAAAAAAACATTGGAATGTTATGCAGCCGATTTAAATGCGGCAAATATGGCAATATCTGGCGGTTTAATGGGGGCATCTGATTCCGATATCCAATCATATTTATCTGGTTTAAAAGAGGCCCCGACATCAATCGCACGTAAGGCCAGTACACTGCGTGGATTTTATAAATTTTTAATGCTGGAAAAAATTATTACACGAAATCCTGCGGCAAATTTAGAATTACCAAAACATGGACGCAGTTTACCTAAATATCTGTCGGCAAAGGAAATCGAAGATTTAATATCTGCTGCGGGTGATACGAAAAACAGTACGCGACTGCGTGCAATGTTAGAATTAACATACGCATCAGGATTGCGGGTGTCAGAACTGTGCGAATTGCAATGTTCTGCGATTTTGGGTAACAAATTATTAATTCATGGCAAGGGGGCCAAAGAACGTTTTGTCCCAATGCACGATGGTGCACAAATTGCATTGGAAAAATGGATGCGATGTCGTGGGGAAACAGATTCAAAATTTGTTTTTCCATCAAATAGCCAAAGTGGTCATATAACACGCGATGGTTTCTTTAAAATTTTAAAGAAATGTGCTGTATTATCTGGCATTTCCCCAGATCGGGTCAGTCCACACGTGTTACGCCATTCATTTGCATCACATTTATTGGCCGGGGGGGCCAATCTGCGTGCCATTCAAACAATGTTAGGTCATGAAGACATTTCAACAACACAAATTTATACACATGTTTTACCAGAACAATTACGTGAAACAATGCAAAATCATCACCCGTTGGGAAATAAATCAAAGGTAAATCATAAATGATACGAAAATGCGATCATCCAGGCTGTACTAAGGCCGGCACGTGTCGTGCCCCAAAATCACGTGATTTACGTGAATATTGGATGTTTTGTAAAGAACATGCGGCCGAATATAATAAAAATTGGAATTATTATGCAGATATGAGTCCTGAGGAAATCGAAGCGGATTGGGAACGTCAAACATTTGGTGCTGCATTAAAGGATAAAGAACAGGCCAATAAAGAACAAAACGATTATGTAAATTTTTTAAACGATTTTATTAATGGTCGTGATACATTTGATAAAATGCCATCAAAACGCAGTTTACCCGGCCCTGTATCCAGCGCATTTCGTTTGTTTGGTCTGCCAATTACCGCAACATGGCGTGAAATATCGGCTAAATATAGGTTATTGGCCAAACAGTATCATCCGGATACGGCAATAAATAAAGAATCCGCAACAACAGAATTTGCAAAGATTACCGCGGCATACGAAACGTTAAAAAAACACTTTGGTAAAAAATAATCTATTTTATTACCTTTCGTGATTTTGTTTTGCCGTTATATCTGCATGACAATCATGGCACAACATTAAACAATTATCTACGGTTGTTTCACCGCCATCTGAAAAAGCGACTTTATGGTGTGCCTCTAATTCTTTGATATCAAATTCACGTCCGCACCTGCCCCCACATTTTTTGTTTTGGTTTTGATATGCCGCACGTTGTTGTTTTTCTGTAAACACACGATGCCAAATTAGTGTTCTGTCACCAGACAAAACGTATTCATAGAATCCTGCTTTTTTTAAGCCATCGGGATCAATATCATACAATTCAAATAACCTTAACAATTCTTTTTCCAGCGCATCTGAATCGTAATTTTTATTATGATATTTATTATACAAAATTCCCCACGGCAGGCCCCGCATTTCCTTTCTGTACATTGGAAACGTTTGTTTTACCCATGATATAACTGATTTATAATAATTTATCAATTCATCGGCATTGCCATCCGCCCTGTGTTTTGCCATATAATATTTTATTTCTGGGTATTCGGTTTTATCTGTATCAATTATCCACTGTAATACCAATTCCAACAAAGCCTGTCGATTGGCATCTTCACCATTTATTGATAATAAACTATGTTTGATATCATTATCATAAAAGGCAAAATTGATAGCCGGATTATTTGTTTTTTTAGAAAAATAACCTTTCGCATCTGTTAACCATACCCCAGTATAATCGGCATTTAATAATTCCTGTTCCTCCATTATTTTTCCCGCAATATTTATTGTGTGAAACCAATCAAGTTTTTCATCATCCGTACCATCACAAACATATATTTGCAATTTATAATCATCCAAAATCTGTTTTTGTTTTTCCGGCGATAAATTTTCAAATGTTTGTGTGCGTTTTCCATCAAAATTGATAGCAATCGGATTACCATACCCATCATTATTCGTTATAAACTGACACATTGATATCGTGCGTTGTTGGCCATCAATTATTTCAAATGTTCCATCTGGATTTTTTGCCCAATACATAACATTCAATGGTAAATTATCATATACAGACCGCATTACCCTGTCCCGATCGGTTGGTTCATAAACAAACGCCCGTTGATAAGCCGGCCGCACATTTAATTTACCCCCAAACGCAACAACGCCATTTTCGCCATTATCACAATATCCATTTACCAAATCACGCAAAGTTAAATTATTTAACAAAGTTGCCTTCATAACCATTTTCGTTTCCTTTTTTCTTACGGATTAAAATTCTAAAATATGGGTACCCACCATTTACGCACAAATCCCTATCATCATCCCCTTTTCTAAATTTTATTATTTCAAACTGTTCTGGGTTATATTTATCAAGAAATGTAATCGGCACGCCCATGACACCATAATAATCCATTGGGATATCTGATGTTTTATCAACATTTATCGCATCATAATTATCATATTTTGGATACATTGATTCATATCCGTAATATTGTTTGCCAGTATTCAAAAATTCATTTCTTTTTGTAGTAGGTAAATTAGTAAACCAAACAACCCCAGAAACACGAATCATACCATCTTTATGATCACTAGCAGATGCATAATCCGTATAAAATTCATTTATAAAATGTGCCGCCCCACCCTTAAACCCATACCCAAGCCACATTTTATTATCTTTTATTAAAGGAAATATTTCTTTGTATGTTATTGAATTTTGATGTCCGATAATTACGAATTTTTTCTTGTACTCCATGAGTTGTGCAACATATTCACGAAACAATGAAAATGGCGGATTTGTTATTACAATATCGGCCTGCTTTAATAATTCAACACATTCGGGACTGCGAAAATCACCGTTGCCACGTAATGGTTGTTCCATGATATCTTCACTGCATATAATTCCATCACCGGTATTGTCTTTGTCCAAAACATACATTGTTGATTTGCTGTCACGTTCATAATGGGTGGCGATTACCCGTTTTATACCAAACGATTCAAAATTATCGGATAAATATTTCAGAAAATTTGATTTTGGTGTCCCCAATCCAATACCATTATGGTCATCACAATTACAATAAATAACCTTACCTCGAAAATATTTGGCATATTTATTTAATTCGTTTTCTATATCTGAATATTGTGTATAAAATTCGTCACGTTTTGCACTTTTGGCAGTATGTAATGTTTTATTTGCCATCTTTACCCCGATTTTGAAAAAATTTAACCGCCAATCAGGAATGGCGGTCGGGGGTTAGAAAAATCAATCAACAGATGACCTCGTGACCTTTAAGAAAAAATCTCTGAACATACGCCACGACCCCTCGACCAATACGATCAAGGTAAAAAACAGTGCAAAAAGCACCGACAACATCGGATTACGATGCTTTCGCACCGTGTTGATAAGGCTTTTCTAAGGCCCGAACCCAATTCCCATTGGATTCAATGTTTAGTATACCATAAAAATGCAGATTATAAATCAAAAAAATCCCCCTGTATTATTGGGGGATTTATTATGCATTTTTTATTATGATCGTGAATTTAAATATGCAATTGCATCCATTGCCGCCGTACATCCCGTTCCAACCGCGGTTGCAATTTGCATTTTTATGTCACTGTGAACATCGCCCGCAACAAACATGCCCTTTGGCATTACAGATGGCGCCAAACGTCCCATATTATCACGTACAACATCTTCGGTTAAATAATCGGTGTTCGCTTCGTGTCCAATTGCAACAAACACACCATCAACAACAATTTGTTGTTCATCCAAGGTCGTGACAACTAATCTGTCATCATCTGTTTTGGCAATACTTTTTAAGTCTGTATTAAACAGACATTCAATATTTTCACGATCCGAAACGCGTTGACGTAATACAGCCTCGGCACGGGTAAACGATCCTTTGCGGTAAACAATTTTTACATTTTTTGCAACATCTGCTAAATATAACGCATCATTTAACGCAGAATTTCCCCCACCCATAACAATTACATCTTTGCCATAGTAAAAGAAACCATCACACGTTGCACAATATGAAACGCCATGTCCCACTAATTCACGGGCACCTGTAATGTCCAATTTACGCGGGGACGCCCCCGTTGCAATAATAACCGTATTACCAACATATCGATTACCATCATCACACATAACACTAAAACCACCTTCGGCATCACCACTGATTGATTTAGCGGAAACAAATTTAATTTCAGCCCCAAACGATTCCGCCTGAGATTTCATAAACTCTGCCAATTCTGTACCACTGCCACGGAAACCAGGATAATTTTCCAATTTTGCAATTCCTGCCATTTGACCGCCAAGAACAGTTCCACCTAAAACAATCGTACTTTTCCCACCACGTGCACAATACAATGCCGCTGTTAAACCTGCGGGACCACTGCCCAAAATTATGACATCGTATATATTAACGTCGCTCATATTAAATCCTTTGTTGTTTAAATTAACATATGATCACCATAGCATAGCAAACCATCAATCGCAAACAATTTCGTATATTGACGAATATAATAACTGTAACAATTTAAATCGTTTTTAATCCGATAAAAAAAATAATTTTTTTATTTTTATAATTGCAGTTTATAAACCAAGATACTAAACTGTTATAAACAGTAAATTTATTCATATAAAATACAAACAGGATGATAATATGTTGGATATTAAATTTATTCGTGAAAATCCAGATGTTGTAAAAAATGCATGTAAATTAAAACATTTTGATGATCACACCGATGAAATATTGACATTGGATGCACGTGTACGTGAATTAAAAACCATTACACAAAATATGACAGCGGAAAAAAATAAAATTTCACGCGAAATCGCGACCGCCATAGACAAAGCCCCATTAATCGCACGCAGCAAACAAATTGGCGATGAAATTGCGGCAGATATGGCGGAATTAGCAGAAAAAGAATCAATATTAAATGATTTATTATTGCGCACACCACAAATACCTGATGCGAACGCACCAATTGGTGACGATGACAGTGCAAACGTTGAAATCCGCCGTATTGGCACACCACGCACATTTGATTTCACACCACGTCCACAATGGGATTTATTGGATATGAACAACTGGTGGATGCCAGAAAAAATTGGACGCATTTGTGGGGCACGTACATACGCATTGATGGGGGAAGCGGCTGAATTACAATTAGCAATCGAAACATATGTAATTCAAAAATTAATCAGCAAAGGCTTTTGTTTTGTTGAATGTCCATCTATAACTAAACCAGAAACAATTTTTGCAGCGGGCCATTTTATGGGGTCTGATATGTCTGTTATGGATGGAGATGTATTCATGTTATCGGGTACCGACAGATGTTTGGCGGGGACGGCTGAAATAATTTTAAATTCCCTGCACAGTGGTGAAGTTTTGAATGAAAAAGATTTGCCAATTAAATATGCCGGATTTTCACCATGTTTCCGTAAAGAAGCCGGTGCCGCTGGTCGCGATACACGGGGCTTAATGCGTATTCACCAATTTAATAAGGTTGAACAATACATTTATTGCACCCCAGAACAAAGCAATGATATGCATGAACACTTATTAAATAATTTATGTGAAATTATGGAAGATTTAGAATTACCGTATCGCGTACTGGCAAATTCAACGGGCGACATGGGATTTAATAAAGTAAAAATGAATGATGTTGAAGCATGGGTTCCCAGTGAAAATACATATCGTGAATTGGGTTCATGTTCATCCATCGGACAATTCCAAGCGCGCCGCACGAACACAAGATATCGCGATGCAAATGGCAACATGCAATTTTGTGCAACATTAAACAACACTGGGATTGCAATGCCACGTGCATTAATACCGGTTATCGAGAATCACCAAAATGCAGACGGTTCTGTTAATATTCCAAAAAAATTGCAACCACTGATGGGGGGACGCACGAAAATTGGTGGAAACCATTAAAAAAACGCCCAAACGGGCGTTTTTCATTTATGATAATAAATGTAAAACATTTATCGTAATTTTGCAGCCAATTTTTGGAACCAATTATATTTTTTCACCTCTATAATATCAGCTAATTCTTTTATTATATCTGCATCGCGATCGGCAGTATAGAAAGATTTATCTAAATTTGATGTTATATTATAATTATAATTGACAATCGCTTCGCACAGTTTACTGTATAACGAATAAAAATCTGGTGGTAATGCATTTTCACAACAATTAACAACAATATCATCTGGCCCATGAACAATCATATAAACACATTTCATATCCGAACGTTCTATACCATACTTTTGTGCAAATTCTTCTGCCCGATTATGCCATTGTTGTTCGGTTGCCCGACGTGAAAAATATGCATCCGGATGTGCAGCAACATCATGCATATAAACCAATGAACGGCATACAGAAACATGTTTATGCTGACTTTTTAAAGTTTTCCAATTTGCCTTCGTTTCCTGTCGTGCAATAAGGTACGAATTTTGTAATGCTTGTTTAATTATATTCTCGACATTTTTAGTGTTATATATCATTGTTATACACCCCATATTATTATATTTATCGCTTAGGCATCTGTATTGCGAAAGAATAATCATGTATTATTTTTTTAAATATTTTTACAAATTCATCTTCATCCAATAATGATACAATTTTATTAATTTTCAGAATTTTATCCGCCCAAATATCACGATTATTTGTATCGTATATCCATACATTGTTTTCAATATGTTTTGAAACATGCGTTAATGCATCACTTAATTCATGCAACAGATTTGTACCATTATCAAATTTTTTTCCCATAACACCACGCAACAATTCGCCAACCGTTTTACCATTATGCACTATCGTATTATCAATATTATCTTTGGTATATAAATATTTTTTTGGTTCTTTGATAATTCTTAATAAAAAATTATACGATATCATAGCCTGGTTATGCTCATACACATCATACAAAAAAACTTGACGTGAGGTGTATCTGGATGCCTTTATGCACATACTTTCCATTTTCAACACACGTTCACAATGCATCGCGTACTTTTGCAACAATTACACGATCGTTGCGTCCATATTTATTGATTTACCCATTGTAAAATACCATTTTTTATCACCACCGAAGTGTAACACAATTTATCCAACTGTCAACTGATAATAATTATTTTCCCATGCCCATCTACCAATTTTTTATACAATACGCATCAATAAACACAGCAAATATGTTTCTTTGTTTCATGTTATGAATATGGCGTGAAATTTCTTTGATTTTTTTGGCCATTGAAATCATATTTCTGTCTTCAAATTTTTCCACATGCCGCCAATCAACAATCGCATCCCATAATTTTTCATACGCGAATATAAACAAGACACCACTGTTTTTTACAGCACTTGATGCATAATTTGAAATAACCAAGCGCCCTGCTGGGAACAGACGCCACAGACTTTCAATATCTTTAACCCCACAACGAATTGCACATTCTAGAATCTTTTCTTGTTGTATTTTCATTCCAGAAAAATAATATTTATTTGGATCTTTTGCCATATCGTGCATATTTACCAAACAACGACATACATTAACGTGTTGTTTTACCGCCTTTAAATGCCGCCAATTTCTTTTTGCGTATTCACGTGCCAAAAAATACGAATCCAGCAACGCACGATTGATATTATTTTCTGTTGTTTCCTTCAACTGTTTTATATGTTCACACGTTATTTCTTCTGACATAGAATTTCCAATTTTTTCGTTTTGTCCCATAATTATAAATAATAAACATTGCACGTCAATATGATAATTTGCACATTTATTTGTGTGCGAAATAAAATCTTTTTATATAAATTGTTGAAAATTGCATTTTTTAGTATATCCTGTGCATGACAATTTTGGCACAATCACCAAAGGAAAAAATATGAAAATTCGTAATATTGCAATTATTGCACACGTTGACCATGGAAAAACAACATTGGTTGACAACATGTTAAAACAGGCCGGTACATTCCGTGCAAATGAAAAGGTTGAAGACCGTGTTATGGACAGTGGTGATATCGAACGTGAACGCGGTATTACAATTTCTGCAAAACCAACATCCATTCAATGGGGTGAATATAAAATTAATATCGTTGATACCCCGGGCCACGCAGATTTTGGTGGCGAGGTTGAACGTATTTTATCAATGGTTGACGGGGTTGTATTATTGGTTGATTCTGCCGAAGGGCCATTACCACAAACAAAATTCGTATTGTCTAAGGCGTTAAAATTAGGTCTGCGGCCAATCGTTTGTATCAATAAGGTTGATCGTGCAGATGCACGTCCAGACGAAGTTTTATCTGAAACATTTGATTTATTTGATAAATTGGGTGCGACAGATTCACAGTTAGATTTTCCATATTTGTATTCTGTGGGACGTGATGGTTGGGCAGTTCGTAATCTAAATGACGAACACAAAGATTTAACCCCATTATTCCAATTAATTGTTGATCATGTCCCTGCCCCGGATTGCAATGGCGACCGTTGTCAATTAGATGCCCCATTCCGCATGTTGGCCACAACGTTAGAGGCAGATCCATACGTTGGTCGTATTTTAACCGGTAAAATTGAATCAGGAACGGTCAAGGTTGGCCAATCGGTCAAGGCAATCAATATGCAGGGTGAATTTATTGAAAATGCCAAAGTTACAAAAATTATCGAACATCGCGGTGTTGAAAAAATATCACGCGACAGTGCATCCGCCGGTGATATTATTGTTATTGCCGGTTTTTCAAAAGCGACTGTGGCGGACACATTGTGTGCCCCAGAGGTTACAGAACCAATTCCTGCAATGCCAATTGATCCACCGACCCTGACAATGACATTTTTTGTTAATACATCGCCGTTGGCTGGTAAGTCTGGTAAAAAATTAACATCCCGTATGATTGGTGAACGTTTGTTCAAAGAGGCCGAAACAAACATCGCATTACGCGTTACACAAAGTTCAAACAACGAAGCGTTTGAGGTTTCGGGCCGCGGTGAATTACAGTTGGGTATTTTGATTGAAACAATGCGTCGCGAAGGATTTGAATTATCGGTGTCCAGACCACGCGTTGTTATGAAAGACGGTGAAAATGGTGAAAAGTTAGAACCAATTGAAGAAGTCGTTGTTGACGTTGACGATGAATTCAGTGGCGTCGTTATTGAAAAAATGACCAAACGTAAGGCAACCATTACAGAAATGAAGGCATCTGGTGCCGGTAAAACACGTATCGTATTTTCCGCGCCATCACGTGGTTTGATTGGATACTTATCAGAATTCCGCACAGATACACGTGGCACAGGTATCATGAACCGCGTATTTGATAAATATGATGAATACCGTGGTCCAATTATGCAATACCGTCCGGGCGTATTGGTATCAATGGAAAAAGGTGCAACTGCAACGTATGCATTGTTTAATTTGCAACCGCGTGGAACATTATTTGTTGGTCCCCAGGTAGAGGTTTATTCCGGTATGATTATCGGCGAACACAGCAAAGAAAACGATTTAGAGGTTAATCCTGTAAAGGGTAAAGAATTAACAAATATGCGTTCAGTTACCGCTGATGAAAAATTGTTCCTGGCACCACCACGCAGAATTACATTGGAAGAAGCGTTGTCATATATATTGGATGACGAATTGGTTGAGGTTACACCAGAAACCATCCGTTTGCGCAAAAAAGAATTAGACAGTAATATGCGTAAAAAAGCCCGTAAAAATGTGGAATAAAAAACGCCCTAAACAGGGCGTTTTTTATTCTAAAATATAACAAAAATTTTATTAATAAATAATTATATATGTTTACATTAAACGATAAATATATTACCATATTCATGGCAGATACTTATTCTTACAAAGGGATATACCATGATAAAATTTCCAGAAACCGTTACAAAATACTTATCCGAAAAAACAAAACGTGGATTTTATGCAAAGAAAAAACGATTCAAATTTAAAAAACAAGCTTTAGAGATTACGGTTGTCAATAATGGAATTATATCTGTTAATCAAAAAAGTGGTGCCTATGGGGTATTCGATAATTTTGGTAAATTTGTTAAAAAATCAAAATGCTATTGGGGGGGAAATTGTCAAATTTTATCCGGTTTAACAAAAAAACATACAGATTACATTGACGAAACAGCTGTATTTTTAGGTCGGGGTTGTGGTCATTTTGGTGATGGTTTACTAAATAGCACACCACGAATGTGGGCTGCATTAAGTACAAAATACAAAAATGCAAAATATGTTTTTGTTTCTAACAAGGGGGATGCTTTACCAAATTTTTACCGGATTCTGTTGCATGGTTTAGGAATTGAAGATAAAAATATTTTGGTTTTGCAAAATCCGACAAAATTCCGCAAGATAATTTTACCAGATCAAGCCTTTAATGTGTGGTATTGGTCAAGTACAGAATTTGGTAAAATGTACAGAAAAATTTCTGATTATTACAGCAAACGTGTTCATACACCTGTATATGATAAAATATATGTATCACGTGGTGCAATGCCAATACGTCGACCATTTGGCGAACAACAGCTTGAAAATATATTTAAGAAAAATGGCTTTAAAATAATTTATCCGGAAACATTCCCGTTGGAAAAACAAATTGCATTGATGTCCCATTGCAAGGTTTTGGCAGGTGCCGCTGGCACGGCATTGCATTTATCATTGTTTATGAAGCCAGGTGGAACAGTTATATGGTTAAAACGTAATGCAAACCCCAAAAATGATAACGCAGGATTACAACATATGTTGTGCCAAACAAATGGTATTACACTATTTTTAATAGAAGGATCTATCGAACAAAAAATGACGGGACATTGCACGCATTGTCCGCAAATATTGGGAATAACAGAATATTGTCGCACTTTCTTAGATGACAATGGTTATAAATATACTGATAAAGATATACGTTTCGATGAAGTAGAATGGTCAAAATATTCCGCTGCACGATCTGAATATGAATTGGCCCACGGGAACGAAATATCAATAAAAATTAGACGTAAATTTATAAAAATAACCGCATGTTTTATTCCCGGGCGGTTAAATCGTCAAAAATATCGTTCCTGGATGAAAGAGATATTATTATAATTTAAAAATAACTTGATACTTTCGTATGATATTTTCATTCAATTACATATATACGTAAAATACCATCATTTTTGATGGTATCTTTTATTATTAAAAATTATTTACTACCAAAGGCTAAACGACATTTAACATGATCCGTTAAATCATAATTTATAAAATAAATTAGAAAATATTTAATCATTATAATAATTTCATTATATTGAAATTTATTTTCGCATGTTATATCATGTTATGTAGCAGATTAATATTGGATATATAATGTATAAAAATAATCGTTTATTTTTATTTGCAGGGTATGATGCAAATGGAATCATTGATGATTCATTAATTTTATATATAAAAGAATTAGCCAAATTTGGCGATATTTCGTTGTGCATGGATTCAGATTGTGATGAAACACAAATTCAAAAAATAAAGCCATTTGTGCTACATGCGGTGGCAAAACGCCATGGGGAATATGATTTTGGTTCATATAAACGCGCATATATTTGGGCACGCGACAATTTATCATTATCATCATACGATTTTATTTATATTTTAAATGATTCTGTATATGGCCCGTTATATGATTTGGGTATGGCGTTGCAAAAAATGGAATCATCAGGAACGGATGCATTTGGCTTGGTAAAAAATACAAAATCAGATCATCCACATATCCAATCATGGTTTATCGGGATGCGTAAATCCGTATTTTTATCGGATTGGTTTGATAATTTTTTATCAAACGTAAAAAAATTAGAATCCAAGGGGGCCATAACCCATACATATGAACATGGATTTACAAAACACGTTTTATCACATGGGGGTAAAATCATGTGTTTGTATTCGGCACATAATCGTGATATTTATAATAAAATAAAATATTATTTTCGTAAAAAAATGCCTTTTATGAAAAAAGTCGCCTTTATCCGGCATAATGGACAATATGGTCCACAAATATCATATGTATTAAAACGAATACCACAAAATATGCGTGATGCAATATTGCAAAACGCGTATCGTGTGTATGGGAAAAATTTAATTGATACATATTTGTCATTAAATCGTATATCTGCATTTTTTAATGGGTTGAAATATGGCATAAAAAAATCAATTACAGGTAAGTTATGATAAAAAACAATAAACGGATTGCCGTAATTACAATGGCACGTGATGATGAATTCTTTTTATCACGATGGATTAAGTATTACGGCGGACAATTTGGCACAGAAAATTTGTATATATATTTGGATGGTTTGGATCAGGAAATACCAAAAAATGCTGATGATGCGCATATAACCAAATTGTCCCATACCCCAATGTCACGAGCAGCGGGCGATAAATACCGGATAAAAAAATTATCCGATTTGGCCGCACAATTATTTAATGAATACGATATTATTATTGGATGCGATTGTGATGAATTTTTAATTATTGAGCCAACCCTTAATAAAACATTATCACAATATTTATCCGATAAAAAAATAAATACGACGCTGTCTGGTTTGGGATTGGATGTCGGCCAGCATTTATACAATGAACAAATATTAGATAAAACGGCCCCATTTTTACAACAACGAGGGTATGCCCTGCTGTCCACACGTTATACCAAACCAGTTGTTATAAACAAACCTATTTCATGGGGTTCGGGTTTCCACAGTATAAAGAACCACAATTTTCATATTGATAAAAATTTGTATTTATTACATTTCGGTTCGGTTGATTTTAATATGTTAGAACAAAAGGCGGCCAAACGCGGTACCGATTGGTTAAATCATTTAAAACGTCGTGGGAATGGAACGATTAACGCAATTACATACAAAAAAATAAAATCTGAAAAATGGTTAAAGATTGCTCGCATTTTACAAACATTTTTTCGACCGATCTATTCATGGCGCAAACCCGCAATGTTTGGCATGAAAATCATTGTAAAAATACCGAAACGGTTTATAGAATCGGGCATTTAAAAAAGTGTGATAATTATCACACTTTTTTATTTATAAATTTATAAATATTTTTGCGTAATTCATACCATTGTTTGGGCACATTATTAAATACACCAATTTTATCCATTTCGGTAAAACATTCTTTTGCCATGACAAATTCATCGACGGTTTTCAAATATTTTAATTTACGAAATGCCCAATTTACAAAATACCACATAAAACTGGATTGCCATTTTTCCATTTGATAATTGGATGCATTGTTTTTATATCGTGTGTATGCGTCTGAAATCCCTGTGCACAAACTTTGCATTATACGTAATTGTTTTGCAGATAAAACAATTCCACCAAAATTTGGTACATAAAAATACAATGGTAATGGTGCAATTGTTACACGCGGATTTTTTAACATCACAGCCGACCACCATGGAAAATCTTCGAATAAAATTCCCTTTATAAATGGGATATCGGCAATCAGATCACGACGGTACATATTTTTCCAAACCTGACAATGTTTTATTAACCAATGACGTTGTGAATTGAATTTGTTATGTGTCCGTTCGGTTGCATATTCAAAAACATCGTTTGTTGTACGTGTTGCAATTTTTTGCAAATTGTACTTTCGGTTTATCCGCCGTGGAATTACATTATCTGTATCCATTCCCAAAATGTGCCGCACCATTAACTGTGGACGATATATACGATCATAGGTAAACGATACAATATCGGATTTATCACGTTCGGCTAAATAATATGCAATTTCCATTGCTTGGGGATGTATAAAATCATCACTGTCTAAATACATTACATATTTACCGGTTGCATACGGAAAACCCGCATTACGTGCGTCAGATAATCCACCATTTTCTTTGTTTACAATAACAAACCGGTTATCACGTGCAGCATATTCGGACAATATTTTATGACTATTATCAGGACTGCCGTCATTTACACAGATTGCCTGCCAATCGGTAAATGTTTGATTTAAAACACTGTCCAAACAGCGCCGTAAATATTTTTCAACATTATATATTGGTATAATTATTGATATTGCCGGCATCTATGTTCCCTTTTATTTATACATTTTATTAATCATAACATCGGCAACGCTGTCCGGGATTGGTTTGGTTGCCCATGGACTGTTGTATGTTGTCTTTTGAAAAAAAGCCCCCGATGTATATTTATCAAATAATTCTTGGGTAAACGGTTCGTTTGCAATTGCCCACCACAATGCATGGGTTGGATCCTGATCAATATGTGGCATTTTTTCAAAATATCGTTTTGCACATTCGTTATGTTGAACCATCGTTTTAAACAATAACTGATGCATAAAATAATCAAAACTGTGATTTTCATGTATCCAATAATCCAAAATCATTGCACGCCATGCCGCCAAAAGATATGTACCGCGACGTGCACGTATGAAACAATTTTGCATAAATGAATATGGACTGCCCACGGTATTTCCCGCCATATAGACAAAAAAATCCTGTTCAATAATCCAATCAGGAATCGGGGCAGTTACAAATGCGGTAGAATCCAACCATATACCCCCATGTTCATATAATAATTCAACACGACAAATATCTGCAAAATGTGCACGACCAATTTTACCGGCACGATATTTTTTTACAATTTCGGCCGGTAATGTTATGTAATCAAAAATATTTGTATCATCCAATACAACTAATTCTTGTTTACA
>JAZLJO010000006.1:0-13989 GCA_045617905.1 Candidatus Enterousia sp.
GCAAACACATCAACATCTGGTGTGCAGTACTATGGCGGGACATGTGACGCGGCAAAATCAACATGTGAAATATTATCTGTAACATGTAAAGATAAATTCAAACAAACCCATGGCAAATGTGCTGCAATATGCCCCAAAGGATCTGGTTTATTAAAAACCAATGGTTTATCATTCCAATTGTACCAGGAAAAACAAACCGTGCCTGCGTTAAATATTAAATATGATGACGGAACCGTTTGTTATGGCAATTTGGAATTGGGTAAACAATCAAGTGCAATAAATATTAAATACAACAGTAAAACATATCACGTTGTCGATTAATAAAAACCGCCAAACGGCGAGAAAAATATGAATATAATCCATGTACACTGTGTAACCAACGGATTTGTTGGTGCCAAAATTAAAATGACATAGTTCATTAATATATTTTATGGGGGCGTGGCGATTGTATTGTAATACATTCAGTAAACAAGTAATTATAATAAATATTACAAATGGTATGTTTATAAATTGACTTTTATATTTTGTGCACTATTATGTTCATTATGTTAAAGAAAATCATTTTTTTGTTTGGTGTGTTATATTTGTTTGCAACGATGCCAGTTATGGCATACGTTGACGGGAATACTGCCGTTGTTCGTATCATGAACAAGGCGGCTGGGAAAACGCAAAGTGTAAAAATTCCGGTTGGTCGTTCGGTTGAGTTTGAAAAATTGTTAGTTACAGTTAAATCATGTAAACAAACGGATCCGTTTCAGGCTGAAGATTTTTTTGCATTTATACAGGTTTCAACTGTTGCAGCTGGGCAAATATTTGGTGGCTGGATGAGCAGAAATGAACCGGGTGATAATCCATTACAAAATGCTGATTATGATTTGTGGTTGGTTCGTTGTGAATAATTATTAGTATCCTAAGGAGAGAAAAATGAATTTTATAAAAAAATATTTTAAAATATTTGTTGGAGCGGCCGTATTTATATCTGTTTTGGTGGTGTTTTTTTTCGCGATGAAATCGAATGATTTAGAAACTGGAAATTTACGTCGTTGGCGGGCGTCTTCTGTTGAACAAAGGATGGCTGCAATCAAGGTATTGATTGCGAATGAAGAAAATACGGATATTTTGGTTAAATGTGTTGATAAAATTTCAGATTTGCCAGATTCAGGAGAAATGACTGTGCGTGATGCAGTATCATTATGTTATACCGGAATTCAATTAAAAGAAAATTTATAATATTTTTAATATGAAAAGGTTTGTTTATATATTTGTTCTGTTTTGTTGTACATGTAATTATGCCCCGCAAATCGGTGCTGAATACGTTGGAACCAAATATATTAATGATCCTTTGGGTGAAGGTTTTGGGTATGATGCAGATCCATTAATTCGATTTGATGCGTTTGATTGCACTACATTTGTTGAAACCGTTTTGGCGAATGGCGATGAAAAAAAATTAAATAAAATCAGATATATGGACGGTAAAGTCGATTTTTTACACAGAAATCATTTTATTGAATCAGATTGGTTGGTATCAAATTCAGATATTGTTAAAAATATCAGCAATTTATATGGTCAAACAGAGATTAAACGGGTAAAAATAGATAAGGCGGCTTGGTTAAAACGTGTTCATAATATCGATTCAGATTTTGAACCTGTTTGGGTTGATATTGAATATTTGCCGTATGAAAATTTGAAAAAAATAGACATTGTTGCGCCGTTGGTTGTATTATTTGTTGCAGATAATTCAAAAAAAATTAATCGTATTGGAACTGATTTTGTTGTGGTTCATATGGGTTTTTTATTGCCGGGTGGGATTTTTAGACATGCATCATCTGAAAAAAAACAGGTTATTGATGTGTTGTTTGAAAAATACGTTGCAAGTCGTTGTAAAAACAAAGAAAATTTAGGTATAATATTATTGGAAATAAAACAATGAATTCAGAAAAAATTATTCGTATTGATATGGGAAAATTGAAATCAAGTGATCATGTTGTTGAAAATAAACGGCATGTGTTATGTTTGGGGATTGAATCGTCGTGTGATGAAACTGCTGCGGCAATTGTTGATTCTAATCGTAATATTTTATCACATATCGTATATTCGCAAATACCTGAACATCAAAAGTATGGCGGTGTTGTTCCTGAATTGGCGGCACGTGCACATATTTTAGCCATAGATACTGTTATACAACAAACCTTAAAATCTGCAAATGTTACGTTAAACGATATAGATGTTGTTGCAGCAACTGCTGGGCCGGGATTAATTGGTGGTGTTTTAGTTGGATGGATGACAGCAGTTGGAATTGCACAGTCGTTAAACAAACCTTTGGTCGCAGTTAATCATTTAGAGGCACATGCCCTTGTTCCGCGCCTGCATGCAGCGACCGCAAATGGGGCTGATGGGGGTATTGTTACGTTCCCGTATTTGTTAATGTTGGCATCCGGGGGACATTGTCAGGTGTTGTTGGTTCGTGGGGTTGGACAGTATGATCTGATTGGTCAGACATTGGATGACAGCGCAGGCGAAGCGTTTGATAAAATTGCCAAGATGTTAGGTTTGGGATACCCCGGTGGACCGGTCGTTGATGAACGCGCACAGTGTGGCAACCCAAACCGGTTTATATTTCCGCGTCCATTGTGTGATAAGGCAGGATGTAATTTTTCGTTCAGTGGAATCAAGACTGCTGCACGGGCGTTTTTGGATAAGTGCCCCGCCCCACACGATGACGGTTTTATAAATGATTTTTGTGCGTCCTTTCAGGGGGCCGTTGTTGATTGTATTGTTAATCGATTGGAACATGCAATGCAGGATAAACGGGTGATTGTGGCCCGGCCGAGACATTTAGTTGTTGCGGGTGGGGTTGCAAAAAACAGTGCTATACGTGCGGCAATGGAAATGCTGGCACAAAAGTATGAAATGTTGTTTGCCGCCCCGCCATTAAATTTGTGTACAGATAATGGTGCCATGATTGCATGGGCTGGAATTGAAAATTTTATGTGTAATCGAATTGTTACAGCACCGATTGCACCACGTCCACGTTGGCCATTGACAGAATTGTAGAATTAATGTTTTTATGGTATAATAAATATGAAATGGATAAGAAAAAAAAAGATTTTTTTGAAAATACAACCAAACGTTTGGTATATCAGTTAGATAATATGGGCTTGTCATCGATGGAACGTATGCGGGCCAAAAATATAGTATTGCTGTTTCGCGACAGTTTTAAAATAGCATCTGTAAAAAAAGCGACATTTGCCAGTCGCTTAGCAGATGGTGCAGAAAGTGTATTTACCTATGATGCAGATGCATTTTGCAGGGCATCCAGTTGTGCGTTTATTAAACAAATGCAATCAAAAAAATGGCGCTTGATGTATATAAATGAATTGTGGAGTTATGGACCACATTGTTTTGTTCAATATGTTCCGACAAAAACGGTATTTGATTTAACGGCGGATCAATATTCAATACATGACATAATGATACCGTACGATATGGGGTATTGTATAAAGATAGATGCAGATGCTGAACGTGATGCGGAAAAATTTTTAAATGCTGTTTTTCAGGCAAATAATATGTGTACAAAGGGATTAAATTAATGCAAAAACCAGAACCGTTTGTAAAATCAGATACGATATTTAGTGTAACAGACGCATCTGCGTTATTGAAGGGGGTTGTTGAAACGGCCTTCCCATGTATAAAAATTCGTGGTGAATTGTCGCAAATTACACGTGCATCATCTGGTCATATTTATATGACGATAAAAGATTCGGGGGCAGCGATTTCGGTGATTATATGGCGTGGCACCCCAATAAATTTTAAATTAGAAGATGGAATGGAGGTTATTGTAACCGGACGTTTTACCACATATCCGGCCCGCAGTAATTATCAAATTGTTGTTAATGAAATTGAAATGGCAGGTGTTGGTGCGATCTTAAAAATGTTAGAAGAACGCAAGCAAAAATTAGCCCGCGAAGGGTTGTTTGATGTTTCACGCAAGCGGCCCTTGCCCAGATTACCGCACTGTATCGGCGTTGTTACCAGTCCGACAGGTGCGGCATTCCAAGATATTCAAAATCGTTTACGTGAACGTTTTCCTGTGCGGGTTTTGTTATATCCTGCAACTGTTCAGGGGGCGACGGCTGCGGCTGAGGTTGCCGCCGGCATAGAATATTTTAATCGTTCAAAAAATGTTGATGTAATAATTGTTGCACGTGGTGGTGGCGCATTAGAGGATTTATTACCTTTTTCCGAAGAAATTGTGGTTCGTGCCGCAGCGGCCAGTGAAATTCCATTGATTTCCGGTGTTGGACACGAACCAGATTGGATGTTGATTGATTTTGCAGCCGATGTTCGGGCCCCAACCCCAACAGGTGCGGCAGAAATGGTTGTTCCAACAAAATTATCTTTGTTTCAAGAATTGGATAATTTGTGGCACAGATTATCCGGACATTTTGCAACACGTTTGGTAAATGCAAAATCACGTATGGAAAATATTACAATAAAAAGCCCAAATCAAATGGTTATGGAACGTGTTCAACGTTTGGATGATTTGCATAGAACGATGGAAATTATAATAAATAATCGATTAACATCGGTTAAACATCAAATGGAAATGTTTGGTAATATGCCAAATATTTTGCAAAATAAAATGCAATCCAGAACACAGGCCTTAGATTATTTAGGAAAAATGTTAACATCATTAAGTTATCGCAGTGTCTTGGCACGTGGCTATGCAATTGTCCGTGATGATGTTGGTAATATTATCAGTCGTGCTGAAAATGCACAAAGCCCTGCGACGATAGAATTTACAGATGGCGTTATAAAAATTTGATTGTTATACAACGATAAAAATAATGCCAGCAACCATTTTGGTATTATTTTTTATTGTAATACAGGATAACAATTGCCGCACAAAATTTATTTGATTAATGTTTTTGCAGTGGCAATGGATTCCGGTGTTATTTCTGAACCACTGACAATTCTGGCGATTTCTGCAATTCGATTGTCGCCTTTAATTTCGATAACGTTTGTAGTGGTGTTTGTTTTTGTTGTGGTTTTTTCGATTTTGAAATGACGATCAGCATATCCCGCAACTTGGGCAGAATGGGTTATAACTAATGCTTGGGAATTGGTTGCCAAACGGTTCAATCGTAATCCAACGGCACTGGCGGTCGCACCACTGATGCCGGTATCAATTTCGTCAAAAATAAATGTATGTGCCACATTTACAGATGTTAAAACGACGCGCATTGCTAACATTAAACGTGCCAATTCACCACCGGATGCAGCCTTGTGTAATGGTGAAAAAGGCATTCCTGGATTTGTTTTTATCATAAAAACAACATCATCTGTACCATTTTGTGACGGAGGGGCATCTGTTATTTGAACTGAAAAATCGGCTTGGGCTAATTTAAGATCTGGCAATTCTGCCACTAAACGATTACGTAAATCAGTTGCCGCCTGCGTTCGGGCCTGTGTTAATTTTTTTGCACAATCGTCAAATAAATCTTTACATTTGTTTGTATATTCAATGGCTTGTTTTAATTCAATATCAGAATTATCAATTGTGTTTAATTGTTCGGTCAGTTGCTTTAATTTATTCGGTAATTCATCTGCTGGGACATGGTGTTTACGTGCCGCTGCCCGGATGGCGAACAAACGTTCTTCTATATTATCCAAATTGGCCGTATCAATTTCCACCGGTGTTAATGTTTGTGATATTGTTGCAATCATTTCAGCTGTATCATATAACTGATTGATTTGATTTTGAAATGGATTTGGTTCGGTCTTTATTCTTTGTAAAACATGTGCTGCGTTACATATTTGGGATTCTAATGATTGACCACGTGGGGATAATATTTCGGCGGCCTCAGCCAAAATACTGGCATCTTTTTCAGCGGCCATCATTGTGGCACGCATATTGGCTAATTCTTGTTCTTCCCCGATTTTTGGCGATAAATTACGCAGTTCTGCAACGTTGTGTTCCAAAAAATCGCGTTCGGCTGCGGCATTTTCCAGCATTTGTTGCAATTGTCTTAGTTTTATCGATGCCTTGTGGTATTGGGAATATGCGTTATGTGTTGTATTTATAATATGGTCATACCCACTTATGTATGTGGTACCGAATTCATCTAGTGTTCCACGGTGTGTTGTGGGGTCTAGTAACGCATGATTGGCAAACTGGCCATGTATTTCAACCAGATTGTCACCGATTTGTTTCAATGTTTTTATTGATACAGGTGTGTCGTTAACCCATGCCCTGCTTTTGCCATCTAAAGTCAAAGTTCTGCGTAAAATCAAATCGTTATCACATTCAATGCCATTTTCGTTTAGTATTGATTGAACGTTTTGGTTTATTTTATCAAACATTGCTACAACTGATGCAGTTTCGCAACCGTGTCGAATTAAGCCTGTATCCGATCGGGCACCCAATGCCAATGCCAGTGCATCCAATAAAATACTTTTTCCGGCGCCTGTTTCGCCGGTTAGTATGTTCAACCCCTGCCCGAATTCCAGATTCAGTTTTTCAATCAATACAATATTTGAAATTTGTAAACTTGTTAACATACCAGGATTATACTTGTTTTTTATGATTGATTTCAAGTATTTTATAACTATTTTTTTAATGTCTATTCAGTATAAGTTTTTTGTATATTATTTATGCATGTTATGTATGTGTTGTATGTTTTACGTGTTGTTGCTAAGAATACCAAGAACGGGTTGCCATATAATTGGTTTTGAAAATAATTGACGATAAAAAAATACTGTAATAAATTATGTTTATAAAAAATCATCTGTTTTGTTTAATTATGAAAAATAAACAAAAGATAGTTTTTTGTAAAGATTGTTTGGTATGATGAATTTTTATATAAAAATATAAATGCTAGTATGATTATAAAATAAAATTTGTTTGTTGGTAAATTGTATTTTTTGTTAGAATATAAAAGATAAAAATTGATGACCGGGGGGCTTTTTAACTAAATAAATAATTTTATTGTACATTATTGTTAATAAAATTATTGTGCGAATTTGTGTTATTTTTGATTGTGTTAAAATATTATATTACAAATTAATTGTAACTATATGAATATATTTAATAAGTTGTTTTAGTTTAATTTATCCAAAAAACAATCGTGTAACCACAGAATATACCCATTTATTGTATAATTTGGATATATTTTTTGCATTATTTCAATATATTCGTTAACCTGTTTTTGGTATTTTTTGCGGATGATATCGTCGCGAATTGTGTTGGTTTTATAATCTAATATATCGATATTGTGTGTTGTGTGATTTATAATCATACGGTCTATGCGTCGACTGATAAAATGATTATTTATTATGCCTGCAACGGGGATTTCTGTTAATGCGTTTTTTGTAAAAAAACGTGTTAATTCAGCGTGTTGTGAAATTTTGTCTGTTATATTTTTATCGCCATGCCATATATCGTTATCAACAAAAACGTGTTGCATTTTCTTATGGACATTTTGTCCAATATTTGTTGCGTAATTTATTTCGTCTTGTGTTTTTAACAGGTCTGTAATTGATTCAGTCATTCTGTAATCCTTATGTATGTGGCGGCTGATTGGTTATCTGGAACAAAAACGTTTTGTAATTTGGTATACCATGCCATGTCATTTGCAGTAGTATGTGGTGTGTATCCATATATATATAACTCGGCACATGCGCGTGTCATTGCGACGTATAATAAACGATAGTATTCTTCTATGTGTCGTTGTTTGCTTGTATTTTGGGCAATTGTTTGTTGTTCGGTGCTGGCGCATCCTTTGGTCCATATCCATACGGGTAGAAAACTGTTTGATTTTACATATTTTTTATCGATATTTTTGTTCGTCGGAATTGGTAATATTTCGTCATTTTTTGGAATGGTTACGGTGTCTATTAAGAATACGACGGGTGCTTCCAGGCCTTTGCTGCCATGGACGGTAACGATACGGACGCCGTCGGTGGCATTTAAATCGCGTTTTACCTCGCTGTTACCTGTAATAAAGTTTTTTATAAAATGATACAATGTTCCGGGTTGTGTTCGTTCGTACGACAGGCATATTGTCATGAATTCGTCAATTGGATCTATGACTTGTTTGCCAAGTGCGGCGATAAAACTGGCCCGAATATCTGGGGTTAGTACATTTGAAAAAAAAGTATACGGTGCCATTATTTCTGACATTTTTATAAATTCGGTTAATTTATCAAATATATCCGGGTGATATTGTTTTAGTATGTCATATACGGTTATTGGTTGACGTTGTTCATTTGTCTGTTGTGTGGTTTTATTAATTTTGTTGCGTTCGGAACATAAATTAAAAATATCTGCATCCGTCAAACGGAAAATTGGACTTTTTAATACACAACATAAACTATAATCATCGGTTTGATTAATGCAAAAACGTATCAAATTCAATAAATCGCAAATTGCAGGGAATGTAGGCAATTTAACCCGGTCGCTGCCGGCGACGGGTATTCCCTGTTTTTGTAATTCGTTAAGTAATGGTGCTGCAAACGGATCGCGTCTTTGTACCAGAACCATTATATCTTTGGGTTTATATTTGCCTGTTTTTATCAAATCGTGTATTTTGTCGGCAATTGTTTTTACGTATGTTTGTGTATTGTTGTCTGTTTCGCGTGCGGATACCAATTTATGTATTTCGACGATTCCGACATCGTTCTTAAAATGTTTGTGTGAATTATTGTTGAATCCTGTGGAATCTGTGACGGATGGATGGGTAAAAAATTTGTCTACCGAATTTAGTATAACTGGTACAGAACGAAAACTTTTTTCCAGCGGAACATCTTGGATTGTACGCATATTTTGTGATATTTGTGTCGCGATTTGTTCCCGACTGCGTGCAAACGCCCGTGAATCGGCCCCTTGGAATCCGTATATAGATTGTTTACTGTCGCCGACGACGAATAACGAATGTTGGTGTTCTGGGGTATCGCCTTCTGTAAAAAATTCATCAACCAACATACGCAGTATATCCCATTGTGTGGGGCTGGTATCTTGGGCTTCGTCCACCAGGATATGTGATAAAGATATGTTTAATTGTGACAATACCCACCCCATGGTGTTTGGTTGGGAAAATAATTTTTTTGTATATAAAATTAAATCTTCAAAATCTAATAAATTTCGTTGCTGCTTTATTTCACGGTATGTTTTTGCAAATGCGGCAGACAAATCGAATAATGCGATTGTATTATCAAAAATTTGTTTGTTTGCTAAATATTGGTGGATTTCGTAAACCCTGTTTTGTTCATCAACCAGATATTCTTGCTTTGAAATATTTTGGCGTTTTGTATATTTGTCTGTCAAATACGCGTTTTTGTATTCGTTAAAATCTATAGTTTTATCAATATACTGTTGTGTTTTTATGATAACGCTATCCAGATAGTCTGCCGGATTTTTTCGGGTATTATTATCATTTTGGGCGGCCACAATTATATTTTTTAATATTTCTGTATCAATATCCATATTTTTTGGGGTGTTGATATTTAAAAAATCTTTTGTTGTATCAATAAAGTATTGTCGATATGTGTCAAAATCATCAATTTGAAAAAAGTATTTATATTGTCCAGTTAACAGCCCTAACATATCATCCAAATATTTTTCGGATACCATATTCACAATATGGGTAAACGCATCTTGAACATATGTATTGTTATTGGAATTATTTATCATTTTACTGAACGCGTCCCGTTGCAAAACATGCTGAACCGTATCAGATGCCAGTGACCATGTTGGGGATAAATTAACCTCTAATGGGAAACGACGTAAAATTTCTTCGCAAAAACCATGTATAGTTTTTATTTTTAAAATTTCTGGATTATCAATGTATTCAAAAAATATACGGCGTGCATGTGCGATGTCCGACGCGGTGACAGTTCCATTTTCTGTGACGCCGTCCAACAAATCAGATAATTGTTCATCGGTAGCGGTTGCCCAATTACGCAATTCTTTTAAAATTCGATTGCGCATTTCCCCTGCCGCTGCATTGGTGTATGTTAAACATAATATACCAGTTGTGCTGCAATTGGGGTTGCGGAACAATATGCGTAACAATCTGTGGACTAATACTTTTGTTTTTCCGGTTCCGGCGTTTGCCTGAACCCAAATGTTTTTTGTTGGATCAGATGCTGCGGTTTGTTCCGGTGTAAATTTTGTTTTTTCTGTCATTTATACCCTTGCATTATGATATAAATTTTAGTATAAATTTTGTAATTCTGCAAGAATATATGAACATTGCACTATATCAAAACTGGGGGGCAAGAAAGAACAATGGATTGGGAATTGATATATTTGGTTACAGCGTCGGTTTTTGCGATGTTATTGGCGGTATCGTTGGTATCATTGTTTTGGGTGTCACGTCGAACACAGCGTGTCATGGAATCTGTATTGGAAATAATAACCCACCCTGGTCGTGCCAAGGTTGGCGATGCCGCACGTGTATTTCGCACGATTATGTCGGATGAAATTACAAAAATTGAAACATTGTTTAAATCTATGTCGGATTCACTGCAGGGACATATTGCGGCGGCGGATGAATTGAAAAAGGCGATAAAAATACAAAATGAAAAATTGGTCGGAATGGCTGAGGCATCAGTTAAGCAATTGTCTGTTATGACCCAACGTCTGGATAATACGGTTACAGGATTAAACAGTGTTGTTATGTCAAATGATTGGGCGGATGCATTGGGGGCGGCCGAACGTTTTTCTGATACAATCAATATGATATTGGCCAAAGTTGATACAACAACCCAAGATACAACCGAAAAAATATCTGCAATTCATAATCAAATAGATTCATGGATTTCATCCAGTGATGTATTGGGGCAACACTTAAAATCTGCATTTGATACAAATGAAAATCAAATGAAAGAATTGACGATGCAATCTGATGTTTTGCGTAATCAAATGGAAACATTGAATCAATCCACAGCCACAGGTTTTGCCAATGTGCAATTGTCTGCCACAGATTACAAATCATTAATGGAACAAAATAATAAATTATTAACAGATCAGGTTAATAATATGGAACGTCTTAAACGTCAATTATCGGCCCAGGTAAATACATTAACAAATACATCTAATTTGGTTGGTGGGCAAATTCGTTTGGCGGAATCTTCAATCAATAAACAGAATGAAAAAATACAAGATATTGTTACAGCATTGATAAATTCGGGTGAAGTAACTGAAAATGCAGTTCGTGGCATATCGACGGAATTAACCGGATTAACAAACAGATTTAACACAGAAATCAAAGAGTTTGCAGCGGATGTTGTAAATGAATTGAAAAATGTATCTGGCACTGCCAATGTTACATTGGAAAATACGCGAAAATCTGCAGGGGCATTTTCTGAATCTGTGCGTGCGATGGCAACTGGGGTTCGTGAAACATTAATTAAAATGAATGAGGCACATACACAGTTAACCGGTCAATCACAGGGATTGATAAAAATGTCCGAAGAAACGACCGCTAAATTACAGCCGTTATCGGAATTGATTGAACGTTATTATGCCACATTACCGGGGGTTGCACACGATTCAAATGAAATTGCACAAAATATGGAACGCAATATAACATCTTTGAATGAAAAAATTGATTTGATGAAACGCAGTGTCTCAGAATCTGCAGTAACCGTTGGTGAATCATCGGCAAAATTGGAAGATTTGGCCGGCCAATCACGTCAACAAATGATAGATTTGATGTCGGATTACGCCAAGGCCGTTGAAACAATGCAGACACTAAATAAACAAATGATGGTTGCACGTGCTGCGGCCCCGATGGATGCAATACGAACGGTTCCCGTACCACAAACATTTGGTGCAACAATCAGCAGCACAGATTTTTTAAAGCAATGCGAACGTATGTTTGATAAAATGCACGATCAATCATATGATTTGGTCATGGCGACGGGTGTCAGTGCACAGGTTCCAGATATGGTTTGGAAAAAATATCATGCTGGGGATAAAACGGTGTTTTCACAATGGTTTGCCAGGGTTTTAGCGAACACAAACAAAAAACAATTGCAGTCATTATTAAAAAACAACAGCGTATTTCATACCCAGGCAATACAATTTGTTCGTGGATTTGAAAAAATATTAGCTGGTGCCAAAAAAACAGAAAATAGTGACAATTTGATTGTGGATATATTGCAAAAAGATTTAGGTAAAATTTATACATCATTAAAAGGAAACGTATAATATTTTTGTGTAATGGATACTATCACGTCCGCATTGCGGTGCAACCCGTTCTGCAACGTGGTGACGACGGGCGTGTATGTTGGTGTATAAAATCAATTGATATGTTTTTTCTGTAAAAGGATGTTTGATAATTCTTTACGTTGTTTTATACTTTTGTCTTTTAATATTGCTGTGGCGGCTTGTAATTTTTCTGCTTTGTATGCACCAAACATGCCATCGGATGGGTGTTGCCAAAATTTATCGTCTGTTAGGTCTTCTAATAAACAATCACCGACCTGAAAATGTCCGTGGGGAAATTTTTTGATACAGAACTCAACGGCCCGTGGGTCAATATCAACCCCATATAAATCTTCTTCGTCCATCCATTTATATACATTCATGGCGGCGGCCAATAAATTACCCGTTCCGCAACATGGGTCAATCAAGTTAAAACCATTTAAAAATTCACGCCCCCGTTCACCGAATTTTTCAATAATTTCCGCTTTGGTTTTACATTTTAAGTAATCTGGATATAACTTTTTTGCCATATTCATGGCCAATTTTTTTGGTGTATGAAAGGCACCGGCGGATTGTTTTTCCGCCTTTGACAGATTTAGGTCATCTGCTGAATTATTGCAATTATAATTGCCCTTTTTGCGTGTCATTATTTTTTAGCGTCTGCAACCGTTTTTTCTATTATCTTTTGTTCATCCGGTGTTATATCAAAATATGCATAAAACCGTTCATCTGTCCATGGTTCAGAATAATCATTCATAAATGGTAACCATTGATTTGGAACATGGATATCCCTATGCATTTTTATAAGCAAATATTGAAAAAATATCGTTTCTGTAGATTTAGCAAAATTTAATGCCTCAAACATATTTTCAAATTTTATAGAATAAGGGATTGGAGCACCGATATCTTTCGAAAATTGATTTTTTTGTACACATTCAGTCCAATCTTTACCATCAATAAAGCCATCAATAGAAACAAATATTTTATATTTCCCTATTCTATTTTTACTTGGTCCTTTTTCCCCAATACCATTTCCTTGAATATCATTTACTTTTACACGTATTCCAATTCTTTCGTTCTTTTCCATTACATTGTTTATGACAGTATGTTCCAAGGTAGAATCTGTTATTTTTGTTAAGATTTTCTCTAACAAAACGTCTTTATAACAATTATTCAACAGAAATTGTTTGTTTTGCTCTAATTCAAATATACCTAAATCCATAGCAAACAATGCATCAAATATTTTTGAGCATTCCATAGACACCAAAATATTTATCTTGTTAATTTTACCACTAAAAACGTCTTTATATTTCTTATAATCTGTCCCTTGTTTATATTCTTTTAATGGGTCTTGCAACCAACGAACTGGCTGTAAACTAACACCATGACCACCGTTATCAACAACTGTTTCAATCATCTGTTTTAATATCGGCAAATGCAGGTTGCCATAGGGGGGATTCATTATGAATGATTTGAATTTCATGATGTTTTCTCTTTCATTTTCAAGTGTTTGTAAAATGTCGTTGGAATACAGGACCTGACAATTTTGGCGTAATTTTTTTATGATTTTGGATTCTGCGAAACTGTCGGTGATATACATTTTTGTTGTGCTATCTGTTAACCAATAACCACCACAGACGACAATGTCATAGTTTTTATCTTTGCGCATTATGTCGGCCAATTCTTTTGGAACGGGGCGACTGCCGTCTTTTTTATAAACCCACAGTAATTCCAAAACGTTTTCTGGAATCAATTTGCCATCCGCGGTATAACATTTG
>JAZLJO010000007.1:0-2493 GCA_045617905.1 Candidatus Enterousia sp.
CGAACTGGCCGCATTCGGTATCGCACATTCTATCTTGTTTGGTAAACATGCCTGGCCAACCGGATGATAACCAACCTCACATTCCGCAACCATACAATTACCAATCGGTTTATAACTTATCGCATGTTCGCGGTTGCATGGTTGACATGACCCATTACGCATTTCTTGATTATTTGAACAAGATGTGGCAGAAACGCATATGTTATTTTTTATTATACCCAATGTCCCTTGTGGGGTCTTATAAACGTAATTACATTCGTTTGGATAATATGCATGCCCCATTGAATCTGTTCCAATACAATTATCAATAATAAGCGATGGACATTGTTTTAAACACTGATTTATTGATTTTAAACCTTTAATGGTTGACGCTTTATAATCATCAGGGCAGTCTTTTGTAGAATTATATGTACTGCCATCACAATATTTGCCAATACCACATTCTGTCCAATGGGCGTATAATATTGGATTGGTAATTGTTTTATCCCATGAAATTGTACCCGTGCCAGTTTCGTCATAATACATATTACCACCACTAGGTTGATCGTAAAATCCGATAAATGTGTATCCCGCACGTCTTGGCAGGGCGGTCGCCATCGTTGTTCCCAATGACGGTAATGCCGCATCATAGGTCGCATCTACTGTTTTTGCAGTCCCCAACGTTCCACCATTTGCATCCAATTTTACAATATATTTTTCTGTATTCCATTTAGCGTAAAATACTTTTTTGCCAGTTGAACCTTTTGTAATTTTTGTAACAGTTGTACCAGTTAAATCAACGTTTTCATACCAACCCTCAAACGTGTAGCCATTACGTATTGGCGTTGCTAATGTTATGTCGTTTGATTCAATTGTGTATTCTGTTGTGGTGCAACCCGGACATGTTCCATTATTTGTATTATATGTAATATCATATGTAATTGGTGACCACTGTGCGGTAAATGTTTTGTCTGTGGTATATTCCCATGTGAAGCCAGAACCCGCAGGACGATTTAATGAACCATCGTTCCAACCTATAAATTTATACCCTGTTTTGGTACATGTGTTCGCAGCGGGTGTAAATGTTGCATTGTATGTTGCAGGGGCATCACTTGGAACTGTGCCGGTTGTGCCCGTTCCACAGGTGTATGTTGCCGTATAGATATTCAGTGTCCAATTTGCTGTTAATGTTACATTGCCACTGTATACACCAAGGTTTTCATACGTGCAATCAACGGATGTATTTGCAGCGAATGTTTTACCATTAACCGTCCATCCGCCAAACGTATATCCTGTGGCAGTCAATGCAGCCGGTGTTGTAAATTTACCATTATATGTACAATTGGCCGGTGTGGTAGGGGCGGTTCCATGTTCACCATTTGCCCACGATAATGTTATGGTATTTGGGGTACAATTTATGGTTGTTTCAGATACGGTCGGTGTATTATAACCATTTGAACATTTTCCCGTATAAACACATTGACCACTTGTATTAATGGTAACGTTGGCCTCTGATGCTCCGGTACCTATGGTTGCGGTGGCACAAGCGGTGGCCGCACAAGTATTAGAACCACCATAATAATATGTTCCACTGACGGTTGTACTGTTGGTAACATCGTCTAATGTACATTTACGATAACATTGGTTTATACTGTTACGCGTGCTGGTGCTGTTGGTGTACGTTGTACCGGCTGTCTCAACACAACTGTTGCAACTGCTGGCACCCATCGTATCACTGTAATAACCATTCGCACATTCTTTAATTCCCTGGACAGATGCATTATTTACACCAAATGTTCCACCCATACAATAAGAGCCCACCAGACATATTGTGCACTCTGTCGCATTTGCAGGCAAGTAATACCCCGCATCACACCTAACAACATCCAAATCCCATTTGGCTGTTAAACTGATATTTCCGGTCATACCTGGTGCAATCTGGTAAATTACGTTACCGTTGGTATCTTGCCATCCGGTAAATGTATAATTAGATTTACTGGGGGTTGATAAATTTATTGGTGTTTGTTCTATCGTATATGATGTTTTACAATCACTGCATGTTCCACCATTTAGATTATACGTGATGGTGTATTGCGTTGCCGTCCATTTGGCATAAAAGATCTTATCATCGATTGATGTTGTACCGATTGATTGAGAAGCGGCACATGATGTTAAACCAGAATCTGTGCACCAACCCGCAAATGTATATCCTGTACGGGTCGGGGTACCATTTACTGTTGCACCTGTACCATATGTATACGAGGTTGGAACACCAGATGTTGCTTGGGTACCAGAGTTTAATGTATAAGTTATTTTATATGTATTAGCGGTACACGATGTTGCGGTTGGATCTGTATTACTGTATCCATTGGCACATGCAGAACACGATGTTCCATTTACATAATAATTTGCGTTTGCTGTTACCGCAGTAATTGGTTTTGTGCATGAAGCATTATTTGTTTCACAACCAGATTTTATCGCCCCATCACCATTCCCATTACTATTAGTATATGC
>JAZLJO010000008.1:0-33723 GCA_045617905.1 Candidatus Enterousia sp.
AATTTGCATAAAACCGATTTTGATAAATGCATCCCGTTCCTTGTTGTTCTGTGCATCATAGAAAATTATGCACCACTACGTCTATAAAAAAATTACAGAATCTTTTCTTTCTTAGTATAAATGTGGGATAAAAAAACAAATTTTGTAAAAAAAAAATAACTGCTTTACATACAGTTATTTTGAAACTTATACTATCTTTGTTTTCATTGCATTTAACAAACAATCAAATAATTTTTGGGCACTGTTTAATGCACTGTTTTTCCAGCCTTCATCTGATGGGTACCAACTTTCCGTCAGATTTTTCCATGTTTCATCATTTATTTTACCGTTGTGCAATAAATCGTACCGTGCATCACCCATATCCATACGTTTATAAACAGGTGACATAACCGGAAATTCACCAGTACCAATTTCAAAATCTGCCGTACGAACGGGTATTTTTCGTATTGAAAAACGTGTCTCTAAAAAATCAACCAAATCCCCCAATAATGTCGGTCCAAACTGTGCAGAATCATCTGGTACAACCGTTAATTTTTTGTCCAAAATCTGTTTAAAATATATTGTATTTTGATGATTTGTCGGATGCGAAACCAGTAATTGTGCCGTGGCCACACCACGTCGGCGATAAAAACGCCCCAATCCCGTATGAAAACCAATTGATGTTAATGACGTGGCGTCACCCGTCATGATATTGTCATAAATTTCTGTTGTCATACGATTTTCAATTGTTGGCGCCGCCCCCCCATAAAACAGACCGTATGGTTCGTAATATTGCCCACGACTGATTGCGGCCCACGCACCGTCGTTCAAATGTTCCCGACGGAATTTACGGATTGCATTTGTTTTTGTAATTTTGTCTGGTTTTGATAATAACAAAGGATGTGATACGGAATATAACGGATTTAAATCACGCAATTTTTTATCTGAAAAATCAACACCAAAATTACGATTTAAATCAACCAAACCACCGGTTGCAACGTCTTGAACTTCACGCATACGATTTTGCATTCCCCATGCATTTATCACATGAATCAAAACAATTGTATAATCATCCAATACGTTTTTTGAAATATTATTTACCATTTTATCCAAAAACATATTTTGAGCAGCACTGCCAAAATACCCCTCAATTCCATGAACACCAGAATTTATTACAACCTTTCGTGGGCCATTACCGATTATTAAATACGGAATTTCAAATGGATTGCCATCCGCCCGACAATGTTTTAATGTGCCGATTTTTGATGCAAATTTTGTAAATTTTTCTGTTGCCTGATACCAATCTTCGGAATAATAATTCATAAAAAATAACCCTTTGTTTTATCAATCATTCCAATTACATAATTTGACCACTGGTTGGGTAAAAAGTCAACCTTATTTGTTTCCATGTTTCAAATTCATTTTCTGGTAACATTTTAAATGGTTGACATGTATTTATGGCATTACGAATTGTTTCCAATACATAACCAAACGCAGAATCTGTATCTGCACGTGCGGCCGATTCAAACCACACATTTTGAACAGTTCCATTTTTATTCATTGATAAATGCGCAACCGCACGAATATCAGTAATATCCGGACGCGATGTATCAATTATCCAACACCGTGTTAATGCGACACGCAATGCATCAACCGTTGATACGGTTAATGGTGTATTAGAAAAACCAGTCTGGCGGTTAACACGAACGACTGTTTTTTTCCGCGGTGCATTATCTACAATTTGTGTATTTTTGTCGTCTGGGGCCGGTTGGGGCGTCTTTGCAACTTCATCTGCAACAGAATCCTCTTCATTTGCCAATACATTTGTTTCATCTGTTTTTTGTTCAGGTTCTGGCACAGGTTCAACAATTGGCGGTGTTGGCATATCGTTTTGTTTTGTATTTTCTGTTACCGTATCGGCGGGCGGATTTGTATTGTACAGTAACGTTTCATTGCCACCAATTTTTACCGCATTTAAATCAATTTCCATAATTTGAATACGATCAGTTGCAACAATTACCCCCGGCTCGGACACAATCAAAAACGTTGTCAACATAAATGCCAGTAACACCAAATGCCCCCCAAAGGACATTAACAAATTTTCCAATGAAAATTGCTGTTTTATATTCATTTTTTGCCCATTTGGGTCCGTAATCCAACACGTTGAAAACCGGCATCCTTCAATTTGCCCATAACTGCCATAACTGCACCATAATCGGCCCGTGTATCACCATTAATAACAATTGCTAAATTTGGGTTTTCTGTTCGCATTGCAATTGCACGTTTAACAACTTGTTCTTGGGATAAACGTGTTTTTCCAACATAATAGTGTCCCGTTGCATCTACACTGATTTGTATCGCATGGTCACCACCGGTCATAACAGATTTCCCAGCATGTGGTAAATTTAAATCAATGCCAGATGATAACATTGGCGTCGTTACCATAAACACCGCCAATAACACCGTCATAACATCAATCATTGGGGTTAATGAAATTGTAGCATCTGCACCGCGACTTCTTCTGCGTGACATCTTTGCTTATCCTTGCTTTTTATTTGAATTTGTACGTGCATCCTTGCATGCGTCATCCATTGCGTCATACAATTCATCTGCTTTTTTAGTAAAATATTGATATGCAATTGCCGCCGGCACCGCCGCAATCAACCCCAAAGCAGTTGTCCCCAATGCGGTGGCCAACCCCGGTGCAATAACACCAATTGACACTGATTGATTTGCCCCAATTGATGCGAATGAATCCATAACCCCCCAAATCGTTCCAAACAAACCAATAAATGGTGCAACATACGAAACCATCGCTAAAAACCATAAATTTTTATCAAATGGACGAATTAATCTATCAATCGATGCATCCACACGTATTTTCATAGGCGTTTTGCGTTGATAATGCCACATACGGATTTTACCAATTATAACCGTCCAAGACATTATACTGGCCACGACAAGTGTCAACGACACAAAAAATGTCATAAAATCACCTGTAAATAAGTTCAATAATGAAAAATTATTTGTCATTTCATTTCCTTTTTATTCTGATAAACGTTTAACCATTTGTTCCGGAATACGGGCAGGGCGCATATTTGCCCCCAAATATGCAACCATTACATTTAATACGGCACAAACATCATCCCCAAGAACAAACTGCTGTTCAACCTGCATTGAAGCAGCACCCAAACTGACAATTTTACTGCGCACAACAAAATTATCAGCCAACCGTAATGGCGATTTGTATTTTATATTCAATTCACGAATAACAAACCCAACATCACCTTTGGGCATTTCTAGCCCTAATAATAATTGCATACGTGCACGTTCTGCAATTTCAATATATCGTCCGTGATAAACAATACCTTCGGCATCTGTATCTGCATAAGCAACCGAAAATGGAAATTCATATATCTTCATGATTTATTTTTCTAACCCCAGATGTTTATACCCCGCATCCGTTATAATACGCCCACGCGGGGTTCGTTGAACAAAGCCCAATTGCATAAGATATGGTTCTATCACATCTTCTATTGTATCAGACGGTTCTGATAAGGCCGCCGCTAAATTTTCAATTCCAACCGGGCCACCTGCATAATGCCGTATTATCGTTGACATATATTCACGATCAATTTCATCCAAACCACATTCATCTATATGCAATTGGACCAACGTGGTCTTTATTGTATCAGCAGTAATCTGTGGACATTTCAATGCCGTGGCAAAATCACGTGCACGTTTTAATAATCGGTTTGCAATACGCGGTGTTCCACGCGCACTGCGTGCCAACATTAATGCACCATCTGCACTAATCGGTGTTCCCAAAATTGTTGCACTGCGAATAATAATTTTTGCTAAATCTTCAGGGGAATAAAACGATAAACGCAAATCTATTCCAAACCTGTCACGCAATGGGTTTGATAACAACCCTGTACGCGTTGTTGCCCCAACCAATGTAAACGGTGGCAAATCAATCCGAACACTTTTCGCAGCAGGTCCTTCACCCAACATGATATCTAATTTAAAATCTTCCATCGCGGAATATAAAACTTCTTCGATGGCCGTCGGCAAACGATGTATTTCATCAATAAATAATACATCCATTGGTTCTAATGCCGTCAATATCGCCGCCAAATCACCCTGTTTGGTCAACATTGGTGCAGAAGTTGCCCTAAAATTCGTTCCCAATTCATTTGCAACAATGTGTGCCAATGTTGTCTTGCCCAAACCCGGGGGGCCATATAATAAAACATGATCCATGGCCTCACCACGGGAACGGGCCCCAGAAACAAACACAGATAAATTTTGTTTCAAACTGTCATGACCTATAAAATCTGATAAAACCTTTGGACGAATAGACGCAGCCATTTCGTCCGGAATGTTCGGGTCAAAAAATCTGTCATTTGTATTCATATTATAATAACCTGTCTTCGGAATTTTCACGACCAACATAAGCTTTTAAATCATTGTACATTTGACGCAAATCTGCGGGGGTACTGTACAAAGAGTCCGCATTTTTAATACGAATGGTTTCTATGTCAATTTGTGCCTGTTTTTTCAAAATTTGTGTCAAATGCGGTGCAAAATCACGTGCTTCATCCGTTTCTGCTGCCCCCTGCAACAGTAAACCACGATTTGGACGTGGGGATAAAAATGAAAAATCTGATACCGTCGGATCTGGGGATACCAACGCAAAACCCGACACTTCTGGACGACGCATCATTGCCTGTAAAACATACCAGGCCCCCAACTGATGACCCGCCAACCATATTTTATCGCTGTCTTCGTTATGATTTTGAATCCAATCAATCACAGTCGCAATATCTAATAGGTTTTCAGATGTTGTACCTATTGTTCCTTCGGAATCACCAACACCACGATAATTAAAGCGAACAACAGAAAAACCAATATCCATAAATGCACGAAACATCGCATACGATACACGATCGTTCATATGATACTTTTGTCGTGGGTTCCCAGACAACACAACCGCCAACGGTGCCGACGGTACTGCAGATTTATGATAAACCGCATGTAATTTTCCAGATTCCCCAGATATTATGATATCAACCATATTTTCACCTTTGTAATAACATCTTTGACAGACAATGTAGAACAAACGAATATAAAATTTCAATAAAAAAGTATTCAATATGAATTTTGATTTCATATAAAACATAAAATTGCTTTGACACAATCGCAATAAATGTTCTATATTTTTCATATGTATGAGAATCAAAGGGTATCAAAATGAGTAAAATTATACCATTAACTTTATTAACCACATTATGCACAGCCGTATCCATACCGGTTTTGGCTGCAGGTTTTGATGATGTTGCATATAATGATTTTCAAACAATATATACAGAAACCCCGGTTCAATCATATTATGCGTACCCTGATGATCCGAACTTTATTCCAGAAACAGAATTTATGGAACGTGCAGACAGTTTAGACTACGACGAAAATATAATAAATGCCCGTAATGCAGAATTTTCTGCACATCCGGGTGTAATGTTTGCCGATCGCCCAATGGTGATTTGCAGAAATTTTGGTTGCACGCGTTTAAATGAAAATATAACCAGAACATTTTTATTCAACAGTTTGGCAAATATGTTTATGATGAATAATCATTCGCGTGTTTATATTTGCGAAGCAGATCCTTTTTCTCGTAATTGTTTACAATCCGGCGTTTCATTTCCAGTTCGTGCAGGTATTGCAAATGCATTGGTAAAAATCCCAAAGGCAACTATTTCTCAGGTTAATGTATCAACGGGGTTATCCAAGGCAACTGTCGGTATGACGTATGATTTTTTGGTAAATGGTATTGATCGTCAATGTGCACCAACGGTTATGGATATAATGGTTCCAATAAATTCACAGGCAACATTATCTAATCGCGAATTTGCATGTAACCTGACCAGTGACGGTATTAGTAATGTATCGTTGATGGTCAGTATTGATTACATTGATTTAGATTATGGAATATTAGGCGGCTATTATTCATTGGGCATGCAGGGACCAACAACCGGTGGTGGAACTGGATATGCATTATTTAAGACAGAATTTACAACACATGGTATGAAATTCAAGGCATCTGTTGACGATGATGATATGATGGGATTAGACAGCGGTATGCGCACAATTCAACCAGGTGAATATGCGGTTGAACCATTAAAGAAAAAGTAATTAAAATCGGTGACTATATGACAAAAACCGTTTTGATTGTTGATGATGACGATGTGTTACGCAAATCGTTGGCACGTGGATTGCGTAATCAGGATTTTGATGTCATTGGGGCCGATTCGGCTGAAACGGCAACTAAAATATTAGAACGTGTTAATGTGGATGCAATGATATTAGATCGAATGATGGGCGGTGTTGATGGTTTAACATTTTTAAAACAACGTCGCATGTTTGGCGACAATACCCCGGTTATAATGTTAACTGCAATGTCTGGGGCAGAAAATGCGATTGATGGATTGTCGGGGGGGGCAGACGATTATTTATCAAAACCGTTTCAATTGCGTGAATTAATATTACGTTTACAAAATATCACCAAAAAACGCATTGAAAAGGTTGAAAATCATACAAATTTACCAGATGGTTTGGTGTTTGCGGACAACGAGTTTATGATAACGAATTCAAATTCTGCACAGATTTTATATTTATCTGGTGAAGAAAAAAAATTATTAACACGGTTAACGTCACCCGTTGGCAATATTGCCGCCGCCGCACCAATGGTGGCAAAACGCTTGCGCGGGAAATTAAATTGTGTATTATCAAACATAGACATATTAACAATACGGGGCAAGGGCTATAAACTGGTCGTGACAGAAACTGCACCGAGTAACACAAATGGATAAAAGATGAGACTGATTCCACGCAGCTTTATGTGGCGAACAATATTGATGATTATGATTCCGTTAATTTTAGCCCAGGTTATTGTGGCACAGGTATTTTTTAACAATCACTGGGATCGGGTTCATACAACCATGGCACGAAATCTTGCAGGGGATATTTCAACTATGATGAATTTCATAGACGAAAACAAACCAGATATCGCTAAATCAATGGGACAAAATATCGGAATTAACGTTTCCGTTAATAAAAATTTAAACAGACCACGCAAAAACGCAAATAATTCGCGTATTGCTGGTCAATTATCAAATGAATTGTCCAGACGCTTGAAACGCCACGCCAGCATATATATCGATCGTGGTAAACGATTAGTTTTTGTTGATATTCCAACAAATGATAGTCAGATTGTAACATTTGGAACATCCATGCACCGTATATATTCAACCAGCATTGAAGTTTTTTTAATATGGTTATTTGGTTCGTTTTTGATTGTATCAATATTAGTAACGCCTTTTATCATATTGCATACACGCAGCATTCGTCGTATTGCCGATGCAGCAAATCGTTTTGGCCGCGGTCTGGATGCCCCGGGTTTTCAACCAAGTGGTTCCAAAGAAATTCGTGAAGCCGCCGCTGCAATGATTACAATGAAGGAACGTTTGGACAGATATAATCGTACACGTACAGACATGTTAAACGCAGTCAGCCATGATTTAAAATCACCTTTGGCCCGTATGCGTTTGGCAATAGAAACAGACGAATCAAATAAAAAAGTATTATTACGTGATATTGATAGAATGACTGAGATGGTCAATGGTTATTTGGCCTTTGCACGTGGTGAAATGCCAGAAATAGAGCAGGCGACCGAAATGCCATCAATGTTGGTGCGTTTGGCCCGCGATGCAGCACCAAAAAAACGAATTGAAACGCATTTCCCAGATGAACCCGTACAGTTCTATGCACGTCCAATGGCATTGGCGCGCGCATTCGGAAACATACTGGAAAATGCAGCCAGATACGCAAAAAAGAAAATACGTATCACTGAAAATGATTCTATTGATCAAATTGAAATTATTATCGAAGATGATGGCATCGGCATTCCAGATAATAAAAAATCCGATGCAATGCGTCCATTTGTTCGATTGGATAATGCACGTGGGACAAATACAGGTGGGACAGGTTTGGGTTTATCAATCGCGCAAACTGTTATTGAAAATCATGGTGGTCAAATCTTTTTAGAAGACAGTGATTTAGGAGGTCTGCGTGTCCGTGTTGTTTTACCATTGTAGAAATTTTTAAAGGGATTTAGATATGAATTTATATAAGTATGTATCGGATGCAATAAACGAAAAATTGGGTTTTAGTGTAAATTTAGAAACCCCACGCAATCGTGCATTTGGTGATTTTTCAACAAATGCAGCAATGGCATTGGCAAAAACAATGAAAAAAAATCCACGCGAATTGGCAAACGAAATTGCAAACAAATTATCAGACTTGGATTTTATTGCCGAAACATCTATTGCAGGTCCTGGATTCATCAACATAAAATTACACGATGATTTTATTTTAAATAACGCCAAAAATCATGCGGGCACAATAACACAAACACAAACACCGATGATTATTGATTTAGATTATGGTGCATATAATGTTGCAAAATCTTTACATATTGGACATTTACGCACATCAATTGTTGGCGATACATTAAACAGAATCGCACGTAAAATTGGTCATAAGACTTTTTCATGGAATCATATGGGTGATTGGGGAAAACCAATGGCGTTGGTTATCGCATGGATTGAACGTCTGCACCCAGAATTACCATATTTCCAAGAAAATTTTGATCCAACACAATCGGTTGATTATACAATAACACCATCCGAATTAAATACATATTACCCATCTGCCAGTGCATTTGCCAAAGAAAACCCAGAATTTCAGGCACACGCCCAAGATATTAAGGCAAAATTCCAAAAGGGCCACAAAGGTTATTTTGCATTGTATGAAAAATTTTTAAACGTATCCTTGCAATCTATGTCAGATACAGTAAGTCGTTTAAACATATTACCATTTGATTACAATTGTGGTGAACGTAATGCTGCAAAATACATAGACACCGTGGATAAGATTTTACGCGATAAAAATATGGTTTATGAAAATGATGGTGCACAAATTATCAATGTAAAAAAAGATACTGATAACGCACCAATGCCACCATATATGTGGGTTGATTCACGTGGTGCCGATACATATGACACAACAGATTTGTGCGCCGTGTATTGTCGCAAGCAAACAGACAATCCAGATTTGTTGATATATATCACGGATTCCCGCCAAAGTTTACATTTTGAACAGTTATTTCGGGCATCAGATATGTCAGGAATAATGCCATACAATAAATTTGAACACATTGGGTATGGAACCATTAATGGGACAGACGGAAAGCCGTTCAAAACACGCAGTGGAAATGCCGCAGGTCTGGACGATATATTAGACGCCGCAGAATCCGCGGTGCGTAATCGGGTTTTTGAATCTGGAAAAAATTTAGATAATCAAACAATTTCACAAATTGCATTGGCTGCGGTAAAATTCAACGATTTATTACATGACGTAAGATCAGATTATGTATTTGAACCATCAACTGTTACCAGTTTTGAAGGACGTACCGGACCATATGTGTTATACACCGCTGTTCGTTTAAACAGTGTATTACGCCGGGCAGGGGGCAACAATTTACAAGAACAGGGCGATAATACAAAATTGACACAAGACGAACGCAATTTGTTAATTGAGATTTTAGATTTTGATCACACCGTTCAATCTGCATTTGAAAATCGTGCCACAGATATGATTGCAAATTATACTTATGATTTGTGTCAGTTGATAAATACGTTTTATCACAACTGTCCAATATTACGTGACGATATTGATAATGAAACGCGTGCCCATCGTTTGGCAATAACAAAAATTGCCCTGAACACCCTGTGTGTGGCATTGGATATGATGGGCCTGGCAATTCCATCCGAAATGTAAAAAACAAAAAAAATAAATGACCGCAAAAATCGGTCATTTATTTTTTTGTTTACAACTTCAACTATCACAAATATTAATATGATTTTATTTATTTTTTGTTAAATACATCAAATATTCTGTATTACCACTGCCACCCAATATCGGTGAACAAATTACCCCAACAACATCATACCCAAAACCAACAAAACACTTTGACACTTTATCAATCGCCATTTGATGCAATTCATCAGATTTTATAACACCATTTGTTCGTGCGGCAATTTCACGCGAAACTTCAAACTGTGGTTTTACCAATACAACTATTTTTGACACATTCCATGCCGTTAAAGCATCGGCAATATTAGTTAATGATATAAAAGACACATCAACAACAATCAAACCAACCCCAGCAATAGGTTGCATTTTACGAATATCAGTATTTTCATACGACAAAACACGCACATCATTACGCAATTGTGGTATTAATTGATTTGTTCCAACATCAACTGCAATTACACGTGATGCGCCGTGTGACAATAAAACCTCTGTAAAACCACCGGTACTGGCCCCAACATCCAAACACATCATACCATTTGGATTAATGTTAAAACGTTCCAACGCGTGCAATAATTTTAAACTGCCACGACCTGATGTATACGGCAGGGCACCACCAAATATTTCATCCATTTCGGTTATCGTTTGGCTGGGTTTTTGTGCAACAACACCATTAACCATAACCAAACCAGATTTAATTGCCGCCACTGCCTTGGCACGGCTGGGATAAATATTTCGAACAACTAATTCCTGATCTAATCTCATAATGATGTGATTATACCATATAAATCGGCATATTAACAACACATAAAACAAACACACAAAACACTTTAAATATTATATATTACATATTGAAATATAAGTTTTTTTACAATCACCAACCATTACAAATCGAACAAAAATCCACATAATATTATGTATAGTTATTAATCACCCCACCCAGACATCACACAAAAATTCTATAAATTTTTCAAACACCACAAGTCAATCTAACATACATTTATCCGCAAATAAATTACAGATTTGTAACACAACACGCCCGACACACAAATATTTTTTTAAACAAATCAGATTATTTAAAACAAAATATTTTTCACCAATTCAAAAAAGCACAATATCACACACCAGTTTCTCAATTATTTCATATCCAATTCCTCGCACAAACCAACTTTTTACACATCAAACTATACATAATATACATTATACGCCTTTTGTGTGCTCTCTTTTCGGCGTATTTCCGTTCCTTATCGTCCATCATAGCAGAAACCATACGCGGTGTAAACCATTTTATTTTGTCAGGATCAAAATTTTTGTATGACTGTTCAATACGGAAATTATGGAAATAATTCCAAATATCCTTAAAATTACGCTTCCAATTTGTTGGAACGCCAAATTTCCGGCCATTATATTTTACATAACCATCACGGCAAATTTGCACAACCTCCGGTAAACTTAAACCAGTCGGAATATTACAAGAACTGCGGCCATATGGCGGCCGCTTACCGCTATCCGGTTCATAACCACGCTTTGAAACATAACCGGATACGTATTTTATAGCTTTTGGTGTTAATGTACCATCATACACAAAACCCAAGGGCTCGCCTGTATCTACATCAATCCAGGCATCTATAATATCTTGAATATCAAATTTGCAATTATAAAACAAAACATGAAAATGTTCACGGTGGGTTTGACTACCATATTCGCCGGCCATGTAAAACTTAACGCCTTTCATACCTGTATTTTTACGCAATCTTTTCATGAATCCAGCAAAATCCGCATGATTTAAACCATGCGGCAAATATTCATCATTATAAGTTAAAGTTAAAAATTGACCTTTTTTCTTAAATTCATGAGCTGCAAAAACAGAAACAATCATTTTTTCATTGGCTTTTTTTAATCTGCATGCCCTGCACTTTCCACATGGAAACATACCTTTAGGACTCTCACAAAATAACGTTGAAAATCTATCCAATTCCATAATAAAAACCTTTTGTTTTTCTTATTGGTGTCAGTTGGGCATTATATATCAAGTAATGTAATGCCCAACTTTTTGGCGTTTACTTTGCGTAAACGCCGAGTCGCCGTCGCTGCTCCAATTGGAAAGGTTCACCGGTACGGCTATCGGTCCGCCTTAGCTTTGGGGGGCTGGCGGCCCTTTTCGCCTACCGTTCACCATTCCTTGAAGCCGTTCCGGCTCCGCAGCTGGGTTTCTTTTTTCTTATTCCTGTATTAAAATATTGTTATTTTAATCAGAAACGGGCCCAGGACGCGGATTTTTACTTTCTACGTAACCTTTTAACTGATTTGGATAATTCCGCATCCTGGGCAGCTAAAACGTCTTCACCGTACTCGGAACGATCATCATACGGATAAAAATCATCATCAAAATCAGTTATTGACTCTGAATCTAACTCGTCTGCAATCTCTTCAACATATCCATTTAACAAATATTGAGCAAATAGCTCTTGTGGATCGTTTAACGGGGCACGTTGATCAGTTAAATCACGGGCACCATCAAACTCATTTGCTCTAAAATTTGATCCTAGATATGGGGATATTTGTTTTGTTATTGACATTTTTTTCTCCTGTGTTATTTTTAAAGTATGAAATTAATCAAAATCTTAATTAATATCTTACTTTTTTTAATTTGTCCGCCTTTGTGGCTGTATTTATGGCTATTTGAAAAAACCAACTATTAAAAACTTGGCAATCCTAAAGACGTCCAGACGCTGTGGCCATTCTTTCTTAATTGATCATAGCTATCCCAAAACTCATTATATTTTTGAGTAACATGTTTAGCAGCACCTTTAATATATTGACCGGCTGCCTTTATATAATAAGGGGAAGTAGACGGGAAAGGATTATCACCATCGGTAATAATATCTCTATCATGTTCCGCAACATCTGCCTTGGCTTTCGCCTCTCGTTTAGTTTGATCCAAAACCTCAGTCTCTGCACGAGTTTTAGAAACATCTGCTCGTTCTTTTTCAATAAACATTAAATCAACGGGGGACAATTGAGAAGCTTTTGTCGTGGCCATTGCACCAGAGGGAGTACTTGCACCAACACCGGCGGCAAGCAACCGGTTGAAACCGGCTGCCTCCAGATCGGCGGCGTGACGTTGGACCGCTGTGTTTGACATTCTTTCTTGAAAAGCCATCTGCTCACGGGCCAGCTTAATATTTGTCTTATTTGCCTCATTTTGGGAGTGCACATTAAACAAAGAAGAAGCTATTTGAGAACCGCCTGTAATGGCTGCACTAATCGGATCCATAATCACCTCCTATTTTACACAATATGTATTCCAGGATTCATATTCGGACGAAATGCACGGCGTGATTTAATTTTAAAGCCAATCGACAATTGCATCTGTGCCTCATTCTTTACATTGAAAGAACGATCCGTCGGACGTTCATAACGCCACATTGCGTTCAATAAAGGTTCATGACCATCTGCATACGCACGGGCCATATTCCAATGTAAGAAAGTATCTTTCATGTGACCATGTAAAGTACTCGGTACATAGAACAATTCAGAGAAACGTGGAACATATCCAAAATTCTCATGCGGGTTTCGTGAATTCGGATCGATTTCTATACGTTCTATGGCCTGTTCACCGATACCTTGCATCATTGGCACAGGAATATCCCAACGGGTTTTACGTAATAAATACTTTGGAACAATCTGTCGATATTGTGACTGCGGCATCACATGCATGATACAAATAATAAAACCATGTTCGATACATTTAATATGAATCGGACTATTTTTACCACCTGTTATACCATGACCGCCTAATTGACCTAATGGAGCACCATTTGTTGATTGTGACGTCTGTAATACTTCAGAGAACACAACCGGCAAACGCCAAGAACCATGAAAAGTTGGTCGTTGTATACGATCATCAGGGATACGAACACCAAACATACCCAAAGTATATTCAACCGCACGGGCTCCAAAACGTTGTAATGTTTCACCATATGCCTGCATACGTGACGCCAAACGGAAAGCAATCAATTCAAGGCCTCGACCATTTGCAGAAGTTTCAACACCAGATAAATCAGCATACGTACCATCAACAACAGTACAACTCGAAGTAATGTCCAAATTCAACCAATAGACAGCAGGGTTTACAACTGCTGGAACTCCACCTGAAACAATAACTGTACCAGCAGCAATACTTCCACCTGAAACAAACTGGACAACCTCATAAGTATTACCATTAAACATAAACAACGTGGAATTATATGTAGTAACACCGGTCGCAGTTTTCTTTACACCATCAAAAGAACGACCTGATTGCAAAGTACCAGCCAAAGTATAAGTGATTTCCGGTGTACCTTGTAAAGGTGTCTGACTAACAATAAACCCTGTTGTATCATTTGATGCAGCATAAAAATACAAAGTAGGACCATTATAAGAAACACGACCGCCGGTTCTTACCATAGCCAAATCAGGGCTTAAACCAGATTGACCAAGTGGAACAGTAACAGCCGGACCGCGTTGGGTATTGCTTAATGCACGGCCAAAATAATCACGTGACCATGCTTTCGGGAATAAACCCAATTCAGCAAAATTTTCACCGATTGGATTACCATCTACATCCTTAAAGACATAGGTACCTTCAAGAAATTCCTGATATTTTGAAAAATCCAAATCCTCGACAAAATTTCGATCTAAATAGTTCTCTTGAATGATATGCATGTATGCAATAACCGGAAAAGCAGAAAACTGTTCACCAGCGGCAACAATTACCTCATGTGATTGACCATCTTCATCAAACTCTAAATAATTAGTCGGATAATTCAACCAGTCGGCTAATGATCCAGTTTTAAAACCTGTCTCGGGTACTGTTATCGTTGGGAAATTGATATTTTTATCACCTTTGACACCACCGGTTAACAAATCGTCCCAATTAATACCAATTTTGTCACATAACTGACGCAATGGGACAGAATACATATCAAAACCAACGTTTACACTGTGCATAGTTGGAGCAACTTGCGGTAAAAAACGAGTCAAATTTTCCATCTCTATTTTAAAAGAATCACCTGGATATGTTTCGATAACACTAGCAGGATAACACAAACCCATCTTTGCGGTTCCTGTTATCTTATGACTCAAAGGTGCGGGATAACGTTTTGTCATTATTTAACCTCTTTTAATTCGACATCTTTACAATCTTTAGAAATACATTTATCCGTCGGGGCATTAGCAACTTTCATAATTGAGTCGATAACACCTTCTAACAACGGAATCACTATCGTCGCATTTTTCAAAATGCATAAAGCAGCTTTCAAAATTTTTTTCATTAACGTAAAAAGCCTCCTCTCTTAAATTTTTGAGAATAACGAACTTTTTTCCGCAAACCACGGAAAAAACGCTTAAACGACCGGGGCTTCCGACCATATACCGCACGACCTGCGCGGCGTCTACGAAATGCCATAATAACCTCCTTGTTTTTGGCAAGGAACGGAAAAACAAAAGGGAGTATAACGAAAAGACCAGAGAAACGAGCGGCGGCGCATAATGCGGGATTATGTTCAGCTACCGCTCAACATAATCACGTATCACATTATACGCCTTTTGTGTATATCACCCCAACACAATCCCCCGCCTATAAAACACCAGTTAATTAACACTTTTTAAGATTGAATATTCATCCAAAAAAACTGTCATAAATAACAAATTCAATATCAGTTATTTTATTTATATATCAATTTGTTATAACATATAATTAAATTAATTTATTATAAAAATAAAACTATGTACAATCCCATATCTTTGACACTACAAATACACCATCATCCAAAAAACCGACCACAATCACCCACATAAACACACGCCATCAAATCACAATCCCAACACCGATCAAAACCCATTATAACCATCAAAATCAACAACCAACCCTTATAGATGACCACCAATCTCGGAATCCACCAAAAAATTACAATTACACATTTGTAACATAATCCCTATTCTATACAAAACAACAAAACATCACCCATTTTTTTGCAATCACACACCACAAAAAAATATCAAAAAATCAATTTTTTAAAAATTATGATTTTACTTTAACAAACAAATATAACTAATTAATATTTAACATTATTTTTTATATATAATTGAATTGCCGCAACAACCTTATTCAGGGTTTTACGTAAACTTTCATCCCTTGTATCAACTGTTATATTTGCCATTGCATAAATCTGATAACGCTCATCAATTAATTGTGCCAAAACCCGTTTACTGTCCACATGTAACAATTGTGGTCTGGTATCACGCGAATTAGTTCGTTTAACCAACAAATCCAAATCAGCACGCAACCATATTGTTATCGCATTTGCCAAAATCATTTCACGCACAGCCGGGGTTATAAACGCCCCCTCGCCCGTGGAAATAACTTTGCATACCGGTGGCGTATCCAACAAACGTTCAATAACACGTTGTTCAACGCGACGAAATTCATCTTCACCATACATAGAAAAAATATCAACAACACTGCAACCGGCTGCTGTTTCAATTTCTTTATCTGAATCAACAAATGGAATTCCCAAACGACGTGCCAACGCACGACCAACGCTGGTTTTTCCGGCCCCCATCAAACCAACCATCACAATGGGATGTGTTAATGATATATCTAATTTTTCTAATTTATGATTCATACATGATATATTATCAAAAAAACACCAAACACTCAATTAAAACATTTTAATTTTACGACGACGTACCGAAAAAAAACTGCGCAACATATCTGCAGATGCCGTTGCATACACATCATCCTGCACCCATTGTGGATGCCACAAATGGCGATCCGTATCATAAACACGTGCATTATACTTTATCGCCCCACCCTTTGGATCATCGGCCGCAAAAACAATTCGTTTTATACGCGCGAACGATATTGCAGTCGCACACATCGCACACGGTTCCAACGACACATAAATTTCACAATCATCCAAAAATTTGGTGCCTAATTTTTTACATGCCCGATTTATCGCAACAATTTCTGCATGTAACGTTGGATTTTGTCGCAATTGAACCTGATTTTCACCACGGGCAATTATTTTTCCATCACGAACAATAACCGCACCAATTGGAACATCATCGTGTTTCATCGCACGATCTGCACACTGCAAAGCAATTTTCATATAATCCATAATTGATATAATAACGCAAATTGTCCCACTTTGCAATTTTTAACACAAATACACAACTTTAATTAGCCAAAATTATATTTTGACAAATATTATTGACAAATTATTTTTTTAGGGTATTATAACTGCAAGATTAAACACAAATTGTCAAAAAGGACGTGAATATGTTCAAAGAATTAAAAATGAAAATCGCAACTCGCCGTATTGAACGTAAGGCTGCACGTGCGGCAAAGAAAAAAACAGAAACACAATCTGAATGTGCAAAAAAAACAATTGTCGAACGCGCAAAAGATACATTCCACAAATTAATTGCATCCGTTAAATCCGGATTAAATCATATATGGCAATGGATTCGTTGCATTGATTTAATTGGATTGGTAAATTTAACATTATTGGTTGCGATTATCGTATTATTTTCAATGTTGATTATTGACATTGTAAATTGTCGCAACGTATCTAATGTTGTTAACACCCAATCCGTTCAAGAAATTGAAATTACAAACAACAAACACCCGCGTATTGTTGTCCGTCCTGCGATCAATAAAAAAACAAAAAACAAAAACAGCGATAATACCACAAACAACACGCTGCCAATTAATCACGATTCAACAACCCGTAAATATACATCAGATCCAATATCTGTCGGTAAACCGAATCCGAACCAGCAAAGAATTTATCGCAGCACAATCCACACAATTAATGGCGATGTTATTGTCGATCGCGGCAACGCAACATTAAAAAACAATGACCACATCACAGGGCATTTATACCTGCAAAATATGCGCAAGTATACATTACCATGCAATATTATAATTGATGGTGACCTGTATTTACGTGATGTTACAATGTTACAATTCTGCGGTGATTTTATAATCCGTGGTAACATTTATGTCAGTCCACGTTCATCATTTGGCCCAATTCCACGAACCGCACGTTTAGGTGGCCAGGTGATTTTATAAAAATTTTTCTGTTGCAAAAAAGGTCACGCCATGTGACCTTTTTTTCTATCTTTTATTTTTTACCTGTGTTATAATGCAGATACACAAAAGGAAAAAAACATGAAAAAAACATTTGAAAAAACCTTAAACGTTTTGACCCGTAACATGGGTTATACAATTGTCTTGATTATTGCAATCGTATTGTTTGCGATTTTCTCTGGCGGTTTATTGAACGGCATTATCACTGCATTGTCTGCAATTATTGGTGCGACATGTGTAACAGTTTTAATTCGCGAATACAAAAAAACACCGGATCCGGTTGTAAAACCTGCCCCGGTTGCAAAACCTGTTGCGACAAAGGCTGCGCCTGCAAAAAAAGCATCTGCTAAAAAGGCACCTGCTAAAAAAGCACCGGCTGCCAAACCTGTTGCAACAAAGGCTGCCACTGCAAAAAAAGCACCCGCAAAAAAGAAATCAAAGTAATAAACTTAAACAAGTAAAAAACCGCCATTTTGGCGGTTTTTTTACTATTCAAAACATACTATTTTTTAGTGTACTTTATTTTCCATGCTTGCAAAAATATTATTTATCGAACGTCTGAAAAAACCTTCTTCTAACAATTCATGGAACATAACTATTTTTAATTTATAGCCTAAACGTTCATTTTCTAAAATACAGTTAACAATTTCTGAATGACGCATATCAGGATTTTCTTTTATATTGTTTAACAGTTTTACCACCAGTTTCTGTTTTTGTTTCATCGTATATATATCTGCCTGTCTTTGCACACGTTCTATATTTAGGCGATATTTTTCACTTTGCGGATAAAATCTTTTTCTTTGTATCATTTCTAAGCCTTTTTTTTGCATTTTCATAATAAACTAAAAAAACAACAACTCAATTAAAAATTATACAAACTAAGAAAATCATTTAATTAAATTTCCCCATTTGATACACCAAAGAAACGATCAAAGAATTCCAGTAAACGCATCGTAATATCACGTTTTCTTTGTGTGCGGTTGGTATTTTTATCAAATCGTGACATTGGCGGTAAAATACGTTCAATATCTTGACCATGCGTTTGAATAAATCCATTACGTAATGAATTATTTATAAACGCAAACGTTTCTTCTTTGTTCAAGTTTTCCTGTGTTATGATTTTATTTAATTCATTAATTTTTGCCTGATTGACAAACATCATCCATTCTTCATCAACAACTGAATTTGGTGTTAATGAATTAATAAATTGCAAAATAAGATCTTTTTTGTTACGTAAATCAACACTGGAATCAATTGCACGTTCAATAGAAATCATTATTTCTTTATCACAACAATTATCATCATGATATTTTTTTACCAATGCCAAAATATAATCAATATTAACCTCGGTCTGTTTGATTAATTCCATTTCAAACACTAAATCATCATTTATATTTTCTTTGCCATTATCTTTATTTTTTATATATTTACCATGCATTTCAATATACATACTGGCATAATCTTGGATATCGCGTTCGGATAATATTTTTTTATCAGCAAATTCATCAAACGATGTCAAAACATTGCTTAAACGAACAATGCCACTGTATAAACGTATAAATTCTTTTTCGGCACCCTCGCCCGTTATTATTTGGCCAATTGGGAATTTATCCAATAATTCTGCAACCAATTCTTTATATCCGCGTATTTGTTTTTCACCATCTGTATAGCCATTATAGTATTCTGCAAATGTTTTTAATAAAACCACACCGGCGGCATCTTTATCACCAAATAATGCCAAACTTTCATTGGTTGCCTTTTCCAGATTGCGAAAACAAACAATATTTCCGTGTGTCTTGATAGAATTCAATATACGGTTGGTGCGTGAATATGCCTGCAACAGGCCATGCATACGCAAATTTTTATCAACCCATAATGTATTTAACGTTGTCGCATCAAAGCCAGTTAAAAACATATTAACAACAATTAACAAATCTATTTCACGATTTTTCATACGTAATGAAACATCTTTGTAATAATTTTGGAACCTGTCACTGGACGTATCATAACTGGTACCGAACATTTTATTATAATCACCAATGGCTGATTCTAAAAATTCGCGTGATGATATATCTAAGGCATTTGTATTTTCTGGATTCTCGTCCCACATACCATCTTCGGAATAATCATCACCATTGGCGGCAAAACTGTAAATGGTTGCTATTTTCAATGCACGTTCCGGATGTTCGGCCATTTGTTTTTTAAATTCATTATAATACAAACGTGCCATTGGTATTGATTGCACCGCAAGTATAGAATTAAACCCAGACATACGGATTGCCTGTTTTACTTTTTCTATTCTATTACGATCTTTGGCACTGGCAACAGTTTCAACATTTTTAATAACGCTGTAAACAAACGATTTATCATTTCGTTTGGTTTTGATATTAAAGTTATTTAAAATGTATTCTACGTTGTTTTTTATGCGTTCTGGGGCCATTAAAACGTTTTCACGATCAATATCATTTATTTTTTTATTTTCTATATCTTCGGCATCCCTACATTTCACAGTGCCAATATAATCAACCTTAAACGGCAATACGTTTTTGTCTCGGATTGCATCAACGATACTGTAAACATGCAACCGTTCGCCAAATGCCTGATCTGTTGTTTTTAATTCCGCCATTCCCCCAGAATTAGAATTAATTGCAAAAATCGGTGTTCCGGTAAACCCAAACAAATGATATTTTTTGAATGCATGGGTTATTTGGGTATGTGAAACCCCAAAATGCGAACGATGACATTCATCAAATATCATTACAATATGTTTATCAAAAATTGGATGATTTTTATTTTTTTCTATAAAAATGGATAATTTTTGAATTGTTGTGATAATGATTTTTACATTTGAATCTTCTAATTGACGTTTTAATACAGCCGTGCTGGTGTTACTGTTTGCGGCACCTTTTTCAAAACGGTCATATTCCTGCATTGTTTGATAATCCAAATCTTTGCGATCAACGACAAATAAAACCTTATCTATTTCTGGCATTGCACTGGCCAATTGTGCGGTTTTAAAACTGGTCAATGTTTTGCCACTGCCTGTGGTGTGCCAAATATAACCACCACCATCAATTGTCCCATATTTTTTGTAATTTGAAGACACATTGATTTTGTTTAAAATTCGTTCCGTGGCAACGATTTGATATGGACGCATAACTAATAAATTATCATCGGCATTAAACACACAGTAACGTGTTAAAATGTTTAAAATCGTATGTTTGGCAAAGAATGTTTTTGCAAAATCCATCAGATCAATAATTGGCATATTTGTTGCATCCGCCCACATGGATGTAAATTCAAAACTGTTACTGGTTTTCTTATGCGGTACGGCAGAATTATTCTTGGCTTCATTTATATGCAAATTGCGTGTTGTATTACTGTAATATTTTGTATATGTCCCATTTGATATAACAAATATTTGAATGTATTCGTATAAACCGCAACCGGCCCAGAAACTGTCCTGTTGATAACGGTTGATTTGGTTAAACGCCTGTTTAATATCAACACCACGCCGTTTTAATTCAATATGTACCATTGGAATGCCATTAACCAATACGGTCACATCATAACGATTATCATGCGCCCCTGTTACCTCATATTGGTTTATAACCTGCAATCGGTTATTGTGAATATCTTTTTTATCCAACAAATAAATATTTTTAGTGCTGCCATCATCACGCGTCAGCAATTGAATATGGCCATCACGTTGCAAAATGGCCGTTTTTTCTTTGATACCATTATTTTTATTTGCAATATTTTGTTTAAAAAACGTATTCCATTCATTATCGGTAAATTTATAATCGTTCAATAATTCCAATTGATTGCGCAGATTATTTATTAAATCATCCTCGCTGTGGATTGGTAAATATTCATACGCCTGCTTTTGCAATTGCGCAATAAACATTTTTTCTAATTCTGATTCCGATTGATATGCAGTTACCCGCGATGTATTTGGTTGATACTGTGCAACAACTGTGGATTCTGTATTTTCTGCAACGACGCTGTAATTTACCATAACATGCCCCTTTATTCAGCAATTTGTTCAAAGTTTAATAATTTATCGCGCCAGTATTCATATTGTTGGCGACGTGCATTTATTTCCGCCGGCAAACCAATTGATATGTCATTTACCAACGCATCAAATTTATCCAATATGGAAACAATACGTTCCTGTTCGGCAAGTGATGGAACAGGGATTTTGATTTTCTTTAAATCTGTTTTATTAAACTTGGGCATAGCACTTTTTGAAGTAATTTTTATCAATTCTGACTGAAATTGTTTGCTTTTAAAATAATGGTAATAAAAGTCATTGTTAGGTGTTTTGACCATCACTGTATTTGGGGCCAAATTCATTTTATATTTAAGCTTTGGACATTTAAACAAACTGCCAATAGAACCTATGTTACTTAAAATAAGTTCACCACCATACATTTTAGTTTTTGATAAAAACTCATAAGCATGTTCGTCTATAAAAATAAATTTATTTTCATCAAAACAATTAGAAAAATCTGCTAATCTTATCAATACAGCAACATCAGGTTCTTGTTTGTAAATAACATTTTTTCTTAAATCTGCAAAACTACCATTTGCCACATAATCAGTAACTTCACATATGTCACCAAGCGCCATTATCCTTACCCCCCCACTATGACGAAAAACATTAAAATTCAATAACTTATCCCTATAATGTTGATACTGTTTCTTTCTGGCTTCCAGTTCGGCTTCCAGTTCGGCTTCCAGTTCGGTAAAGGCGTCCAGAATACGAACAATTTCCTGCTGAACAGGTAATGGTGGAATGGGGACAATAATTTTTTTTATAATTGACAAGTTTATACTAGTTAATGCCCCTTGTGCCATCCCCTTAATTTCTTCATATTTATTGGATATGATATAGTATAGAAATTTGTAATTAATCAATTCTGGTTTAACTTCCATGGCACAAACAGACTGGTTTGCGGTTAATTCAATTTCGTTAACAGCACTTCTTGCAACGGTTGCACCAGTCATAGCCAATAATACAGATTGTGGTTTAATCCATTTTGCAGAAGAACTATCTAAACCATTCTGTGTAATGTTTTTTTCTGTTTTATAAATTTGGTTAAAATTAATTTCTCCAGACCTAAGCCATGGTATATCACCACCATAAAAATCGGTTCTATTTGTATTAGGTGTACCACCTGCAAATACAGCATCACATATATCAACTATTGGTTTATACTCCACACCATTTGGGCAGTATTTGGATATAAGTTCGGATATCTTACTCATTTGGCGCCTCCAAATCTTTTACAATGGCATCTATTTTTGTGCGAAGTTCATTTTGCCGTGCAACGATACCCGTGATGCGCTGGTTCAATTCGGTTATATCAATAACCACACGCGTGTCACGTGCCTCCACATAACTGGATACAGATAAATTATAATCGTTTTCTGCAATGTCAGAATTTTTTACCAATTTACAAAAGTGTTCCACATTTTCACGTTTGATATATGCATTTAACAATGCGTCAATATTTTCATCAGACAATTTATTTTTGTTGCCGGAATGAATGAATTGTTCACTGCCATCAATAAATAAAATATGATTATCGTTTTTGCTTTTCTTTAAAACAATTATGCATGTCGCAATGCTTACACCAAAGAATAAATTTTGTGGCAATTGAATAACGCAATCAACAAAGTTATTATCAACCAAATATTGGCGTATTTTCTTTTCCGCCCCGCCACGGTATAAAACGCCGGGAAATTCAACAATTGCCGCGGTGCCATCGGTTGACAACCATGATAACATGTGCATTGTAAATGCCAAATCGGCCGCGCTTTTTGGGGCCAAAACACCCGCTGGGGAAAACCGACTGTCATTTATCAGCAATGGATTGGAATCGCCATCCCATTTTGTACTGTATGGTGGGTTTGATACGATGGCTTCAAATGGTTCATCATCCCAATGTTTTGGGTTTAATAGTGTATCCCCCAATGCAATATCAAATTTAGAATAATTTATACCATGTAAAAACATGTTTATACGGCACAGATTATATGTGGTTATATTTATTTCCTGGCCGTAAAAGCCTTGGTGAACATTATCACGCCCCAAAACCTTGGCAAATTGCAATAATAATGAACCGGAACCGCATGCTGGGTCATAAACCTTATTAACAGATGTTTTCATATTGTTTGGCTGGTTACGGTCAACCAATGTTATTTTTGCCAATAATTTTGATACTTCCTGGGGGGTAAAAAATTCACCACCGGATTTACCCGCGTTACCCGCATACATTGTCATTAAATATTCATACGCATCACCAAATGCATCAATCGTATTATTCTGAATATCATCATTTAATTTTAAATCTGCAATTGCATCTAATATTTTTACCAATTTTTTATTGCGTTCCGGAACGGTGGCCCCCAATTTATTTGCATTAACATCAATATCATCAAACAGGCCACGAAAATCATCTTCGGATTCTGTACCACGGGCAGAATTTTCAATATTTTTAAATATATTATCCAATGTTTCATTTAATTTTTCATCCGCCCCTGCCCGTTTTTGAACATTTGTAAATAATTGCGACGGTAATATAAAAAATCCATATGTATTTACTATATCGGCACGCCCGTTTTCGGCATCCGCATCTGATAATTTTGCATAACTAAATTGGGAATTACCCGCCAAACGTTCGCCACGATCAATATCAAATGCCAAGCGTTCGGAAATATAACGAAAAAATAACATTCCCAAAACGTATGCCTTAAAATCCCAACCATCAACACTGCCCCGCAGATCGTTCGCAATTTTCCAAATAATACGATGTAATTCGGCGCGTTCCGTTTCTTTTGACATAAAACATCCCCCATTTGTGTGTAAAAAAAGACCGTCCAAATGGGCGGTCGGGGTGTTCGAAAAATCAATCAATTAGTGATCCCATTGGTTTTTAGCATTCACCTGAACATATACCAATGGCACCCCGACCAAAAAAATGGCCAGGGATGAAGTACAGTGCCAAAGCACCGAAAACATCAGATAACGATGCTTTCGCACCGAATTGATTAGGCTTTTCGACGGCCCGAACCAAATGTCCCCATCCGGTTCTTTGCGTAAAAACGCAATTGCATTTTTATGCATTGCCAAAATAATAACAAATAATTGGTTATATATGCAACAAAGAAGTATTTTTATATTTATCTATGCGCCCAAAATTGTCTTATATTTACCCAAAGCAAAACACACACTATAATTTATTCAAATACCAATTTTTTCACCGCAATGCAGACACAACAAATGCCAATGGCCCCCGTTCTGCAACGGGGTGACGACTTAAAATTCACCGTGGTTCCCATTACCACGTAATCTGGGCACCATAAAAATTTTACATCATTCGATTCAACCTGTGCCACTATGGTGGGAAACTTAAAAAATATTTTTATCCAAAAAATTATTTAACGTGTTTTTTTACCAATTTTGGCAATGTTGTCGCAACAGTTGGTAAAAAACCTGCGTCTATTAATTCATTAAGTACAATATTTTTGTTTGAATCAGATAAAACCTGATTATGTTTTATCTTTTTTATAATCATATCTTCGTCACGTAAATTATATTCTTTTATTTCACGCAAAAATGCCACCGCATGTTCTTTATTTTTATTCGCTAAATTTTTATCTGCACGTTTTTGCAATTCCGACGTTTTAAAATCTGATATATTGGTGTCGTTGTATAATTTGCTTGCGATGTTCAGTTCTTTTTTTATTTTATTTTTTTGACTAATATGTTGATATATGTCCGGTAAGAATGCAAATGTATAAATAATTATCGCTGTTCCTATTGTGGCAATCGAATTATCAAAATGATATAAAACCCCCAGTGATGCAGTCGTTCCAGCAAGTGCCATTGTTTCAATATATGAATTATACTTTATGGGGCTTTTTTCATTCAATGCCTTGTTATATACATTTACCTGTTGTTCTAATTCATTTAATTCTTTGTTATTTTGTTTCATCGATTATCCCGTTTTTATAACAATTTTATAAAATAGGCCCTGATTATATCATAAAAATTTATTTGTCTATTAAAAAATTGTACAAACGGATTTATTGATGATTGCCTGCATTGCAGTGGGCGGACGTACGGTGTTTTTATAGTTATGGATACCGACCTGCGTCGGCATGACGGTGTGAGAGAGCTTTCACCCCAAATTGTAAGGTTTGTAAATAACTGTGGTCGGTAGATAGTGGTTCCCAATCAGAGAAAACAACACCCGTATTCTGGGTGGCCATCTTTTTTCCTGTCGTCCCCCCGTTGCAGAACGGGGTCCATTGAAAAAATTTTAATTTGGCGTTACACATTCTGATGTTTTTGTATGTATAACAGCCTTTATTACATTGCACTGAATAAAAATAAAACGTGGTGTTCGTTATGAACACCACATCACAAGCCATTTTATGTATTAAAATCTGTATTTTCCAGATACCTTGATATTATGCAATTGAATTGTATCGTTATATTGATACCGGTAATCTATACCAATTTGACCACCAAATGCACCTAAGAATTCAATTCCCCCACCAATATTGGCCCACAATGGGTCAACTGTGCTGTCATATTCTGTATATGTATTTGCCATCGCAAATTTATAATCAACTGTATCTGGCGTTCCTAAAACATCATATTCAATACCAATTGTGGCATATGGACGAATTTGGAACCACATATTGGGGTATATACGCTTTTGCGCGGTTAATGAATACCCAGGTGTCAACATAAAATACCCATCAACATCTATGTCCATATAATCAGAACCTGCCGCTTTTTCTGTAATAGATGTTCCAAAATTATATCCTGCACGAATATATGCATTACCAACGATATATTGATTTAACCAATCGTGCATAATTCCCCATTCTGTACTGATACCAAATCCAACACCATCACCCGTAATATCACCATTAACATAGGTTTGTTGTTTCGATATATCAAACAATTGAATATCAATTGCGGCCTGGCCGTATGCACGTGCCCATGGGGCCAATGTTTGTATCATATAACCACCAAATGCAATATCTGTATTCTTAACATCGACATCTATACGACCATCAATTTGTTTTGCAATCGCCTGATAACTTAAATCTATTTTATCTGTATCGGTACCCGTCATATGTGAAACATGTCCCATTACCCCCAAAATCAATGTCCGTGATTTTTGCCAATCATATCCACCCGTGATACTAAATCTGTTACCATCAATGTGACGTCCATCAATATCTTTGTTATAATACATACCAAAATCTGCATCAAACCATGCTTTGTCTAATTTACGATTGCGGTTCCAAATAAATTCATCAAACATATGATCTTCAACATCACGTGCCAACGTATGATAATTTAACGCAATACCGCTGATGATTTGATCAATTTCATGTGGTTGAACCAGATGACTAAAACGACTTAATGCATCACCTTCGCGGTATGTATTATAATCTTCCATACGTTCATACAATTCATTCATTAATGTTTCTAAATTGGTTCCTGCGAAAACGATTGGTAAACTTTCAATCGGTGTACGTTTCTTGAAACCTGCATCATATAATGCGTCTGCAATTAAATTATCCAATGCACCCGCTGATATATATTCACCCGTTGTATGATTTTGTGTCCGTTCAACAATTGGCTGTATTTTAAATACCTGTACCGGGCCACCGAAACGCGGATCAAAAACAATATATAAACTGTCCTGTTTACCATCATTATCAATATCACGAACCGATAAATACACCGGTAATTCGTTATCAGCACCATTTTGACCACTGGTCTGTGGTAACATATTAAAACAATGCGTACCGTCTTCATTACAAAAACTGACGTATAAATTACGGATTTTCATTCCCAATTCCAATAACCCGTTATCCGCATGAACCAACCAAATTGCGCTTCCTGGGTCAACAATATCATTCAAAATGATTCCCATTTGCCCATTTGGCAATACATCACCATTTGTTTCGTCCCCCAACGCCGTAATATTTGAAACAAATTTACCACCAACCTGAATCAACGCACCACCGGTTGGATTGTTATTTGTAATTTCCCCCAATGTATCATCTTCGTTTAAACTGACCGATGCCCAATAATCACGCCCAATATTTGACATCAGATTTACATTTAACATACTGTTGTTATCAAAATAATAATTTCCCCCAACATCCATCTGTTGCAAACCATCAATCCGGACCCCATTAGATACATACCCGGAAACATCCATTGTCAATTTGTGATCGGTGGCAGAAATTAATAAATCAATTGGTTTATTTGTATCTTCTTGGTCACCAATATTGCCATTAACCCGTAAATCCGATGTTTCCAATTTCAATGCACCAGACGACTGTTTAATTGCGGCAAATTCCATTGTTCCGGCCGTCAAAATATAATCATTAGAATGAATATCAATATCACCATCTGCAAATGATACACCATTTTGATATAACGCACCGCCCGCTGTAAAATCAGCCGCATAAAAATTATCAACCAAATGTAACACGCCACCAGAAATATTTACATTATTTGCGGTAATTTTATCACCATACTCCACATCCAGCTTCATTTCACCGCTTGTCATCGCAACATCCCCCAAATCCATTTCAGATGTTGCGATTAACGATAAAACACCGCTGTTTTCAATTTTTTGTTTAACCTGCAAAGAATTTGCACTAAAATCCATATTTGCACCTTCGGAAACACTAATTCCACCAATTATCGCAGTGTCATCAATTGTATATGTGGCATTATTTTTATTTACAAAAATTGTACCATCTACAATTAAATTTGTAACATTTACGTCTGTGTTATTTGCCGTTAATTTAAACAATTGTGATGTCTGTGCATCCGCACTGTCATGGGAAATATCACCATTAACCTTCAATATATTTGCATCAATGTTTGTTGCCGTTGTTATAACACGCCCCCCCGTCAAATCGATCTTATCTGTAACAATTAAATCGTTTGTATTCAATTCTACATTTTCAGCAGACAATGTTAAATTTTCCGCATAAATTTTCGAAGATGTAATTGTTGCGGTTCCCCCCGTTAATGATAAATCCCCCGCAACATTCAACGAATATTTTGTATCATCTATTTCTGTTGTAATTTCTAATACACCGCCAGTCGATTTGATAGAATTGGCACCAACATGATGTTTACCGGTAACAATAAAATCATTGCGGTTATCAATATTTCCCAAAGCAATTAAACCACCCGTTGAAACCAATTCAACATTACCTGTATTTATAACATCACCCACCGAAATTATTGCACTGGCCACTGTAAAATCACCACCGTTAAACACAGTATCATTTGTAATTCCATCAATAAACGCTATGTTTGCTTCGTTATTTGATTCTATATCAATTATACCACTGTTATACACATCACCTGAAACACTTGTGTTGGCCGCGGAATCTAAATGCAACGAATTTGTTGATGAAATATTGATACCGTTTGCAATACGAATATTCCCCCCCGTGGTTGTTAAAACTAAATCTGTATTATCATCACGTCCAACCAAGCCAGTTTCTGCCAAAACACCCGCATTTAAAGACAGGCCCCCATCTATGACAATTCCGTCAACCCCTGTTGCAATTATTTGCCCATCATGAACAATCATTTGAGAATCACTGGATATTTTTAATGACGCAACCGTTGCATTTGCATATAAATCAATTACGCCACCATTTACAACATCCATTTTACCAGAAACATTTAAATTCTGCTCTGCTGATGTTCCAAAAACCAATTTGCCTTTATTGTCAACCAAAACATCACCACCGACACTGCCACCGACACTTATATTTTTGGCATCAAATGTCGCACTGCGTGCATTATCACGCGCCGTTGCAACAACATTCCCACCAATATTGATAGATTCTGTATCAGATTTCAAAACAATTCCATTTGCACCACTGACCGCAGAATTTACATCACCACCACCCGTCACACTGGGCCCAGCCAATAAAAAATCACCGGCGATATTAATTGCACCAATGGCATTAAATAAATGTGTATCTGCCCCCAAATTTAACACACCGTTTTCGTTAACAGTAACCGTACCATCGGATACAATTCCACCATTTAATGCAGATAAATTAACAACACCGCCATCTATTGTTAAATTGCTGATTTTTATTGCCTGATTATTTCTGTCTGATGTAGTAATAGATATCGTTCCGGAATTGTTTATCAAATCGTCTTTGATTTCTAATTGTCGTCCAAAAACATCCACCGTGCCATAATTGGTAAGACTGTTATTAATTACCACCGCACCATTAGTATCTGTAGATGCCCCAACTATCAATTTAGCATTTTCATTATTAATAATTTTAGATTTCAGTGTAATCGTCCCACCGCCGGTTAACACCGTCTGATTTTGGCCAAAATTATCGCCATTTGTTATATTACCCGAAACAACCAAATCATTTGTTGCAGCGATACGCATTTCCCCACTGCCCCCTGATGTAATATTTCCCAAAACATCAATATTATCACCACCCTGAACAGTCAAATTTCCAGTATTATTTATTCCCATAAGGGCAACAGCCCCTTTTGCATCTAATGTTATTGTTCCTTGGTTATTAACCCCACCCGCAAACGTCATTCCACCACTGGTTGTTGTTAAATTTACAGTCCCTGCTTTTAATTCTAATCCCGTCTGCGTTCCCAAATTTAAATTAGTCGTTGTTAATGAAAATATACCACTTTCCCCCATTGTGGTTACATCAAACCCATGTACCAATGTTGTATTTCCATTGATAACCGCATCGAAATCACCTGTATTAACAATAGAAACATGTTTTGTATTACCATCGGCATCTAAAATCTCACTGCCTGCGACATACAAATCACCACTGGCACGTATCACCATTTTACCATTATCGAAACCATTCATACTATCATTTTTTATACTGCCAGCCGATATCTTAATGTCATTAACATTAAGAATGCGCATCAACGCACCGGAATTTTCAACATTTCCATTATCTACAATTAAATCCCCACCAACACTTAACGCAACCGTTTGACCTTCGCCCCATTGTTGAATTTTACCAATATGAATTCCCGCCCCAGACTGCAATTCAACAGATTGTCCCAATGTTACCAATTGTAAAATATCCAAAGCATCACCACCAATTGACACAATTTTAGCAGTCGCATCTTTTTTTACACTAACCGCACCAATTGAAACCTTTTCCGCCTGAATATTCGTTTTACCATTTACCCCAACCGCGCCAAGCTTAACTTCTTTGATTCCATCAACAATATTTAAATTACTTTTACCGTCGGTATCATTTTCCAAATCCGATTCAGCTACGGCATTAATATTTCCGTTAACCGTAACTTTTATCGATGTATTACCATTTTTTTCAATATTTAATGTACGTCCATCGGCAATTTCTAAATCCCCATTAATTTCAACATTACCCGCAGATTTTATCGTAAAAACAGCATCCGTCCCCGTTGTTGCATAAAAATTATTAGGCCCATTTGCAGAATCTTTACCAATATATGCAGAACCAAAAACATACAAACTGTTGTTATCCGATTCGGAAATTATTCCATTCAGGGTTAATCCATTACCACTTTCTATTGCCAAACTTAAATCTTCACCATCACCGATATGAACACTGTCCACAGTTACGGCATTATCGGTACTGGGGTTTAAATCATCTGGGGATGGCGTTGGTTCTACGGTATATGCCAACGCACCAATCGGTAAAAAACAACATATAAAAGAAATGAATTTTTTTATCATTTTTCTGTTTATTCCGCCCACATTTGTGTTTATACTATAACACACTTCGTAAATTTATACAATACGAAAAACATAACCATTGGTTATATTTTCAGATAGAAGGAGAAAAAACATGTATAAAATAGAAAAAGTTCACGCACGTCAAATTATGGACAGCCGTGGTAATCCAACGATTGAATGTGATGTTGTATTATCTGGTGGTGCAATGGGGCGTGCCGCCGTTCCATCGGGTGCATCAACCGGTTCATTCGAAGCATTGGAATTACGTGACGGTGGCAACGCGTATATGGGCAAAGGTGTTTTAACAGCGGTAAAAAATGTAAATGATGTTATTGCCCCTGCGATTATTGGTATGGATGCATCGAATCAAACCGCATTGGATGAAAAAATGTTGGCGGTTGATGGCACACCAAATAAAGACAAATTGGGTGCAAATGCTGTATTGGCGGTGTCTATGGCGACGGCACATGCAGTTGCGAATCAAAAACATATTCCATTATATAAGTATATTGCGGAAATTTATGGCAACAATACACCATGCGTATTACCACGCCCAATGATGAATATTATCAATGGTGGTGCACACGCCGATAACGGTTTGGATGCCCAAGAATTTATGATTATTCCAAACGGTGCCAAAAATATTGTCGAGGCTATTCGTATGGGCAGCGAAATTTTCCATAATTTGAAAAAGATTTTGAAGAATGGCGGCAATTCCACAAACGTTGGTGACGAAGGTGGTTTTGCACCAAATTTCCATTCATGCCGTGAAGCATTGGATACAATTATTGCAGCGATTCGTGCCGCCGGTTATATCCCAGGTGACCAAGTATCAATCGGATTGGATGTTGCATCATCTGAATTTTATCATGATGGCGCATACAAATTCGAAGGCCAAGATATGTCAGCCGACGATATGATTGCATTTTATGAAAAATTGATTTCAGATTATCCAATTATTTCAATCGAAGATGCTTTGGCCGAAGAAGATTGGGAAAATTGGAATAAATTAACCGCTAAAATCGGCTCACGTTGCCAATTGGTTGGTGATGATTTATTTGTAACAAATCCATCACGTTTGGAACGTGGTATAAATGCCGGTGTTGCAAATGCGATTTTAATCAAAGTTAACCAAATCGGCAGTTTGACCGAAACATTACGTGCAATCAAAATGGCCCAAGATGCAAAATATGGTGTTATCATTTCCCACCGCAGTGGCGAAACCGAAGATACAACAATTGCAGATTTAGCGGTTGCAACAAATGCCGGTCAAATCAAAACGGGTTCAATGTCCCGTACAGATCGTATGGCAAAATATAATCAGTTAATTCGTATTGAAGAAGAACTGGACAAATCCGCAAAATATGGTATATAATTCATATCAAAGGGATTTGGGAATCAAAGGGGGGCAAAAAAAGCCCCCTTTGATTTTAATGATATGAATATGCAAATATTGATCGTATTTTTAAAATATATTTTAGCGATTAGCATTATAATCGTAATCTTTATGGCACCGGCATGGTTGGCAAAACAAACAAAAAAAGATAAGAATACAAATGGTTTTGTACGTCTGGCCAGTTGGGTTTTCGGTTGGACAATCGTTGGTTGGTTGGTTGCATTATATTTGGCCGCAAAAAAATAATTTATTATTATATAACGTATATCCCCCGGCGTCCCCCCGTTGCAGAACGGTTTTTATTGCCATTTGTTGTGCCAAATGACCAGAAATGGATATATAAAAAAAACAGTTGTATTTTTACAACTGTTTTTTATCTTATCTTGGTGGGGGGAATGGTAAAAAAGAGCAAAGTAAAAAATTCCCCCCATAACATTAAAAATTCGTTTTTATTTTTGTATCACTGCAGACAGTGATATGCA
>JAZLJO010000009.1:0-32762 GCA_045617905.1 Candidatus Enterousia sp.
ATGTGAGGTTGGTTATCATCCGGTTGGCCAGGCATGTTTACCAAACAAGATAGAATGTGCGATACCGAATGCGGCCAGTTCGAAACAAGTATACGACGAACGGATAAAGGCGTATTCAGAGTGTCGTGTAGAGGCATGTGAGACAGGCTATCATGAATTAGCAAATGCGTGTGTATTAAACAATCGGATATGTACAATATATAACAATGGTGCGGTTGTTGGGACAGGTAACCAGGAATGGGATACATTAACCAGCAGTTGGGGTGAATGTGTTGCGGAAAGATGTAATCCGGGGTACACGAATGATCCGATGCAATCGAACGAGCCGAACAAACAATGTGGAGAATGTCGGAACAAGTATCGAGTAAGGGGAGAAGTTGCGGTCAGCAGTTATACCCAAGAATGCGAGATAGCGTCATGCATGTATCAGGGTGAATTGTATAAATTAGATGGGAACAGTTGTGTACCGATATGTGAGATGGACGGTTACAGTGATGAAACAGGCAGTCGCAAATGGGATCCTGTGAAAAAGAAATGTGTTCGGACATGTAATGCCGGATATACAGCCTGGTAATATAATTACCGCCAGAAACATTTACAACAATTAAAACGCACCTTTCGGTGCGTTTTTACGTTCAGGTATTAACAAACTGCGCAAATATTTTAAAACCTTACTTCTCACATGCCGTTGAAAAACGGCATCCATTGCAATTAGCAAAAACCGAAATCTGGCCCCTGTATACCATCGTTAGCCATCATTCTGGTAATCGTGGCCCGCAAAATTGATAAATTTTGCGGGTGATATCAGACGGGATCTATTGAAAAAAGTCTGCATTGCTGTGCCCCCGTTCTGTAACGGGTGGATGATATGGAAAACATCGGTCATAAAAATGTGAAATTTGAAAACTAAAATACACGCAAAATCCGCAATCTGTGAATTCTTGTCTCTCTACCGTCACACCGGCGAAGACCGGTGCCTATTGCGTCGCAGACGGTAAATAATCTAATGATGTTTATGCAAATTTTTACTTGTTTTTGTTGATATTCCTTAGCACCCCTGATTTTGATAACACACTGTTCAAACCATCCCCTGAATTGCCATCCGATTTACCATCGGTATTAGATTTATCACGGTTTATTATCATATCACCAACCGCCCCGCCAATAACACCGGTTGCGGTTAAACCAATTCCAATATTACGTTTCGTTTTTGTATCTGATTTTTGTTCATCTAATTTTTCCGCATCCGCACCATCTGGATTGGTTAATGCACGATAAATGGATGTAAACGCCCCTTCGGTCGGTGCAACCGATACGTCATCGTATAAGCCTGTTTGCGATGCATCCAATACAACTTCGGATTCAATCCCAGGTTTTATACCCAATGCCTGTTTACGTATTTTTAAATCTGCCGCCAATTGCATATATTCGGTATATATACCAATTAATGCATTACCGCCCGGTAATTGAATTTCTGTTTCACCACCCTTAAATGATTTTCCATCACCATAATCACACCGGAACGTGGCCAAATATGCAGTCATATCGGCCTCGGCATTTTCATCGGCACGTTTTTCAGCCATTGCAGATGCCAATTCCATCGCACCAATACCCGATGCCGCCATTGATGCCGCCCCCAGTGCTTTGTTTGCCGTACTGGTTTCTTTGGCGCGTGCTGCGTCGTATGCCTGTTGCTTTTCCGCAATTAATTTTTCACGTTCTTCTTTACTCATTTGTGGTTCTGCACTTGATTCATCCACAACCACTTTTTCTTGTTTGGTATCATCTGTTTTTTGAACACATGCATCACCATACGTTACGGATTGACACCCTTCGGCGTCAGATTGACAGTCTTGGCCTTTTTGGTCTAAATATTTTGTTGTTGGATTTTGTAAAACATATCCGTCATTGCATTTTGTTGGTTTACATGAACCATTTATTTTTTTTGCCGTTACTACATTTTTTTTCAAACTACATGCAGTGGCTGTAACTTCATCAAGATCTTTAGAGTCTGCTTTTAAAACGACAGTATGGTTGTCGTTGTTATAAAAGTTATCTGCAGGAACTGTTTGTGTCGTATAACCAACATACGAAAATTTAATGTTCGTATTACTTGGAACATTATTTAATAAAAACCGACCATCTGTATCGGTTGCAATTCCCTTTGCGGTATTATCGACAGTTATAACTGTAACCCCTGGTAGTGGTTCACTATTATCATCAACAACAATCCCCGATATATTTATATTTTCCACAGGTGTACTATCGTTATTCGGATTTCCCGTATTCGGCTCTTCGTTTCCTTTATTTTGTGCCGGTTCGGTGGTATTATTTTCGGTATTTTCTGCAGATTGTTTTTCAAGGGACGTTTCTTTAGACTTTTCTACATTAGAATCACCTTCATCAGGCCCTGTTACCATTCCTGCTGGGGTAGTGCTTAAATTTTCTGATTCATTCTGTTGAATATTATCGGATGTTTTTTTATTATTTTTATAGCAACCAATATACACTACTGTCCCACCATTTTCCAATTGCAATGTGCTTAACCGCTGTGTATACGGGTCACAACCATCCATTGAAAACGTTATTGTTGTATCTTTATGTATTTCTGCCCTTGGAATACTAAAATTAAATTCTCCCACAGCATTAGAACTAAACTCACTAGTATTAATTTTTGCAGTAAAAAGACCAACCTGCAGATCGGCCGTATTCACAGAAAATTTGTATTTCAATAAATCGTTTATATTGGAGGTGTTTTGTTCATTTGCTTGTAATATATATGTCTCAGTTTTCGTATCTTTAAAACTTACATATTCTATATTGTACGGACATCTCGAAGAAAGATATTTTTTTAATTGTTCCTTTAGTTGTTCCTTATTTATGGTTATATTTTTTTTAACCACACACTCCAAACGCCCCCAATTTCCACTGCAGGAAGAACGCATAGAGCTAGAACCATTACAATAGTCTTCTATAACATCACCCAACCCAACACTATGCATTGTGAAAAAAACAACAATTACCAATGAAAAACATAAAAATTTAAACCTATGCATTTCCCCGCCCCTAAAAAAAATATATTTATATCAAAAACATATCACATTTTTACAATTTGTTTCAACAACAAATGATTTTTATAATGGCTTTTTAAGCGATAAATTATTTGCCAACAAATTTTATTGATAAAACCACAAAATAAAAGTAACATATTCGTGTAAATCAAAGGTGAATTATTATGAAAAATATTATTATCACATCTGTTATTACCATTTCATTATCGGCATGCACCGTTAATATGGTCCCATCTAATTACAGTGGTCCATCATCAACGTATAATACCGTTGATACCGGAAAAATTAATACGGTCAAAGAAGGCGTTATCACCAGTGCCCGTCCCGTCAAAATCGCAACGCAAAATGGTTCGATTGGAACAATCGCAGGGGCCGTTGCAGGTGGAACCGCGGGAAACGAAATCGGTAAAAGCATTGCCAAAAAACATAAAAATCATAAAAATACCGCAAAAGTTCTTGGAACCACCGCTGGGGTCTTATTGGGTGGATATTTAGGCAGCAAAACCCAAGAAACATTATCAGCATCTGATGGAATTGAATATATTGTAAAATTAAGTAATGGTGAATTGATAACATTAACCCAAGCCGCCGATACAGTATATTCCGTTGGTCAATCTGTATATATTATGGATGGTTCAAATGGTTCACGTGCACGTATTGTTGCCAAATAACAACCATTTAATTTAATAAAAAATGCCCCGTTTTGGGGCGTTTTTTAATCGATGTTTGTGTATTCGCAAAAACCTTCATTGGTATCACAACGGTTAATTGTCCCTTCGCTGATAAAATATCCCTGGGGATGTAAACATGCCGGACAAACGGTTGGTGCATCGGTTCCAATGTGCCAATTTCCACAATTTATACAACGCCACATTACAATTTTATCCTGTTTAAACAATGTGCCATTTTCTATTGCATCAATTAATGCGCGAAAACGCGATTCATGGTAACGTTCTGCATATCCAATATTTTTCAAAATTTCTGCAATGGCCGGGAAACCTTCTTGGGCGGCAATTTGTGCGAATTTTGGATACATGTCCGTATTTTCTTCATTTTCCCCAAATGCAGCGGCTTTTAAATTTTCCAATGTTGTACCTATTTTTCCGGCTGGGAACGATGCAGTTATTTCAACAACCCCACCATCCAACATTTTAAATAAACGCGATGCATGTTCACGTTCCTGTTCCGCGGTTTCTAAAAATATTTTTGCAATTGCCTGATAACCTTCATCTTTGGCCTTTGATGCAAAAAAAGAATAACGATTACGTGCCTGCGATTCACCGGCGAACGCTGTTAAAATATTTTTTTCTGTTTGTGTCCCTTTCAATGAAATCTGTGACATTTTTTCTCCTTTTTTCTTTATTATATGAATATTTTTATACACGTACCGTAGATTTTATCCAGCTGTAAATTTTTTCGATCATACCATTTTTTTTAGATTCAACCGAATGGATTAATTCCGCGTGCGTACTTCCCAATTTCCACCATAACAAACTGTTTACTTCTTCAATATCTTTTCCAAATGCCCAATATGTTGCGTGCTTTGTTTCATATTTACCGACAATCATTTCTACATCCGTAACATAACTTCCATAACAATTCGAACCTACAACATTTGCCTTATAATATTCAAAAATATTTTTTTTCACACTAGGTAAACGTTCCCCTAAAACGAACTGTTGTTCTCTATTTTGAACACTAATTTTAATAATTTTTGAACTCAATTTATTTTGGACACGCCATTCCCCAGCAATAAATTCAACATCATTTGGCGCCAACGTTCTTAGTGGAATATTTTTTAATTCTTTTCCAACCTGCTTTATCGCCATTTTACCTTTGACACAATCCATCTCATATGCTTCGATTTTTTTACACATTTTGCTATTTTTTTCATCTAAAAAATAAGAAAAATTATTCATCTATATTGCCCTCTGTTTCATATTCAATAATATCCAAAAACATCTGTTCAACCTGTGAAATTAATTCATTTATTCCAATTTGCCCGGCGGCACTGATTGTAATAATCTGCGGTTTCTTTTTCCGACCAAATGATTTTTTAAACATATCCATTTTATTTTTTAATTCATCCACATCAATGGCATCAATTTTATTAATCACAACCAATTCAGGCTTATCCAACAAACCACCACCATACGAATCCATTTCATGGCGAATTGCGGCATATCGTTTTTCCCAATCATTTTCAGTACCATCAATAACATGCAATATCATTTTTGTACGCTCGGCATGACCCAAAAATTTATCACCCAATCCAACGCCGGTATGTGCACCTTCAATTAATCCAGGCAAATCAACCATCACAAATTCGCGATTATGTGCATACATAACCCCCAATTGTGGATTTACGGTTGTAAACGGATAATTTGCAATTTTTGGTCTGGCCGATGTAACAGTCGATAACAATGTCGATTTACCCGCATTTGGAAAACCAACCAGACCAATATCTGCAATCAATTTTAATTGCAATATAACCGTGCGTTCTTCCCCCGGCAGGCCATCGTTTGCCTGACGTGGGGTACGATTAGTTGGACTTTTAAAATGTAAATTTCCCCATCCACCATTTCCACCACGTGCAGCCCGATATTCCATTCCGTCAACGTTTAAATCTGCATATACAATTTCTTCGTTCTCAGACAATATAACCGTCCCCGTTGGTACAGGTAAAACCAATGTTTCACCAGATGCCCCTGTTCGCATTTTACCCATACCATTTTGCCCACGTTCGGCAACAAATTTCGTTTTAAAGCGATAATCTATTAACGTATTAACATTTGGAACCGCACGGAACACAATATCGCCACCACGACCACCGTCCCCCCCATTTGGTCCACCAAATTCGATATATTTTTCACGACGAAAACTGGCACTGCCATTACCGCCATGTCCGGCCTGAATAAATATTTTTGCCCTGTCTAAAAATTTCATGTTCTAACCTTGTTTTTCTTTATTATAACTTAAAAACTTGCAATTTCCACCGCAAATATATATAATATTCACGTCGCATATGCGAAGATGATTCTGAATCCGTTGCGAAATAGTCGTTTTGGACCCGGGGGCGGTACCCGGCATCTCCACCAATAAAAAATCATGGGGATGACACAGTTTCGACAGACGCAGTAAAGGCAAATCGGTTGAATTCGACGTGGTGTCGTTAAATACCAATTAAAAACTGAATGGCGATAGAATCGCTGCGAACGACAATGTTCGCTTTGCAATGGCTGCCTAAGATGGCGCAGAGTATAATTGGCAATTGTTGATTATATTCATTTTTGCTATTGCGGGGTTGTCGGGTACCTGGCACCAGAAACCCGATATTTCTATAATTTAGTATCAAAGGTAAAAAATAAAAAGGAACCGATTATGTTTGGAAAAATCAAAAGAATATTCTTTACAGGAATTTTTGGTATTTTATACATTTCTTATATCGCACAATTTGTGTATGTTTTAGGTTTTGTTGAACAATTGGATCAGAAATTCGCATTATTGGCCGTTTTAAGCGTTGAGTGGTTGGTTTTAATTGCCGCACGTTATTTGTCAAAGCGTTCCAGCAATACCGCACAACACAATGTTTTTCGTCGTCGTTAATTTTGATTATTTGGAATAAAAAACCCCGTTTTCGGGGGTTTTTATTTGACTTGAAAAAGAACTTAAAACGCCCTATATTATAAATCACTATGAAAGAATTTGTATTACCATTTAATGATGTCGTTATTCATCCTGGGACAACTATGCCGTTGTTCATAAATCATCCTGCGGCAATCGCATGTATTCAGGCGGCAAATGCACCAGATGCATCAAAACGTATTGTAATCGTTCCACAACGTACCGGTGGTGTCCCCACAGATGAATCTGATATTTATCATGCCGGTGTCTTGGCAGATATAACAAATGTTTTACGTCTGCCAGATGGTGGTTTGCATTGTATTATTCAGGCACGCACTGTTGTTAAATTGGACAGTATCATGTATGTTGCGGATGGTTTTGTTGCGGATGTAACACCAATTGAAATCACCGACAGCCCAGACAGCCCAGAAATACAAATGTTGCGTGATAAAATTGTTACCGCATTGATTTCAATGGCAGAACCCGCAAAACGTAAGTCTTTTGCGAAATTGCGAACACTGATTCATGAATATCCAATTCCTGCATTTATCGATTATGTTGTCCAGGTTGCAAATTTCGAAATCGATACTGCGTTAAAAATATTATTGATGAATACATGGACAGAAAAATTAACCGCAATTTTATATAATTTGGGATTGATGGCCGAAAATGCCAAAATTGAGGCAACAATTAATCGTCGTGTTCAACAACGTTTGGATCGCAACCACCGTGATGCAATATTACAGGAAAAATTGCGTGTTATACACCAAGAATTGGGCGATGACAGCGAAGAAATGGACGTTGATAAAATGCGTAAACGCATTGAAAGTGCCCACTTGCCTGCCCCTGTTATGGACAAGGCATTATCAGAATGGCGTCGCATGCGCAATATGTCCCCAATGTCTAACGAAGGGGGCTTATTAAAATCATACTTGGATGAATTATTGGCAATGCCATGGAATAAATCTGACAAATCCAAAATTGATTTAACGGCTGCGCGTAAGATATTGGACAATCATCACTCTGGTATGCAAGCGGTCAAAGAACGTATATTGGAACACATTGCTGTAATGAAAAAAACAGGGGGCAATCGCGGGGGAATTTTATGCTTGGTTGGGGCCCCTGGGGTTGGAAAAACATCACTGTGTAAATCAATTGCCCAGGCCCTGGGACGAAAGTATCAACGCATATCATTGGGGGGAATTTCGGATGAATCACATTTCCGTGGTCACCGTAAAACATATATCGGGGCCCAAACAGGACGCATTATGGATGCATTAAAACGTTGCGGTGTAAATAATCCTGTAATTGTACTGGATGAAATTGATAAAATGGGACGCGATTGGCGTGGCGATCCTGAATCCGCATTATTGGAAATATTAGATCCCGAACAAAACAAAACATTTCGTGATCATTATCTAGAAGTTGACTTTGATTTATCAAACATTATGTTCATTGCCACCGCAAACAGTTTAAACCTGTCAAATGCATTAAAAGACCGTATGGAAATTATTGAAATTCCAGGATACAGTGTGGACGAAAAAATAAAAATTGCGCACGAACATTTAATTAATCGTGCGGCGTATGATACAGGTTGGAACGTTGATAATATAAAAATCGGTGATGACGCAATACGTCATATCATACAAAAATACACATCAGAACAGGGGGTTCGTCAATTACAGCGCGAATTAACCGCAATTTTACGTCGTCAATTATTGGAAAATGATGGCGAAGATGTCCCTACAGAATTTACAATATCAAAAATTGATGATTTATTATCAATCCGTAAAAACGCAGGATTATCTAATAAAATCGGTTTTTCTGCACAAATTTAAAGATATTAACATGCAACAAAATATTTTTATTATAAATACGTCTGGTGGCGGTTTGGAATTTGTTTTGAATGATAAACATAAATACGTAGATACAGAAAAACAGTCAATTGCGTTACCGATGGCGACCGAAGAATTTATCACAGAGTGTGGTAAAAAATGGTCTGATTTGTCTGCAATTGGCGTTATCGTTGGTCCAGGCAGTTTCACTGGAATACGTTTGGGGATTGCCTATGCCAAAGGATTGTCCATGGGACTGAATATCCCTTTGATTTCGGTAAATGCATTTGAATTGTATTTGGCCGAAAATCCGGATGCATTTGTTGCAATTGAATCTGGACGTGGTGATTTTTTTGTTGGTGCAGCAAACTTGCCCCCATGTACAATGGATATCGATACATTGGAATATAAACAAATGCAATGGCCTCGCACCGTTGGACATCGTCCATTTAATTTAAAAAATGCGGTTCAAATTGTAATTGATAAATTATCCAACAACAAAATTGAACCTGTGGTTCCAATGTATTTACGTCCCAGTTATGCGGAAGAAAACGCACAGAAAAAACAAAATGCTTAACCAATTGGCAAATCTTCACAAACAATGTTTTCCGGACAAGCCTTGGTCTGAAACGGATTTTGCAGATTTAAAAAAATCCGGATGTGAAATAATCGCCAGCCAAAACGGTTTTATTGTATATCGCAGCGTAATTGACACCGGCGAAATAATTAGTATTGGTGTTGCCCCAAATGCACGCCGTAATGGAATTGGTGCAGCAATGTTGGGATTGGCCGAACATGACATGAAACAACATGGCGTTCACAATATATTCTTAGAGGTTAACGCCCAAAACAGCCCTGCAATTACATTATACCGTGCCGCCGGATATAATCAAATTGGTATTCGTCCAAAATATTATGACGGTGTTGATGCGATATTAATGGAAAAACAAATTTAATTTCATTTTGAAACAAAATCCAAAATACGCGAATCAAAAATAACGTCCCTATCACGTAATGGTGACGCAATATGCATATCACCCGCAGAACGTGTTCGTGATAATGCAACATATGTTTGTCCATGTGCAAATGCCCCACGCGATATATCCACAACAACTGCATCTAATGTTTTACCCTGGGCTTTGTGGATTGTCATGGCATATCCCAGATTTAATGGGAATTGTTTAAAACTGCCAACCTCATTTTCAATTAATCGGTCATTTTCATCACGTGCGTATTCAATTTTTTGCCATTTTTCGGGTCGCACCGAAACGACATCACGCGATTGATTTAATAATTGAACAACTATTTCCCGTGTTCCCAAACTTTGTATTCGCCCCATTGAACCATTATGCCACCGATCACCATTTTTTACAAAAACAACCAACGCCCCGACCTTTAAATTTAATTGCATTGGTGCCGGTACATCACGTTCAGAAAACGTCCCAGATAAAACACCGGTATATGTTATCATTGGTGCATTTATTTGATTCAATCTGTCGGAATTTATACGCTCTGCAACCGCCCTGAACGGTGTAATAATAATTGCATTTTCCCGTTGTTCATTATCATCTATTTTGCATTTATTAAAAAAATCTAATGCCCCAATATCACCATTCCGCAACCGACGTAAATTATCCAATAATGGTGCATCATTTTGACGATAGACCGTATTAAAATCAAAACGAACAAAATCGCAACGCGGATAAACGTGGCTGTCAAAAAAATATGCATTTGAAAAACCATATTCCGCCAGATACATATCCGCAGCATAATTCGTAATAACCGGTGGTAATTGAAATAAATCCCCAATTGCAACAATTTGCAATCCACCAAATGGCCTGCTGTCACGTCTGGCCTGACGGGCCAAAATATCCATTGCATCCAATAAATCTGGGGCAACCATTGATATTTCATCAATTATTAAAACATCGGCTGCCACTAAAACATTTCGCGTTTTTGCCTTTAATTTTAATAAATCTGGCACAACAAAATCACGTGGTTGAATTTGAAACATAGAATGAATTGTTTGCCCACCAACATTTAAGGCAGATACCGCCGTTGGACATGCACAAATCACGCGTTTTTTTGTATTCGCCTTAAAATAATTAATAAACGTTGACTTTCCGGTACCGGCCTGCCCCATGATAACAACATTTGCATTTGTACGTTCAATTGTATTCCATGCGGTTATTTGCGTATCACTTAAAATTTGAACTAATTCAGCCATATCAACACACATATTGCCGCATTATGTAATAAAAATAAAGAAAAATAATAAAAATCACTTGCACTGTTCACAAACAATATATATAATTGTTCACGTTGGGTTAGTAGCTCAGTTGGTTAGAGCGGAGCGCTCATAACGCTTTGGTCGTGGGTTCAAGTCCTACCTAACCCACCAAAAAAATAAATCGCACGTCTGTATGACGTGTTTTTTGTTTATACACTCATCTGTTTTATACAAAAATACTATTTTTATTCCACACCATATACCAAACAAAAATCTTTTTCTTTTGCAAATAAAAAAACATTGTGATAAATTGTCCCGTCACAACAGATTTTTTTTAACAGGAGTATTTATAATGACCAAACCAGTTGTTTTATGCATAATGGATGGTGTTGGTATCAGTTCTGATTCCCAGCATAATGCCGTTGCAATGGCGAAAATGCCGTTCTTTAATAATTTATTAAAAACATATCCACATGCCATATTGGATGCCAGCGGTCCCGCAGTTGGACTGCCCCATGACACAATGGGCAATTCCGAGGTTGGGCACATAACAATCGGTGCTGGGCGCATTGTTAATCAGTTTTTACGCCGTTTTCAAATTGAAAATTGGGATACAAATATCCCATTACAGGAATTTATATCCGATGTAAAGCAATCTGGTGGAATTGTTCATATGGCCGGATTGATGTCAAATGGTCGTGTCCACGCCAGCATTGACGATATGTTAATTATCGCAAAGCGTGTATTAGATTCCGGTTTACGTTTATGCATACATTTTATTGCCGATGGTCGCGACACCCTGCCCGGTTCTGCAATTGAATTTGTAAATATGATTCACGAACAATTAAAACAATATTTTGTATCAAATCAGGCTTTTTTTGGATCTATATCCGGACGTTATTACGCGATGGATCGTAATCAAAATTTGGATCGCACAGAATTGGCGGCAAATGCCATTGTAAATGCAACCGCAGAATATCACGCCTCAACCATTGCAGACGCCATTACAATGGCAACAAATCGTGGCGAAACAGATGAATTTATTAAGCCTACAATAATTGATGGCTGTGTCCCAATTAAACAAAACGATGGTTTCTTATTTGGAAATTATCGCAGCGATCGTGCCCGTCAAATTGTTCGTGCCATTTTACCGGCCAACGCACGTATGTTATGTTTTTCACAATATGGTGAAGGCTTAAACGAACATTGCCCCGCACTGTTGCCAGATGTCACTGTTGAAAATACATTGGGCGATGTAATTGCTGCAGCTGGTTTAAGTCAATTACGGATTGCGGAAACAGAAAAATATAACCATGTTACATATTTCTTTGATGCCGAACGTAATATTGATTTTCCAGGTGGGGAAAAATTTTTAATTGAATCACCGCATGTTGCAACGTTTGATTTAAAACCAGAAATGTCGGCAATTGAAATAACCGATGCTTTATTACCAAAATTGGATAAATTTGATGTAATTATTTTGAATTATGCCAATGGCGATATGGTGGGCCATACTGGTAATATTGATGCCGCGGTTCGTGCAATGGAAACATTGGATTCACAATTGGCCCGTTTAATACCGGCGGTGTTGGAATTAGATGGAACGGTTGTTATTACCGCAGATCATGGAAATGCAGAAAAAATGTGGGATGATGAGAATAATTCGCCATGGACTGCACATACAACAAATCCGGTAAATGTTATTGTTGTATCAAATACACCTCACACAATTAATAATGGCGGTTTATCAGATATTGCACCAACAATATTACATTTGTTAAATCTGCCCCAGCCATCAGAAATGACAGGCACCAGTTTGGTGTAACACAAAATCCCCCATTTTGGGGGATTTTTTTAATATTATTGCATTTCACCAATATATATACCCATATTACACGCCAACGATAACAATGGGCTGTCCGGGGATACATATGAATTTGATGTTTGCAGGCCATCTATTTTTGAATCCTGGACATATTTACCAGAATCAAAAAAATCAGCCAAACTAATTGTTTTGCAATGCCCATTTTGTATCGCCGTCATAACGTATGTTTCATTATTATCAACCGCATTTAATGCACATTCGGCCATTTGCGTGGCGGTAATTCTGTCACGCGCGGTTGTATCACCCGAACGTTGAATATGTTCCGGAAATGCAGTTCTGTTTGCAATTCCTTCGGCATTTAAACGGCGTGAAATAATATCGGCCGGCTGTCCGGAATGGCCACGCAATGAAACGCCTTCGGATACCATAATAATACCATAATCTGTTTTTGCATTGCGTATATGAGCAATCAAACAATCCAAATCAAATTTTATTTCTGGAATCAATATAGCCTCGGCCCCGGCGGCGATACCGGCATGTAATGCCAATTCCCCACAATCACGCCCCATCGCCTGAACAACAAACCAACGATGATGACTACGTGCAGTTAATAATAATTGATCACAAAATGATGTTAATTGTTGAACGGCCGTATCAAAACCAACGGTTATATCTGTTTGTGGAACATCCAAATCAATCGTTTTTGGAATACATACTAATTGCAAATCTGCATAAACATCACGATTACACCATGCCAACGACAAACTGCCATTTCCACCAATCAATATTAATGCATCCAATTTTAAATTCTGTAACGAACGACGTAAATGGTTTTTAAATTCTGCCAACGTATCATTATGTGCCGCCACGGCAAAATTCATTGCCCCAGGGCGTCCATTGTGCAAAATACTGCCCGATAAATGTGAATTTTCAAGAGACAATACGTTCGGTGTCAATGTAATTATTTCTTGGGGATTGGTTAATAAACCATCTGTTCCATCGTTAATACCTATAACTGTCCATCCACGTAATCCCGCCCCACGCATAATACGTTGAATCACGGTATTTAATCCCGAACAATCCCCACCTGTGGTCATAATTCCAATTCTTTTCATGTTGTTATTTCCCTTTGGTTATTTCGATATAAAATTATATCATAAATAAGTTGACAAAGAAAATAAATTTGCAATAATTTGTCCAAAGACTATAAATAATCCTACGTAAAACACAAGGAGACATCTGTATGGTGAAAAAGAATTCTATGGGAAAAACCAAACGGTCAACCAATGAAATCATCGAAGACGCAATCGCACAACAAAACGATTGGATGGAAAAACGTCGTAATTTTACGGGACGTTTTTTAAGGAAATTAAATTCATTTTTAAATAATAAAAAAACATCGGAACCTGTTATCATTGCAACAACAGATCAAAAAAAAGAAACAATCAATCCTGCAATTGTTGTTTATGGTCCTGAACGTCGTCGCGGTTTGGCGGCATATTGGTTTCCAATTATGTGTGCTTTGGCGGTTATTTTTATCGCAATTTGGGTTGCATTTATACATTCCACAGATACCTCTGTTGTTGCAGATACACCTGTTCCAAATGTTCCAGACCCTGTAATTCAAACTGTTGAGCAACCCACAGATACAAATACAGAAAACGTTACCCCCAGTTTTGATATCGTTCGCATCGAACCCAGCGGTAACGTCGTTGTTGCCGGACGTTGGGTTGCAAATCAAAATATATCAATCGTTATTAATGGCAAAATAACTGCAACCGAACGGACCGATGGTAATGGTGAATTTGTTTATGCCCCCGTTAATGCATTTGCACCCGGCAATTATACTTTATCCTTAATCGGTGCAGATTCAGGCATCAAATCCCAAGAAAATGTATTTTTGTATGTTTCGGCACACGGGTATGAGAATTCTGTTTCATTATTAATGACACGCGAAGGCAGTACTTTATTGCAATCGCCCAAAATGTTAGCGGATGGTGATTTATCTGTGTCAAAAATTGATTATTTAGACACCGGTCGTATCGTCGTAACCGGTGATGCATTGCCACGTTTACGCGTTTCATTAACATTGAATGAACGTTATATGGGCTTTGCGCGTGTTTCCGATCATCATCATTTTGGCCTGGGTGCAGATGTTGGACAATTGGAAACCGGACGCGAATATACATTAACTGTTCGCTTACATGATGGTGATGGCAATACCGTGGCACGCGTTGAACATAAATTTACTATGCCAGAAATGACCGGGGATGACGACACATATTACACCGTTCGTCGTGGTGATTGTTTATGGATAATTGCACGCAATTTTCTACGCCGTGGTGTATTATTCAGCATAATTGCAAAACGCAATAATATCGCAAATCCAGATTTGATTTTTCCAAAACAGATATTACAAATACCTGTTTCTGGAAAATAAAATTTCACTAAACCACAGGGGGCAACCATGGGGAATGATCGTCGGGCAAATGTTTTACGTTGTGTTTATGAAAACACCAGACGCAAAAAGCAACGCAACACCGCAGAAAAAGAATTAGTTGAACTGTGCAACGATATAATAACAGTTGCAACCCAATATAACCGAACGGATATCATATATCAGGTAAAAAAATTACTTCGCAGAATTGAACAATCCGGATTGGCCACGCAAGAGGTTGAAAAACAAAAACAATGGTTACTAAAATTCAAAAAACAGATGCCTACAAAATCAAGATAACCACAGCACCGATTGGTGCTGTTTTTTTATCTAAAAAAACTAATCTTATAACGCTTTGTATTAAAAATATAATAAAAACCGACACAATGGCCGGTTGAATTTATGGTGCGGGCGAAGGGAATCCGCATGTATAAACACACAACGAGTTGCGTTATTAGCAACGAATTGATGTGTGCGTCACAAGGATACCCGACTCATACGACACACAATTCAAACTTGGTGCGGGCGAAGGGAATCGAACCCTCGTCTAAAGCTTGGGAAGCTTTCGTGCTGCCATTATACCACGCCCGCGAAACATTACAGATTTTATACTGTGCATAAAAAAATATCAAGGACAAAAACAATAAAATATTTGACTTTTTATAAAAATCATTACATAATGTCCCTGCAAATCCCAAAGATTGCCATCGTAGTTTAACCAGTGCGTGGTAACGCGTGGTCCGCCATCCGATAAGTTTTTATCCTTGGTGTGGGTTTTCTTTTTGGGATAAACAGTTAAAAATCTAAGGAGTTAAAACTATGGCAACTGTTATCAGATTGGCACGTTTCGGTGCAAAAAAACGTCCATATTATCACGTTATCGTTACAGATTCACGTAATGCACGTAATTCAGGTAATGTTTTAGAAACCGTTGGTAAATATGACCCAATGCAACCACGTGACAGTGAAAAACGTGTTATTTTGAACATTGAACGTGTAAAGGCATGGTTGGCGAATGGTGCAAAACCATCAGATCGTGTTTATAAATTCTTTGTAAAGGCCGGTTTGGTTGCTGCAAAACCTGTTCCTGTTCAAACAAAGAAACATTTGCAATCAGAAAAAACGCAAATGAAAATTAAAGACAAAGCTGAAAAATTAGCCAAAGCGGCCGAAGCCGCCAAAGCTGCAGCCGAAACCACAGCTGAATAAGACAACTTATCATATTTTTGTTTTACAAACCCGGTTGTTATACCGGGTTTTGTATGACGATCAGGGGTTTAATATAATGACTGACAACAGGAATTGTCCATTTAGTAATGATTATTGTAAATACAAGGATCCATTGTATTACAGTTGTTCACATACAAAAGACAAAATACCAACGGTTGGTATCGCAGATAATCACTGCCCTGCTGGCGACCAAAAGTCGCTTTGTCAAAGATACATAAATTATAAATTATTACAGACAGCCAGGGAAAAAATATACAAGAAATGATTTTAGCCATGTCAGATAATAAAAAAATATTGGTTGGTAAAATTGTCGCCCCCCAGGGAATACGTGGGGATGTTCGGGTTCAAACATATACTACAACCCCGGACGATTTAAAAAAAATGTCTATTTTATCAGATAAATTCACGGGGCCTGATTTTAAATTTATCCGACGCTTAAATCCAAACTCTGATGTTATTATTGCCCATATTAATGGTATAGACGACAGAGATAGTGCAGAACAATTACGTAATACGGAATTATTTGTAATGCGTGATACCCTGCCCGAATTACGCAATGATGAATATTATCAAACAGATTTAATCGGTTTTAATGTTATGCGTGCCGGTGTAATAATTGGACAAATTGAATGTTTTCACAATTTTGGCGGCGGCGATATTATTGAATTAGACAATGGTGAAATGCTGTCTTTTATTGGTGCAGATGTTAATATACAAAATAAAGTTGTAATGGTGAAATAATGTCAGAAACATTTATGGAATTTTTATGTAAAAAAACGGGGCATTTTATATCAACAGATTGTGCCCATGTTGAAAAAACAGGCACATGCTCTGTTATGGAATATTGCAAAAAGCTTAAACTACGAACATATCTGGAAACAGAACAACACGACGAAAAAGTTATACATAAATATAATTTTGAATCACGTGCTGCGCGTGAACATTTTTTACCCATGTTAGGTATCTGTCTATCATGTTATAAACGTAACAAACAAAAATAAAAAACGTGCATTTTAATATTTTGACAATTTTTCCAGAACTATTTCCAGGAACGCTTGGGGCCGGTGTGGTTGGTCGTGCGTTGAATAATAGCACTTGGTCATACGATATTATAAATATCCGTGATTTTTCAATTAATAATTATGGCAGTGTTGATGATGTGCAATTTGGTGGCGGTTCAGGGATGGTTATGCGTGCGGACGTATTGGGAAATGCGTTGGATTCGATAAAAAATCCTGGAAAAATAATTTATTTTTCCCCGCGTGGTCCGCGATTAAATCAAAAAATGGTCCGCGAATTTATTGCAAACCAAAACGAAACCTATACCCTGTTATGTGGTCGCTATGAAGGTATTGACCAAAGGGTCATAGATATGTATAATATACATGAATTATCCATTGGTGATTATATTCTGTCCGGTGGTGAAATTGCAGCACAAGTTTTTATTGACAGTTGCGTTCGCGTGATGGATAATGTATTGCATGGTGGGTCTGAATCCACCACGAACGAAAGTTTTGAAATCGGGGGGTTGGAATGGCCGTTATACACCCGCCCGTCAGTATGGCGTGGACAAAATGTCCCAGAAGTCCTGCTGTCCGGTCACCACGGCAACATAGAACGGTGGCGGAAACAACAATCGGACGAAATAACCAAAGAACGTCGTCCGGATTTAATAAAGGAAAATGAAAAATGAATATCATTAAAAAAATCGAAGCTGAACAAATTGCAAAATTAAATGCGAACAAAGAAATTCCTGCATTTAAGGCCGGTGATACTGTACGTGTTCACGTAAAAATCAAAGATGGCGACAAATTCCGTATTCAGTTATTCGAAGGTTTTGTTATCGCACGTGATGGTGGTAATGGTAACAACGCATCATTCACAGTTCGTCGTGAATCATACGGTGTTGGCGTTGAACGCAAATTCCCATTATACAGCCCTGCTATTGAAAAAATTGAAAAAGTACGTATCGGTCGTGTCCGTCGTGCAAAATTATTTTTCTTGCGCGGTTTGTCTGGCAAAAAGGCACGTATTGTTGAAGATTTGTCTGCAACATCTGCTGAAAAAGGCAAAAAATAATAAAAATACATATAATGAAATATGTGTTTGCAAAACCGTCACATGGTGGCGGTTTTTTTGTTTTGTAATTTTTTTCAACCTTTCCTCTCCACACCGCATCACTGTCAAACAGTCCACCGCCATTCCAAACGGTGCAGATCTGCCCCCATTCATCGCAACATTCCCAATTTACCCACACACAACTACAATATAACCAGCAAATAATTCAATAAAATACTTGAATTATCATAATGAATATAGTAAAGTGCAGTCGCTGGGTAATCAGAGCTGAATAATCATCGGTGCATTTTGGTCCCGTTTGAAATAAGGATTCTGTCATTCGCCTGGCACCGAAAAAACCAAAAAATAAGGATAAAAAATGGCAAGAGCTGGTGCAAAACGTAGCACAAGAAAATTAAAAATTGGCCGCAGTTTGGGTGTTAACCTGTGGGGTCAAGCAAAATCTCCGTTTAACAAACGTAAATATAAACCTGGTCAACATGGACCTACTTCCCGCGGGGCCAGTTCGTCTGATTACGCAAAGCAGATGCGTGCAAAACAGACTTTAAAGGGTTATTACGGCAATATTGGTGAAAAGAAGTTCCGTGCATATTATTTAGAAGCAGATAATATGAAAGGCGACACACCAGAAAATTTGATTGGTTTGTTGGAACGTCGCTTGGATGCAGTTGTTTACCGTTCTAAATTGGCACCAACTGTTTTCTCGGCACGTCAATTGGTCAGCCACGGCCACATCATGGTTAATGGCAAACGTGTTAAAATTGCATCATATCAGGTAAGACCGGGTGACGTTATCACGGTCAGCGAAAAAGCAAAACAAATGCCATTGGTTGTTTTGGCATTGGAATCTGCAGAACGCAATTGGCCGGATTATATCAATGTTGACAGTGCTAATTTCACCGCAACATTTGTACGTGTACCTGCATTTGCAGATGTACCATATCCTGTTCAAATGTTCCCTGAATTGGTTGTTGAATTCTATTCTCGTTAATCATAGGATACAAATACGAATCCCACCGTTTGGTGGGATTTTTATTTATATATTTTTTTTACCATTTTTATTAAATATATGGTTGCCCTGCTTTGCTATTTTTTGCTATGATCGCAACCATAATGGAAAAACAGTTTATTCATCTTCGCACACATTCACGTTTATCTGTCGGTGCCGGAACCATCCGGGTCAAAGATATCCCTAAATTATGCACGGGTTTAAATATGTCGGCCTGTGCATTAACAGACACTAATTTAATGTCTGGCTGTGCCGAGTTTTCAGATGTTATGCCGAAAAATCATTTACAGCCAATTATTGGTGTAGAAATATCATTAAATCATCACACAGCCGATCCTAAAATTTTACGTGAATCATCTTTATCACATATCGTATTACTGGCACAAAATCATACAGGTTATTTGAACTTATGCGAAATCAGCCGTATTATGTACATGCGCCCCGACAATCATCATTTGGGGCCCTATATTTCATTTGATGAATTATCCAACCATAACGACGGTTTAATATGTTTGTCTGGGGCACATACCGGGCCAATTGGTATGGCAATATTAAATAACCAGGACCCCCAGGCAACGGCATTTGCACAACAATTTCTTGATATTTTTGGTGACAGATTTTATATGGAAATTCAACGACATGGATTAACCGAAGAAATCAAAACAGAACCCGCATTTTTAAAATTAGCCTGTGAATTAAATATACCAATTGTTGCAACAAACGATGCGGCATTCGGCTGTGCTGACGATTATGAAGCGGCCGATGCTTTGGGATGTGTATTGGGCCAGACCAAAGTTATCGATCCGGACCGCAACCGTAAATCTTCGGAACAATATTTTAAATCATCCGAAGAAATGGCAGAATTGTTTTCTGATTTACCCGAAGCAATTGAAAACACGGTTAATATCGCAAACAGATGTGGTTTTATGGTAAACGTTCATGAAAAACCCTTGCTGCCACGTTTTGGCGACGATTTGGAAACAGAATGTGCGATGTTACGCAAAAATACAATGGATGGGTTGGCCCAACGCTTACAGGAACAAAATATCACAGATACCGCACCATATTATGAACAGGCTGAATTTGAATTGGGGGTCATTATTGGTATGGGGTTCCCTGGATATTTTCTGATTGTTGCAGATTATATTCAATGGTGCAGAAATAACGATGTATTAACCGGGCCGGGGCGTGGTTCTGGGGCCGGTTCTATCGTTGCATGGGCACTGGGTATTACCCATGTTAATCCATTGAAATATGGATTACTGTTTGAACGTTTCTTAAATCCAGACCGTATATCAATGCCCGATTTTGACGTTGATTTTGAACCAACCGGTATTGAACGCGTATTGGCATACATATGTGATAAATATGGGCATGATTCTGTATGTCGTATCATAACATTTGGCAGTTTACAGGCCCGTGGTGCAATTCGTGATATTGGTCGTGTGTATGGTATCCCATATTCCAAATCGGACAGATTATCAAAATTAATCCCGCAAGAGGCTAAAACCCTAAAAGATGCAGTTGATGCATCCAATGAAATTCAGGATATTTTGGCAACCGATGACGATATGAACAAAGTTGTTAACGTAGCCGAAGCCTTGGAGGGTTCAATTCGAAATCTGGGACAACATGCATGTGGCGTTGTTATCGGTGACCGGCCAACAACCAAGATTGCCCCGGTTTATCGTGACCCCGCCAACCCGTTACCATCGTGCCAATTTGATGGTCATTATTTGGAATCCGCCGGATTAATCAAATTTGACTTTTTAGGTTTGGAAACATTGGTTGTTTTAAAATATGCGGTAAAACTTATTCAACAAACCCGTGGTATTAATATAGATTTGGACAAAATACCGGTTGATGATGAAAAAACAATGGATTTATGGCAACGTGGTTTAACCGAAGGGATATTCCAATTTGATGCCCAATTTGTTCAACAAACATTGCGCAAAATGCATCCAACCAGTTTTTTAGAAATATCTGCATTGAATGCATTAAACCGCCCGGGCCCAATCGCATTTATTCCGCAATTTATCGCCCGTATGCATGGCGAAGAAAAAATTGAATATGTCCATCCAAAGGCTGAACCAATTTTAAAAGAAACGTATGGCATTATCGTTTATCAAGAACAAGTTATGCAATTAACCCGTGCATTGGCCGGTTTTACACGCGGTCAATCTGATACCGTACGTAAGGCAATGGGAAAAAAATTAATCGAAAAATTAAATGAATTAGAGGGTAAATTTTTCGAAGGCTGTGAAAAAGAACAAACATTGGACCGTGATACCGCAAAAAAATTATGGGAACAGTTCAAAGAATTTGCAAAATATGCATTTAATAAATCACACGCAATTGCGTATTCTATCGTTGCGAACCAATGCGCCTATTTAAAGGCAAATTATACCCCTGAATTTTTGGCGGCATCAATGTCCAGCAATTTAAACGACACAGACCAATTGGCTGTATTTGTTGACGACGCAAAATCGAATTTTAATATTCCAATTGTTGCCCCAGATATAAATCAAAGTGAATCATTATTTATTGTCCGCGATGGTAAAATAATATACGGATTGGCCGCAATCAAAGGCGTTGGCACAGCCGCCACAGATGCAATTGTTGCCGAACGAAATAAAAATGGGCGTTTTAAAAATTTGACAGATTTTGCAAAACGTTGTGCCCCGATTATGAACAAACGTATATTAGAAGCCTTTGCCAAAGTCGGTGTCTTAGATTCTTTGGAACCCAACCGGGCAAAAATATTTATGAATGCAGATGCAATTTTATCATACGCTTCAAAATCTCGCGATGGTGGTAATTTATTGTCATTATTTGCCAATACAGTTGAAGATGACGTCAGCGAAAACCGACTGATTCAAAGTTTGACCGCAACTGAACCATGGACTTTTGCACAACGGTTAGAAAATGAATTGTCTGCATTGGGATTTTATATATCCGCCCACCCATTGGATCAATATAAAAATTTAATTACCCGTGCCAAATTGGCCACCAGTGCGACTTTAATTGACTTTGGCGATCGCAAACCGGTTCAAATTGCCGCAAATATCGGATCTTTTTCACGTCGCAGAACCAAATCTGGCAAAGATATGATAACCATAAATGCATCAGACAGTTTTGGAAACATTGACGCCGTTGCATTTGGTGAATCTGCATCAACGTTCAGCCAGATTTTATCTACAGAAACGGTCGTTGTAATTTCTGGAAAAATATCAAATCGTGATGATCGTGTATCTATTTTTGTTGATTCTATAACCCCCCTGGCCCAATGGGTTGCAAAAATTGCCAAACGAATAACATTAGATATTCATAATCAATCGGTTTTACCTGATGTAAAAAAGGCATTAATTACATTACCAAATGGTCCAACCCGTGTCATTTTAAATTTACACACCGGCAATCATGTTGCGACAATTACATTGCCCAACGGGGTTGAATTAGGGACAAATACTGCGGCAGACTTTACGGGGTTGGGGATAAAGGTTAACATTGAATGACGGCACAACACATACCCGTTTTATTGGATTCTGTAATGGATGCCCTGGGGGATATCCGCGGTCAAACAGTTATTGATGCCACATTTGGTGCCGGTGGGTATTCGTGTGCATTTTTGAATGCTGGTGCTAATGTAATTGCATTTGACAGGGACCCGCATGTTGAATCAGATGCACGTACAATGGAAAAAAAATATACGGGCCGTTTTTCCTTTATCGCCCAACCATTTTCCGCCATGTCCGAATTACCAGACGCCTGTTGTGATGCGATTGTGTTTGATTTGGGAATATCTTCTATGCAAATTGATAAACCAGAACGCGGTTTTTCATTTCGTGGCGACGGCCCCTTAGATATGCGAATGTCTGGGGCTGGGATTACCGCTGCCGAATTTATCAAAAATTCAACTATTGCCGAAATTGCACAAATTTTACGTGATTATGGCGATATTCGCAACGCTATGCATATGGCAACAATAATAAAAACCGCGGTGCCGGACACCACATTGAAATTACGCAATTTAATTAATAATCCACGCGACGTTGCACCGGTATTTCAGGCATTACGAATTGCCGTTAACGATGAAATGGGCCAGATACGTTCTGCATTAGATTCCGTTCCACGCCTGTTACGTCCCGGTGGCCGGTGTATATGTGTTACATTTCATTCAATCGAAGACCGATTTGTAAAGAATATTTTCCGACAATGGACAACCACACCCGGCGACCCACACATGCCAACGGTGGCCCTGGCGCCATTTATGGCACACCCAGCGGTTGCACCATCGACAGATGAAATTGAAAAAAATCAACGTGCACGCAGTGCACGAATGCGCATGGTGACAAAATCATGTTGACACATACGGCCAATTTTGTGCAAAATTGGTAAAATATAATTTTAAGGAAAGGAAACATAATGAAAAAATTGTGGTTATTTTCGGCATTAATGGTGGTTGTTTCTTCATTGATACCGGGTATTTCATCGGCTGTGTGTCCCGTTTGTACTGTTGCCGTTGGTGCCGGATTGGAGGGTGCACGCCTGTTGGGTGTTGACGATGTTTTAACCGGTATCTGGGCTGGTGGTTTAACGTTATCTTTGATTATGTGGACGGCATCATTTATGCATCGTCATGGTGTTCGTAACACATTTTGGTATATTGTAAATTTTATTGCGTATTATGTTGCCCTATCCATGGTTTACTTTATGCCCCGCAATAATCCAATGGTTCATTTTAACCGCGATTGCATTTGGGGAATTGACAGATTTATGCTGGGAACGCTTGTTGGAACGGTGGTATTTTATACTATGGCACGTGCATATGTGCATTATAAAAACACCCATGGTGGGCATGCCCTGTTCCCATTTCAAAAGGTTGTTATGCCATTTGGCGGATTATTAATTGCAACATTAATATTTTGGGCGATTATAGAATGGTTGCCATCGATCGGAATTAATTTGTGTTAATTAAAAAATTGTAAAAAAGGAAATTAAAAATGAAAAAAGAAAAAAAGATGACATTGGACGAAATGATAAAAAAGGTTGATGAATCTAAAAAGGTCAACCCGATGGATTTATCATCTGACCAAGATTTAACAATCGCATTGATGAATTTAGTGTCATTAGAAGAACATTTCTTTTTCAGTGGTGCCAAAACGCGTAAAACCGGTTTTTATGATATGATTAATACGGTGCGTGACATGCGCAAAGATTTAATGACACGCATAGTAAAAAAATCATCGGCCGAAGATGGCGAAGTTTGGTGTATTTCAAAACATTTATTGGCGGCATCTATGCGATTGATAGAGGTTGGCACCAAAGCCTTATCCGCAGGTAATACAAACGATGCATACGCAATGTTTAATCGGGCCTATGATTTGTATTCATTATTTTGGGGTATCAATATGGAATTGATTGATATGACCGGTGTTCAAAAAATTGCCCCAGATGTTTATGAACATGCCACCGCTACATGTCCGATTAATACCAAAACTTCTGGGAAAAAAATATCAAAATCCCCTGAAAAATTGGAAACAGAATCAAAATCAACTGTTCGCAAATTGGGTGACTGGGTAAAAAATGCAGTAAATTGTTGCATAGAATAAATTAATGGTTGATTTAAAAATTTGAAAAATGTTAACCTTAGATTGACAAAGAGAGACGTCCCGTGAAAAATTCCATTTATAATTTTTGTGGTTTTGGATTAATTTGTGTGACAGTTGCATTCGTTTATAATAATGCATATGCAATACAGATGGCAAATCCGCGTGGTGCAACCGTAATAGATACAACGGGACGTACCGATATTCATGCGACGCGTTCTGTGGACCAACAAACACAACGTGGCAACACGACAACATCGCGCTATGGCACGGACAACACTGGTCACGTCATATCAAACAGACGGGCAAAAAATATTGTATCAAAGGTTACAACCACGTCATCGCGTTCGGGGCCATCACGCAATGCAACAAATTCTGTGGTATCGCGCAAAAACGCAACCAGTATCAACGGCACTTCACGTGGTACTGCATCAAATACTGCGGCCCGTTCTGCAATATCAACACCAAATACTTCACGTTCCGGAATATCTGCGTTAACAACACCCGGTATTGCACGTGGTCGCAGTGCCACCACACCGCTAAACGCATCACGCGCCGCCCAGGCACGTGCAACGGCCGTTTTTACAGATATATCTAAAATTGGGGGGGCATATGCAGCATGTCGTGAATCATATGCCACATGTATGGATCAATTTTGTGCCAATGCAAATGATAAATATCGCAGATGTTTTTGCAGTGAACGTTTCACAGAATTTCGTGACATGGAAGATGCCATAGATCAAGCCAAAATTTTATTACAAAACTTTGAAAACAACAATTTGAATGCCGTCGATAAAACCGCAGCAGAGGTAAACGCAATGTATTCTGCGACCGCAGGCGAAGCAGCAATGAAAAACGACACCAGTGCATCTGCAAGTTTATTAAGTGAAATTGGTGATTTACTATCTGGGAAAAAGAAAAGCACAAAAAAATCATCCACATCCGGCACATCTATGGGCGTGTTATCGTTGGATTTTTCATCTGATATCGGTGATATATGGTCCGGTGGTGGCTTTGGCAACAGCGGCAGTGCATTTTCCAACGGTGGTGTTGATTTAACCACATTAGAAGGCAAAGAATTATATAACAAATCAAATTCACAATGTGTTGCAATGATCAGCGATCAGTGTGAAAATGATGCAACATTAACCATGGCAAAAAGTGCATACAGCATTATGATAACCCAGGATTGTAATGCATACGCCAAAAAGATCGATGCATCAAAACAAACCGCTATGGCCACCGTTCGCCAGGCAGAAAAAATGTTACGTGATGCCAGATTGGAAGAATACAGAAATCATAATTCCCAAGACGTTAATGATTGTTTAGACCAGGTTCGAACGGCCCTGTTATCAGATACAGCCTGTGGCAAGGGTTATTATAAATGTTTGGATTATTCCGGGGCATATGTAAATATCAGCAACGGCGAACCAATTTACAGTCCCCGTTTATTTCAATTGGAATATATGATCAAGTTGGATGGCGGTGCCGATATTTTATCTGCGAACCCAGAATTCAATGATTTCTTAGAAAAACGTAAAATGTTTGCAACCCAGGCATTGGATACATGTCGTGACATTTCCAAAACCGTATGGGATGAATTTAAACGAACCGCAATAATTGAAATCGCCCAGGCCCAGGCAGCCAAAGTCGAAGAAGTTCGCAGCAACTGTGTTTCAACAATGCGCGAATGTTACGACAAACAAAGCGGTGCTTTGAAAGATTTTGATCAGACAACATCACAACAGGCAGGTGCCCTGGCCGCATATGCATCCAAAGCAATGTGCAAGGAAAAGGTTGTTGCCTGTGCCGCATTGTATGGTAATGCGAATGGTAACAGTGCCTGTGATTTTGATGGTGCGGGACACTTGGTTGGTGGTGACGAGGGTGCTAGCACATGTGGGTTAACCGCATTATTGAATTTCGTTGACAGTGTTGATAACTCACGTGCCGCCGAAGGGTGCGAAGTTGCATTAAACAATTATTTGGAAAAATTATGTACCCCAACAAATGGAACCGATAAATACCCATGGAATTGCCGCAGTTTAGACTATGGAAATATTGATGCTTATACAAACACACTAACAAACGACATCAAAACAGACACGTTGGCCGGGATGGTTGTTAAATACACGGTTGAAAATTGTTCGGATCCCAAAACCAAAGAGAATGAAAAAAATTTCAATAAATTATCCGCCCTTACCCAACAACATGTCAGGATGGTATTGGCCAGTATATACGAACAATTGACGTCACAATTAAGCAATGTATGTGAAGAACATGATGGAAATTGGATGGATTTGAATATCGCTAAAGCTGACGGTACCGGCAACGGCATAACAGAATTAGATGATTTTTATGTAAATGTATATGGTAATACAACAGGAAATACAAAAACAGAAACGGTAGAAAAATGGAAATCATGGGGGGTATGTGTAAAAAACAATGCGTTTGTATCGTGTAATCAATGGAATACATCTGATACTACTGTTGCGACATATAATCCAAAAACGAACTCTTGTGAATTTACAGACGATTGGTATAAACAGCGTTGCACAGATTTAGGTGGTTATTGGGAAGATTCGGCATGTTATGCAAACTTAGGGGAAAACAACTAATGAAACTATACAACCATTTTATTATGTTCGGGGCATTTTATGGATTATTTTTGATCTGTAATTCTGCTTATTCTGTAACTATCGATAAAGACAGCTGGAATTGGTGGGGGTATAACGGTGAAACGAATGTTACTGGTACCGAGGCTGGCTTTATTATCGATGGTGATGTTTATTTGAATAAATCTCAATCTTGTAAAGATTTTTCCCGTGGAACTTATGGCAGCGATGAAGGTGCCATTGTCGGCCTGGTTGCAGAAAAAATATATGAACATGGTGGGTTATTTTGTCCATACCAACTGCAGTGTGATAATAAAGATAAAGTAAAGCGTTCTTGGACTCAGTATTATTATCCGATGTGTGATAATGGCAGTCGGCAATGTACTTCTGCAGATTGCGTTACATTATGTGAACCGGGTTTTTATGGGGATGATTGCTCTATATCTGGGACCGGGGTATCTTTCCAAGATAAAACCGATTATTCTGAAAAATTTAAAAATATAAAACTAAAAACAAGTGGTGGCAGCAGCGGTGAACGTGAAAAATCTGTAAAAGCATTTAACAGTTGGGGGCGCGATCCAGAAAATGATGTTATATTGGGTGCCGTAAAATATGTACCGCATGGTATTATTGCCAGACCCGTACGCTTAGAGTGTAAACGTGACGGTTATAAAGCGGCCAAAAGTTGCGTAAATAATGTTTCTGGAACCGGAAAATCAAAGTTATTATGTGTTCCTGGATACGTTGCCAATACCGACAATTCAGATTGTATTATTAAGTGGTGTGGTGGTTATACCGAACAATATTTCAAAGAAGATATGCATACATTGGTAATGGATGGAGAATGCACTAAGTTTATGTGCAAAAATTCAACGTATGGTTTTGAAGATTTACAATCAAAAAACTGCATCCAGTGCGACCACGGTATTACAAGTAATGGAACATGTAAAACGGCCGATGCCGCATTAGCCGAAGCTTCGATTGAAAAACCAACCGAAGAAGAAATTAAAAATAATGTAGAAATTAAAGAAGCTGAACATTTACTAAATATACAAAAAAGTGTTGAGAAAGATGCAAAAAAAATAAATTTTTGTTCTGGCTTTACTGAATGGGGGTTTGACAGTGAAATTCATACAGCAGTTCCTGACAAGTCTAATAACTGTGTAAAATATCGTTGTCACGCGGGTAAAGCATTTCCGAAAATTGGGGATTATTCATGTGTTGAATGTCCAACCAGTTTAATGGGGGGGGAAAATTCAAACGGAATATGTATAAAATGTCAGGCCCGTGAGATATATGATTTGGACAAAAAACAGTGTGCCACGGCAAAAAAATTAGACAAATCAATGTTATTATATGGGCCTAAGGCATCAAATGGTAACAAGAACGACTATGACGAAAGTTGGTGTTGGACAAAAAAAGACATAAAAGACTACAATGATTGTATCACAGGAAAATCTGAGACTGAATCAGAGTAAATGTACATTTTTGCTGATATTTTTAAATATACGGCCCAGTTGTTTATTATGTCAATTGGTGCCCATGCGGGGGGGATTTTTGAAACTGTTACGGTCAAATATCAATATTAATGCCAAAACACCATCATCCCGGCGTAGGCCGGGATCCATTGAAAAAAATTATAATTATACGTCTGCATTGCGATGGCCCCCGTTCTGCAACGGGGGGGGACGACAGAAAAACACCGGCATCCATCTGCCACCGCAAACAACAATCATCAAAAACGCAACTAATTAAAAAAAAATACAACAAATTAATTTTTTTAATTGCATTAAATATATAAATTTTTCTATCCTTTTACAAAAGGAAGGATTCTTATGCATATATTGCGCCGTACATTATGTTATTTTACATGCATTTTTGGACTTTTTATCACAGCAAACGCACTTGCCGCCGGTTATACCTGTGATATAACCTATACCAGTTGTAACCCGGGGTATTATCTAAGCAATGGTCAATGTTTAGAATGCGGTGGCAATAACTACTATTGTCCAGGCACCACCACGGATAGCACGAGACATACTGTAACCTCTGGCTATTACTCAACTGGTGGAACAACAACAACACGCACTAGCCAATCACAATGTACAGGTGCAACATATTGTTCCAATGGTGTAAAATATGATTGTCCAACCTCTTATACAGCAGAGACAACCAGTGGGAAAACTGCCGCATCAGCGTGTAAAATATCTGTAGATGCTGGTAAATATCTAGCAAGTGCAAATGCAACCAGCGCTACAAACTGTGCCGCAGGTACAGCCAAAGGTTCACATACTGTAAATTATGGTTCTACAAGTAGTTGTAGTTCTTGTTCGGGGCGTAACTCGTACAGTACCGCAGGTGCAAGCAGTTGTTCTGCACCTGGTGATGGATACTATACAACCGGATGTAACACCAACAATAACAACTGTACCGGCCGCAGTCAGTGTACAAGCGGTAATTACTGTAAGAATGGTGTAAGTACAGCATGTACAACAACCAGTGGTTGGACAACAGCATCAGCCGCAGGTTCAAGTGCATACACAGCATGTTATCAGACCCAGACTCCTGCAAACTGCGCAAGTGGAACGATTAAAAGAACCGCAAGCAGTATAAATGGCACAACCATTACATACGGGACAGCAAGTGTAACTTCTGCGTTGTCTGCAAACGCAAATTATTATGTAAATAGCACATCGTGCAGTGCATGTAGTGGATTGGCAAGCAGCTTCTATCCGAACAGTGCTGCCGACAACACGGGTGGTGCAAGTGCATGCTATACAAACAGCCTGAGTGGTAAATATGTTGCAAGTGCAAATGCAACCAGCGCTACAAACTGTGCCGCAGGTACAGCCAAAGGTTCACATACTGTAAATTATGGTTCTACAAGTAGTTGTAGTTCTTGTACCGCCGGTACATACAGTACGGGTGGAACAAGTTCTTGTACCAAATGTGTAGCAGGTTCATATAGTGCAGCGGGAGCAAGTGCATGTACCGCGTGTGGTGCGGGTAAAACAACCAGTGCAGCAGGTTCGGCCAGCAGCGCATGTATAAATTGTACTGCAATACAAAACATGGCCACATGGAAAACTACAACATGGAATACAGATAACAAGGTGACTGATTTATGTCAGGTTGCAACATGTGCTGCAAATTATACATTGGCAAGCAATGCCTGCACCCTAAGCACCGTAGATTGTGATGCCGGTACATACTTACCTGGCGGTACCGCCAAATGTGAACAATGTCCGGCGGGGTATCGTTGTCCCGGGGCAAAAAATCTGCCTGTAAACTACACTTGGGCACAGGGTGCATACGAATGTGATGACGGACAATACAGCACGGCGGGTGCCAGCAGTTGCAGCAGTTGTACTGCAACTGCGGGTATCGCTTACACCAGCAGTACCACCCCACGTGACAGTAAAAACCAATGTTATCGTTCATGTACAACAGGTGATGTTACCAACAGTACAACCGTCAGTGGAACATATTACCATGGTGGTTCTAATACTTGTGCGGCCACCGCTTGTGCCACCGCAACCAGAGGTACCGGGGTATCAGAGGCCAACGTTACCATTAATACAAGTGGTCAATGTGTATACAGTGGAACCTGTTCAAGTGGATACAGTACCAGTGGTGGCACCAATACAGGGACAACCTGTTCGGGATTGGGATGTTCATGTAAGGCCAGAACATATACGGTAACATACACCTGTGGAACCGGCACAACTGGGACAGTTCCAGGTAATGCAACCGCAACATACGATACAAACTTTACCCCAGCCACAAACACATGTACGAAAACGGGATACACGTTTGCAGGATGGACGGTGTCAGGAACAACAGATGTTAAAACTGCATTATTTAAATGGACATATACAGAAAATAAAACATTTACCGCAAAATGGACCGCTAACCCATATCAAATAACCCTGGATGCGAATGGTGGAACGTTGGGGACTGCAACAAAAGTAACTGCGACCTATGATGCGGCATTACCGTCATTGGGAACAACGATGGCAACCGCCCTGCCAAGACGTGCGGGATATACATTCGCGGGATTTTATGATGCAGAAACGGGTGGCACGCAATATTACACGTCCACAGGTACAGCGGTTAATGGCAAAACATATACCACCGCCCGCGACATAACCCTGTATGCACGTTGGAATGAATGTGGTAGTGGTAATTACTGTGGTGGTACGTCATACGATTCAAAAACCGCATGCAGCGCCTGGGGTAATGGTTATACCCAAACCGCAACATCTACAGCCACCGATAAAACGGATTGTTATACAACCTGCGCTGCGGGAACACGTGTTGAAACGGCAACAGCGGCATGCAGTACCCCCAGTGGTAATTGGTATACATTAAACCAGCATAATGTATATTATGGATCAACCAGTATATCTGGAACCGATTATGCAGCGTGTCCAGCAAACTATAGTATCAGCGGAACAACCGCAACAGATCACGATGCAAAATCAGATTGTAAAATCAGTTGTGCCACCGGAACACAGGTTGCACAGCCGGATGTGAAATGCACCACACCACAGGGTAATAATTGGTATACAGGTGTACATACCGTTGCCGCAGGCAGCACATCTGGTTCAAACGTAAAAAAATGTTTAACGGGATACACCACAAACAATACAACCAATGCATCTGATCATGATGCGATGACGGATTGTATGATAACATGTGGGCCAACAACATATATAAAAACAAAGAATGATACCACCTGCACTGCGTGTCCAAATGGATATTATTGTGGTGGTACAATCATCAGCCAGGGTAATATTGGTGGTAATACCCAGTGTCCACTTGGGTGGCGTGAAGGGACAACACCAATCAGTGGTGAACATCAGTGTTTAAAGCTGTGTCCTGATAATAACATAGACGGTTGTACGGGCAGAGATTCTGTTGGATCCAGATATTATCCAAACGAATGTAATTATGTGTACAAAAATGACAAAGGCATGCCAAGTGAAATAATCGATGGTAAATGTGTAGTATCAACATGTTTAAGTGATTATGAGATGCGTAATGGATCATGTCAGCCATGCAACCGCGAACATGCGATAAGTTATAAACCGATTGGTAATTGTATGGTTGCGGAATGTGAGGTTGGTTATCATCCGGTTGGCCAGGCATGTTTACCAAACAAGATAGAATGTGCGATACCGAATGCGGCCAGTTCG
>JAZLJO010000010.1:0-3902 GCA_045617905.1 Candidatus Enterousia sp.
CATCATTTCAAATGAACATATTGTTTTCCCAAATCGTGGCATTGCGAATAAACCAAACTTTTTTTGTTTGTTATCCAATGCTTTCTTGAATGCGCCGATTGCGTCACTTTGTCTTTTGCGTAATTCGTATTTTGTGCCAAGTGATGTCCCCGCAACCAAATGCCCTATGACACGTTTTATTTCATCAGGTGTAGTATTAAACCATTCTGTGGCAATTTGTTTACAGTTAATGTTTTTTAACATTGCATGGATATCTTTATCCATACCTTTTTCTTTGTTATTTGGGTTCGGAAATTCAAATGAATCATATTCTAAATCGGTAATATCATCAAAGGTTATGCGTGCCCCGTCTTTGGTTTTGCCCAGTTCTTCACGCACGCGGGTTTCGGCCGCTTTTGCGGTGGACATACCAAAATACTTACCGGCACTTGGGTCAACTTCACCAATACACCAAGTTTGTCCTGGTTCAATCTCATTGAATTGCTTCTTGGTTGTGTACCAATAAATAATCATTTGTTTGGACATTCAATTCACCCTTTGCGTGTAAAAATGAACCGCCAAGGAATATTGGCGGTCGGGCGGTTTCAAAAACATCAACTAAATGTCCCCGTGCTTTCGGGTTTCCCCTTTTGTATAACAACGGACGCCCGACCACAAAGGTCAGGCATAACGATGCGAATGCATCATTTGCAATACGGATTACGATGCAATTCGCACCGTAGTTGATGGGTTTTGAACGACCCGAACCCAAATCCCTTTGGATTCAATCCATACTATATTTTATAAAATGCGGTAAAATCAAGATAAAAAATGCTCGCACTTGTTATCGTATTGCAAAAAATGATGTCCGTATCCCCATTGACTGTATCAAATTTTATAAATCGTATGGGATGGTAAAAAAACACTTTACTTTTGCTAAAAAATGCGTTATTTTTCAAAAGTGCTAAGCAAAGTGCTAGGCAAAAAGATAAAAAACTGGTAAAAAGCGGCAAAAAGGGTAGGTTTTTTGATTAAAAATGGTCGAATGCGTTCCCCTTTGCTCGCACCAGGAATTTATTTAGTAGTTTCAATGACTTACTAAAATGATACAAAGACAGTCGAAAGACTGTCTTTTTTTTGTGATATATTAATGCGATATAGAAAAATTAGTGGCAGTAATCCAACAGAAAAACCGCCACCATAGATTATGTATTAAAAAATATACCTAATTCCTAAATTACCACCAATCTCTTTAAAATTATCACCGGTACTGTATGATGTTTCAAGATATAGATTTATCGCATTATTTCTAGTTTTATAATCAATACCAATGCCAAATTCTGTTGCGTTTATATGCTGACGATATTTGAAATGGCCGTTTTCGATGGTAATAGATGTATTTTGTGCAACGTCTGCAGTATATCCAATTTTACCATATGTTTGAACCATTCCCTTTTTCAATGTCCATCGTGGCCCAGCGATTATATTGGCGTTTAATAACACGTGTAAACCGTTATCGATATTTATTGAATCATATACAGTGGTATCTGACAAATATATTATGGTTGTTTCAACGGCTGGTTTTATAAATAAATTTAAATTTTTATTTTTTGTTTTAAATACATTTTCAACGCCAGTTTCGATGTTTAGCGTTGTGGCTGTATACTGAGAAATATTATCTAAATCAATAATATGTTCACGAATTGTGGCATCACCATACCAGCCGTTGTTACCTAATATCATACCATATATTCCTAAACCATATGATGTGCCATTTAGATTGTTTTCTTCTAATTGTGAGTCTGATGTTGAAATATAGCCCATACCACCAAAATATGCTTTTATTTTATTGGTGTGATATATCATATGGTCATATCCAAACTCTATTCCATATTGTGCAATATTGATTTTTTGATACTTATCATTTTTATAAATACCACGTGTCCATACCCCATTCTTGGAATTAGATGACGTGTTAAATGTTCCCCATTGTAATTCACCAATACGTTTTTCCATACTGTTTGTCATATTTCGTACTATTTGTGATAAAAGATGGGTAACACCGCTGGTGTATGTTTTTAACTTTCGAAATAAATTTTCATTTTTGTCGGCATTATTCGTTATCAGTTCATCAGCACCAGACGAAGTTTCATTATTTGTTGCAGAAACTATATTTATCCCCCATTTATTATCGTTGTGTGTCAATGCCAATGTATATGTTTTATCAGTGGTACTTATGTGGTCGTTTAACAGTGTAAAATACTCCCCAGTATCAATTTCGTGTAGTGTTGCAAACCATAACGTATCGTCAATTCTATTTATACTAATTGGGTTAAAATCGATTGCTAATTTATTGGTATCAGACAAATCTAATTGATTTATAACAACAAGATTATCTATTGCTTTATTTGTTGTATCGATATCCAATTTTAAAGTATTGGCACCGGTTAATGATAATGTTGGAATTTCAAATGTTTCTGTGTATCCGTTTGCAATATCAAGTGTAGCATTTTGTAATGTTAATTTTGTTGCTGTATATGGAGAAGCTAAAGAAGCATTGTTATAAAAATTTAGATGACCTTTATCAAGTACAGTTATATTGTTTACAGATGGGGTTGTTTTGATTTTAACGCTCCCGTCTATGACAATGGTTCCATTATGAGTAATACCATAAGAATCTGTATATGAACTTACAGATGTCACTTGTTGGGTAAGTGTTCCGTCTGTTAAATAAAGTTGAGCTAATGGTGATATATCTGTTCGGACCCGAACATTATTTGCGTTGGAGAATACCAGGCCGTCTATATGCAATATTGAAGAACCGTCTACACCTGTTATTATTTTTGAAATATGGCCACCAGTAAGAAATAAGCTGCTGTTGTGATCGATGATGATACCAGTATTTAATAAATCGGCATTTGTTGATATGTTGTTACCAATATATGTATTCCCTGATCCTGAAATGTTGGTGTTTAATGTTTGCATTAAAAAAGAATGATTATAAAGACGTAAAGTGCCATTGTTTGTAAGTATATTACTTTTTATTGCATGTGGGACAATTGATAAATCAGCACTAGAATTAATTGTAATCTTGTTGGTTATGTTTTGACAATTATTGTAGGCGTCACAGTAAACATTTCCATTAATGAATAGATTACCGGTGCCAGTAACGTTTTTTAATAAGCGTGTTTCTTCCAGTGTCAAAGTGTACTGGTTATCGAAGGCTATATTTAAATATGTTTTACCTTGAGTGGCGCCTGTACCAGTCAAATATAAGTCACCGGTTGTTGTAATCGTAATCGGTTTAGAAGATGAAAAATCTAAAAGTTGGTAATCTGTGGCATTTAGTGTGTACTTTCCATTTGTGGCATAATTTGATTCTCTCCATTCTGTTGCAAAAACATATAACGGTTTAAAAGCAAATAGTAAGATTAGTAAGGATTTTACTCCTGTAATAAAACGAATGTTCATTTATACCCCCAAATTATGTTCTAGTACTTCAAATCAATTCTTTCACATGGTGAAAAAAGACCGCACAAGATGTGACGGTCAGGGAGGTAGTAGAATCAAGTCAAACAATGATCCCATTGGTCTTTCGGTTGCCCGTGTTATATAACCAACGGCCCCCCGACCAAAGTCAGGGATATTACGATGCGTTTACGCAAAGGTTTGATGTAAGGCCTACTACAGCCCTGAATCACAATTCTGTGTGAATTCATTTAAATTCTACAATAATTAAATGTTTTTGCAATATAATTTCAAATTATAATTTAATATTTATAATAAAAAATCCCCATTTCAGGGGATGTTTTATTATTTACTTTTTAACATTTTGTAAATGAAATAAATTATTGTTGCAATCTTGATTATTAACCAAATTTCACCGTTAATAAATGGTAATGCAAATATTGGATTATATAATA
>JAZLJO010000011.1:0-48902 GCA_045617905.1 Candidatus Enterousia sp.
GCAAACACATCAACATCTGGTGTGCAGTACTATGGCGGGACATGTGACGCGGCAAAATCAACATGTGAAATATTATCTGTAACATGTAAAGATAAATTCAAACAAACCCATGGCAAATGTGCTGCAATATGCCCCAAAGGAACTGGTTTATTAAAAACCAATGGTTTATCATTCCAATTGTATCAGGAAAAACAAACCGTGCCTGCGTTAAATATTAAATATGATGACGGAACCGTTTGTTATGGCAATTTGGAATTGGGTAAACAATCAAGTGCAATAAATATTAAATACGACAGTAAAACATATCACGTTGTCGATTAATAAAAACCGCCAAACGGCGGTTTTTATTAAATATCTTTGATATACATTTACCACATGCAATCCCAACACCATAAAATTGATAATTTTTGTGGGTGATATTTGACCGGAATAGCCCCCCGCCACCATCATAGCAACAATCGGGCCCCACGAAATAGATAATCGTAAATGCGTGCTTATTTTGCCTTCTGCGCGTTTTTCAAAGTCCCAAAAACTGGGGCAATATCCGCCCGTGAATTAATACAATGCATTTTATATACACATTCAGCAATAAAAATTGCTTCGGATTCTATAACCGAATTTGTATATATTTGTTTTATTAAATCTGTGTATTTTCCGCAATTTACCCCACATAAAAATTTTCGAACAATTGAATATTTACGTGATTGACTAATTCCATCAATACCCGCCGACGTTTTATAAAAACGTTGTAAATGATGAACAAATTCATGTGTGATTAATCCCATAATATCATCATCTATCGACATAACTACACAATTTGGTAAATGCAATCCATGACAAAAACCGGTAATATTTAAAAATACAATATTAGGTTCTGGAACATTAAATGCATCACACAAATTTTTCATAACCGGCTTAACAAAACTTTGATATTTGTTTATATCATTGTATGCATAACGCAACATATCTTTTAATTCATGTTTATTTTCAATAAAACCATATGATGCCGCATATATTTGTTTAGCCAATTCTTTTAATTTATCTTCGCTGTAATATTTAGATTTGATATTTTTTTGTTTTTCGATTGCATCAAAATAAATGTTTTGTATTTCCAAATCATTATTTTTACATTCCATAACACGCCGATACATCGGATTTTCATCAATTGCCATCGCAATGCCATCCAATATAGTATTCAATCCACCCGGTCCAATTGCATACACAAATTTATCATGATCAACACAGCCCAACATACGATCCAATAAATCAAATGCAGCACTTCTATTTATAACAAAGTTATTAATATTTTGTGCCCCAGATGTGCATATTTTATCCATATATCAACACCCCCATTTTATTTTCCCACACAATGCGAATTATGATGTCCGCAAAATATAACACAAGACAATATTTTGTCAATGTATTTTTTATGTATTCCACAACAAAAAACCGTCCACAGATTTAATCAAGGCCCGCCCGTCACACACCACACCATCATCCCAGCAATCGCCCAGCAAAATTGGTAAATTTTGTGGGTGAACTCAGGCCGGGATCCACTGAAAAAAATTATACTTATATGTCTGCATTACAGTGGCCCCCGTTCTGCAGCGGGGTGACGACGGGTACAAATCTGGTCACATAATTACGTTTTTTTGTGTGGGCAACCGCCATCCCCACAATTGAATTATGAATCTGAATAAATTTTATATGTAATATTTATGTCAGTAAATAACACGTCGTTTACACAAAAAAACCGCCAATGGCGGTTTTTTTGTCAGATGCATATATAAGCCGGATTCTGTTCTGCCCACGGGCAGTAATAAAACCGCCCAAGGGTAGCGAGCATAATTAATCTGCATAAAGTGTTACCACAATATGTCAAGCCTTCTACCCGTTCCCAAACCGGGACCAGTCCAAGGGAACCTATTTGAAGTTGCTGCACATAGAGATTGCCCGTTTCACCCCGATATAAATCGGTATCGTCTCTGTTGCTCTGATCGTCGGGTCACCCCGCCCGGCCGTTAGCCGGTATGTCGTCCCACGCAGTCCGGACTTTCCTCCGTCAAATGGAACAATAAAATTGTTCACGAACGGCTATGCCCTGTGCATCTGTTATATGGCAGTATAATATTGACACACAAAAAATTCAATCAAAATTTGTTTGATTATACCGTAACATTATATGTAAAAACAATTGAACATATTTTTTATTTTGAATATGCACATGGACCACCCGTAAAATGTCCCGTTCCTTTGTCATCTTGGAAATCAACGTTTGGTGCTATAAAACATCCCGTAATTGATACAACCGCCGCAAAAGTACCGGCCGCCACATTATCTTTTCCAATTGTCGGACATTTTGTGCACGTTATTGCATTATCAGTTGTATAATAACCATTTGAACATTCATACGTGGTCGTTGTAACACATTGACCACTTTGACAAGATTTTGTCGTCTTTATCCTTTGATGTGTTGTATCATTTGTTGTATATGTTGTGCCACTGCACGTACTCGAATCGCACGACGAAGACTTTGCAACACATGTATATAAATCTTTTGCTAAATCAGCTGCATTACTACAAACCGCAAACAAAGCACTATTCGTACTACTACTAATTGGAACCAGTGTTCCCGCAGACGTGCACGACGTACAGGGGCGCATAACATCATTTAAAGAGGTCCCATTCATAATATACCATTTGGTAGTAGAACCACTGGTACAATAATTATTAACATTCGGATCAACCCACCCACTGGGGTTTTGTGTGGTTTTTGTACACGTAACGGCCGCCATAGCATCAGTCAGCGTACATACATACATACATACATACATACATACATACATACATACATTTATTAACAACAGACATTATTTTCCATTCCCTTTTAACAGAACAGATAGTAAAACTATTGCAATTTTTATGCAAGACATTTTTCCCCGAACATAAAAAACGCCCCATTCGGGGCGTAGCGCTTTAACGTTTATTAGTACATTTATCAACCGCTATTAGTGCATCGTACATAGCACTATAGGCCTTAACATCTTTTGCTTTTTCAAATTTGTCTAACGCTTTTCTAGCCTTTTTCTTAACATCTGTCCGTTTCAAATTAGGGGCCAAGTCTATACCATTTCCTTTCATTGTTCCAAAAAGCGTTAACAAGGCCCCATCTAAATTCGATTTACCTGGATTACCCATCAACAAATTATGTATACGCGATTGTGCCACACCATCAATTATATTTGCAATTTCCATATTTTTATTCATGTTACCAAACTCCTTATTCTGTCAATACCGTATATTATAATTTAAGATTTGTAAATGTCAACTTACAATTATTATACATAAAAATGCCCCAATCTGGGGCATTTTACATTAAAATTAATACAGTTTAAATGCTATCTGCATTTACCCAGCGTCCATCTTGTAATAATCCAGGCATCATACCTTCGTTACTGCGCAATGAATCAATTACGCTGCGGGCTTTTTGTGCATTCAAATTGATAATACGGACTTTGTACAAATCACCCTCTTTCACGATAACGGCATTTCCGTATGAACGCATACGTGCAACCAATGTATTCGCACTGCTTTCCGAATACAACGCTGCGACCTGAACTGCATATTGCCCAGTCACTGCAACCGAATCAGATACATCTGTTGTTGTCACCGTTGTGGTAACGGTCGTTGTGGTGGGTTCACACGTTGGTGTTGCAGGCACCGGTTCTGAAATATTTTCTTCTGGCAACGCTGTCGATGATACTGTTGCGGTTTGCTGTGGTCCACTGACACCCAATGTTGCATTTTTTGCCTTGATTGACTGATCGGCCAAAACCTGAACCTGAACATTACCCTGACCATTCAAACCAATTTTACGTGCCGCAGCGGCCGACAAATCCATGATACGTGTATTTACAAATGGCCCACGATTATTTACACGTGCGACAACCGATTTACCATTATCCAAATTAGTTACACGAACAATCGTTGGCAACGGTAATGTTTTACTGGTTGCAAACATCAAATTACTGTCAAATATTTCACCGTTATTTGTTTTGGTTCCATTTAATTCTTCTGGAATAATCCCAGCAACACCTGTTTTATTATATGTTAAATCTTCAATCGGTATATATTGAACGTTTTCAACTTTATACGCACTGCCCACATAATATTTCGGGGCCGCAGCCAACAAATATGCATCGTTCAAACTTTGATCTTCTGTTGTAGATACCAATACCTCTTCGGACAAACCATCCGTTCCATATCCGTTTGCACCATCATCATAACCATTACCGACACAACCAGACAAAACAGCCGTTAAAACAGCCAATGAAATTATTTTTTTTGTCATGTGATAAACTCCTTACATTCTTTGGTATAATTTTATCACATTTTAACCCTACATTCAACTTTATTTTAGTGCACCAACCTATCACAAAGATATGCCATCGGCAAATACAAAATCGCATACCCAACAATTGCCCCACTCAGAACAATAAAACCTGTAATCGGGATAAACCACAACCCCGCACCAATACCAACCGCCAACAACGCAAATACTGCAATGGTTCGTATTGTTCGTCCATCATGTCGCACCAGGCCACGCCGTTTACATGCACAATATAACAAAACATTTTTTAAATAACCACTGACCACGACACCAATTGGGATTGCCAAATATCCAACAAATGGAAATGCCACCAAATACATTATCGATGCAACCGCCAATGATATCATACTGGTTTTAACCGGTGTCTTGACATCTTGTGATGCATACAGGGTTTTACTGTAAATTTGACTGGACATCATTGCGGGTAAAACCAACGATTGAATCATTATCGCCACTGCCACTGCATGCGTTGACGCGTGTGTCCACGCACCGTATTCAAACAAATATTTTATTATCGGTTCCGCCAAAACAAACAAGCCTACAACACACGGCAAAATCAACATCATAGAACGACGTAAAGACGAATTTTGCTGAATATAAACACTGCGAATATTATTTGATGCCAACGCGTTTGATATTGATGAAATCAAAACCGTTCCAACCGCCAAACCAATCATTGCAAACGGCAATTGTATTATACGATCAGAATAATATAACCATGACACAGCCCCACTTTGAAAACTGGCCACTAATGTTCCAATAATTATCGTAATTTGATAAAAACCATTACCAATAACACTGACCCCCAAGCGTTTAAAAATACTGCGAATTGTTGGTGTTAGACGTGGTTTAATTAAACGCAATCCAAAATGATTATGCCGGATACGTTCCCACAAAATTCCAAACTGGATTATTCCGGACAAAACAACCGTTATCGCCATAATATATAAAACCGAACTTTGGGCAAAAAACATAGATATCAACAATGCACATATTAACATTATGTTCAACATCACAGGCATAAATGCCGCCAATAAAAATTTAGAAAATGCATTTAATATTGCAGATAAAAACGCCGCCCCACAAATAAAAATAACATATAAAAACATTATCCGCGAAATAACAATTGTTAATTGTAATTTTCCAGGATCATTTACAAACCCCGGTGCTAAAAACCATACAATTAACGGCATAAATATTTCAAAAACAATCGTTATACCCAACAATCCGGCCATCAACCAAGAAAAAACATTTTTTGCAAACGCATTATCTTTTTTCATATCCGTATACATTGGAATAAATATAGCCGACAAAGCCCCTTCGCCCAATAAATCACGAAATAAATTTGGCAATTTAAATGCCGCCAAAAATATATCGGACAAGCGTCCCGCCCCTAAAACACGTGCGATTAACATATCACGCACGAACCCAAAAATGCGACTGATGCCGGTCATGGCACCAACCCCGAAAATATGTTTGCCTATGTTCATGGAATCGATTATACTCAAATACAACAAAAAAAATCAAGGCAGGAATATAATGAAAAAAATATTTTTTATTTTATGTGCGGCTGCAACAATGACTGGATGTGGTGGCAAATCCAACGTGACGGTTGATCAACCATTAAATGAAATATACACGAACGCATATCATGAATTTGAAAAACATAATTATGATGTTGCGGCATCTGAGTTTCAACGTGCCGAAACCCAATATCCATCCAGTCCATTTGCCGCAGATGCATTGGTAATGGCAGCGTATTCATTGTACATGGACAATGATTTCGCGGGCGCCTTGTTGGCCACGGATCGTTTTATGCGTTTTCACCCAGGCCACAATGATGCCGCATATATTTTATACCTGCGTGGGATGTGCTATTATCGCCAGGTCAGCGACGTCCGTCGTGAACCGGGTATGTCTGTTCATGCATTACAACAATTTGAAACATTGGTTGAACGTTTTCCAAATACAGATTATGCAAAAAATGCAAAAAATAAAATTATCATTTTAAAAAACTATATTGCCGGCAAAGTCATGTACGCGGCCCGTTCGGACATGAAACGTAAAAATTGGACCAGTGCTATTTCACAATTACAAAACATTATTACCAGTGCCCAAGAAACCGTCATGACACCAGAGGCCCTGTACCGTTTAACCGAATGTTATAATGCGATTGGCCTGCCATCCCAGGCAAACGGATATGCACAAATGTTACGTTTGAATTTTCCAGATAACGAATGGACAAAAAAATTAAAATAAAACATATCGACTTGAAACTAATATATTTTTGGAAACACAAAACAAAAAATGCGACATATATGTCGCATTTTTTATCGTTGATGCAATTTACGCAACATTGCAATTTGTTGCGGGCTCAATTTTTTCGGTTCTTTGGGACGTTTTTTCATAACCTGGCCCAATGCATATGTTCCAACAACCGCACCGGCGACCGGGGCAATAAATTCAGGCGTTGTTATCGTATCGGCCACACCATTTAATGCGATACCAAATCCCAACGCACTGGCGCTCAATCCCCCAATTTTTAATCTGGCACGATTAAATAATTCTTTTTTTGATTTTATTTGTTGTTCTACTTTTTTGTCACACTTATCAATGGCTTTGCCAATAACAATTTGTTTAACCTTTTCCTTTAATCCGTATTTTACCCCATGTTTGGCCCATTGAGTTCCACCTGCACGTGCAACTGTTCGCAATCCCAACCTGGCAATAATTGGCCATACCATATTTTTTCTCCACAATTGTTATAACGTTTATACAAACTTTATACTATCACAAATTATGAATATTCACAAATAATCATAAAAAACACCCCAACGGGGTGTTTTTTTTTAATTATCTGTTGCCTTGTTTCCAATCTTTTTCCAATGTCCGAACCAATTTTTTATTATCTTCGATTTTTAATTTCAACCTTTCAATCGCCATCGCAACATTCTGACGTAAAATCTTTTTACGCTTTATTTTTTCTAAACAGTTCATAATTTTTACAATTTGTTATTCACCCCAAATTGCTGTAAACAGTCCAAATAAACAACCAATATAGCCTTGGCGGCAGCATGGATTTGTGCCTGTTCACTTTTACCAAAACCGTATTCTGTATAAAAACGCATTTCCAAATTTTTCATATATTGTCGCATCAAATCAGACTGTTCTTTACGTTTACCAACACAGGCCATAAATCCCCCAACATTCCAACACCCCTGATTTTTAGATGCACAATCAATAATAAACAAAGCATTTCTAAGATTTTCTCTGTTTTCTTCGTCGGAACTTTTTTCCATTAGTCTTATTTCATTATCAACCAATTTTTTAACAAATGCATTTTCATCTTTCCTGGTTTGTGAAATTGTATCCGCCACATTATCCGTATTAACAGACGTTTCTTCTATCTTTTTTCCAACCTCGCCCTCGTTTTTTATCGCACAACCAGATAACAACATGATCAATATTAATATTTTTTTCATACGCAATCCTTTTTTATGAATAATAAAACGAATATCAGACATTTTTGGTCGCATATAAATATGTTTACATATTATTTTATTTGTTATTCTATTTCTGGTACATGTATCTAACCATTGTTCACAAAAAACAATCAAAAGTATTACAAAAAAACACCCCAACGGGGTGTTTTTTGTAATTATCTGTTACGTTGTTTCCAATCTTTTTCCAACGCCCGAACCAATTTTTTATTATCTTCGATTTCGGATTCCAACTTTTTAATCGCCACCGCAATATTCTGACGTAAAATCTTTTTACGCTTTCTTTTTTCTTCGACACTGGTCAATTCATACAATAAATTTTTATCATCAGATGATAAATCTGGTGTTCCTTCTATCACAGACTTTATTCTGTTTTTATTACTGGTCTGTTCCAATTTATCTAAAACACCAATTATTTTTTCACTGCGATTTATTGCGATTTTTGTTTCGGCATGCCAACCCATATGTGCGATTCCACGATCTGCATTCGAAGACACTTTAAACCACATATTATTACCATCTATAACCCCATGGTCTGTATTTATATTTTCACGTCCATTTACAAAATTCAACTGCATTCCCTTTGCATTTGCACGATTTCTGGCGCTTAACAAACTTTGCTTTTTTTCAATATTTTTTCGAATTTCTGTTTCAAATTTTTTCTTATTTTTGATACGTTCATATACAATACTTCCAACTGCAATTAAACCAGAACCTGCCATATACCCCAAAACCACTGGTGCACCAAAACCGGTCCCAGCCAACACACAGCCCCCTGCGGTTCCAAATAAAACCATCGTTTTTGGAAACCAACCACCAATAATTTTTTCATCGTTTTGTTTTTGGGTCTGTTCCAAATCTTTGATTGTATTATCATAATCTATTAATTTCTGTGAAAATCTGTTTACCATCTTTTACCCCTTATACTTGTAAAGTATACCATAAAAATTAAGATAAAACAAACACACTTCGCAATCGTTTGCCATATAACCATATATACATATTCAATCATTTCATGCACAACAACCGATACCGGAATTTTCTACAGGCACATATAAAATGTTTTATTTGTTTTAACAAATTCATAAATTTATTTTCATCAACACACCAAATTACAACAAAAAAATCCGCAGAAAACTGCGGAAAATCCTGGTGCCGGTTGAGGGACTCGGACCCCCGACCTACTGATTACAAATCAGTCGCTCTACCAGCTGAGCTAAACCGGCAACGCATAACACTATACAGATATCATTTCAAAAATTCAAGCACTTTTTTTATAATTTTCAACATGTCATAAAATTATTGTGTTTTCTGCTTGATTTCCCAAAAATCCTATTTTATACATTAGGATAACAAACAGTTGATATGGCAAACAAAAAAACAACCTGTTGTAACAAGGCTACATATTGGATGAGACTTTCAAAGTACTCAAAAAAAGTGCTTGCGTTATTATTGTCTCAATTGATCATTTTGCAACAATCGGCATTGGCATATAATACAATTATTCCCCCACAAAACACGCATAGTAATCCTGTAAATCATATTGTTGTAGCCCCAGACCGTCCAGGCAATACAACCGTCGACCGTGCACAAAAGGCCCCCTGTTTCGCCTACATTATAAGGGGTATTGTTTGGTTTATTGTTTATTATGTATAACCAACAAGGACCATCATAGCAATTAGAATCCCCATGTACTACACTATTTGAAATATTTCCAGCAGAAACTTTCGCTGCGTCATCTACTTTACTGGCCGCTTTTCCCACAGAAATTGCTGTTTTTGCGGTACCTGCGACTGCACCAACAATTGCGACACCATCCAATATTTCTTCCAGATTGCCACCGGTTTGATTATCCAACCAGATATATCCATTTCCAATTTTTACAAGTGTTTTTGTACCTAATTGTAAATCACCTGATATATAATCTGCACTGTTGGTAACGACTGTTATTACAATGTTACCAATTTTTTCATCCAATGTAAACAATGGATAGTTTTCTTGAAAACGGTTCTTGGCAACACTGTAATACTCATCATCTTGTTGTTCTATTTTGGCCACTATGTATTTCCCAACATAATATGCCAATACAATACCGGTGATTGCCAGCCCCGTGATACTTGCATTACCTGTCCCATTATTTATAGAAACACCAATTGAATATGCCAAAAAACTTGATTTTTCAAAACATTATATGTATACTGCATTTGATTTTTGTGGGTGGGCGCAAAAATCATCCGAATAACCCCACAAGACCTCGTCTTAAAAATTTTCATTTAATAACTATGACGACGGCAAACTTTGTATGAAATTTTTCAATGAAAGATTTATCCAAAGATTTATTTAATCCAATATCCGGCGAAGATTTCGTCAAATTGTTTGATGAAAACTATGGCAAACAAGAAACTTTGCAGGGTTACGCAACCAAGGGTACAGTCAAAGACATTCGCGGTGATTTCGCAATGGTTGACGTTGGCCTGAAATCCGAAGGTCGGGTTCCATTAAAAGAATTCGGTGCATCTGTTCCATCTGTTGGTGATATTATTGACGTTTTTGTTGAACGTTATGAATCACGCGAAGGCACAGCCGTTCTGTCTTATACAAAGGCACGTGCTGAAAAAGCATGGAAAGATTTGGAAAAAACTGTTGCCGAAGGTATCGATCCAGAGGGAACAATTATCGAAGTTGTTCGCGGTGGTTATACTGTTGATATCAATGGTGTATTCGCATTTATGCCATCATCCCAGGTTGATCATAAACCTGTTCGCGATGCAAAATCGTTAATTGGCTTAAAAGACAAATTCCGTATCTTGAAAATGGATGCATTACGTACAAACGCAATCGTTTCCCGTCGCGCGATTCAATCTGATACAATCGCCGCCGCCCAAAAAGAAGCATTAAAGAACGTTTCATTGGGTGCAATTATCGAAGGTACAGTTAAAAATATCACAGATTACGGTGTGTTCATTGATTTGGGTGGCATTGATGGTTTGTTACATGTAACAGATTTATCATGGAAACGCGTAAATCATCCACGCGAATTGGTTCACGTTGGCCAAAAAATCAAGGTAAAGGTTATCCAATTCGACCCAGAATCTCATCGTATTTCTTTGGGTGCAAAACAATTAGAAGCAGATCCATGGGAAACTGCATCTCGTGCATTCAATGTTGGTGACACAGTTACCGGTCAGGTATCTTCTTTGACCGATTACGGTGCATTCGTTGATTTGGGCAACAATATCGAAGGTTTGGTTCATATGTCCGAACTGTCATGGACGAACAAAAACATTCATCCATCCAAAGTTTTGCAAAATGGCCAAGAAATCAACGTTGTTGTGTTGGGCATCGACCAGGACAAACGCCGTATTTCATTGGGTTATAAACAATTGCAACCAAATCCATGGAAACAATTCGCCGAAACACACAATGTTGGCGACGTTGTAACAGGTCCAATCAAAAACACAACCGAATTTGGTTTGTTCGTTGCATTGACCCCAGATTTAGACGGTATGGTTCATATATCTGATCTGTCTTGGAATAAATTAGACGAAGAAGAATTGAAAAAATTCGTTCGTGGCCAAGAAGTAACCGCAAAAATTTTGGATATCAACCCAGAAAAAGAACGCGTTACATTGGGTATCAAACAATTGACCGAAGGTGCCGACAGCAAATCTGCCTCTATCAAAAAGGGTGCAGTTGTTTCCGGAACAGTATCTGAAATCACACCAGATGAATTGATTGTTGAATTGCCAAACGAATTGCGCGGTGTTATCCGTCGCACAGACCTGTCACGTGAAAAAGCAGAACAGGATCCATCTAAATTCAACATTGGCGATACAGTCGAAGCATCGGTTGTTTCAGTTGAAGATAAAACGGTTAAATTGTCTATCCGCGCATTGCAGGTAACATTGGAAAAACAAGCCGTCAAAGAATATTCAAACCAGGCCAACAGTGGTTCTGTTTTGGGCGATATTCTGGGTGCTGCAATCGAAAACAGCAAAAAATAATTTGCAATCGCAAATTGTTAAAAATCCCCTATGGTCTTGACCGGGGGATTTTTTGTGTGTAAAATTGCGATAACTGCAATGGAGTTATAAAAAATGAAAACCAAAATGATTGTTTTGATGGGTGGCCAGGGGGTTGGCAAAGGCACTTTTTCAAAAATGTTAAAAAACGACCACGAATATAACCATATTGAAACTGGTGCAATTCTACGTTCTGCGGCACCTGATTCAGATATTGCAAAAACAATTGCACGTGGTGAATTGGTATCTGATGAACAATTATTTTCATTGATTCAGAATGTAATAACAGATGACCACGATATTATCTTAGATGGGTTTCCACGCACCACATCCCAGGCCAAATGGTTGGTTGAAAAATATGCCGATAAATTTAACATGCATATAATATATTTGGATGTTTCCGAAGAAATTATGATACAACGCATTCAAAAACGCATTAACGATGGTGGCAACCGCCAAGATGATGCAGACGCCGCTGCAATTCGTCGCCGCCTGGATACGTTTTGGAAAACAACCGTTCCGGCAATTGATTGGTTACGAACCGTTCCAAATATTAAATTTGCAGATATTGATGTATCCGGTGCAGTTGATGAAAACTATGCAAAAATATGTACGGCATTGGAAAAATAAAACGTATTCAAATTTGATAAATTAAACCTATAAAAAATACCGCCACATAGTGGCGGTTTTAATTGTAAATCATCGGTATTACAAATCGGTTAACAAAGAGTCAACTAATTCTTTACCAACCCTTTTTGCCAATTGTGAAATTGTGCTATCACACGATGAACCTGCCCCCAAGCTCATATCTTCAGACACATCATTCATTGATATAATTTCCATTGTTGCGGTTTCGATCAATTTATACGAAACAGACAAATTTGCGGAACCGGTTGTTATTTTTTCACCGGTTAACTGAATTTCTTTGTTTTGTATTGCTGCATTAAAACCATCAACGTAAACTATCAACAAATAATCCGCAATTTTAATTTGTTTTAATTTATTTAAATTGTTTTCATTAGCCAAATTTTTTCCCAATAACGACAATTCTTTCAGCTGTTTATTTATATTGTCACGTTCAACAACCGTTAATTTTTTTGATTTAACCAATGGGGTTGATATTTGGTCTATGATTTTTTCTTCAATTGATTTGGATTTCTTATTGCCTGAAATACATTTCCAAGAATAACCATTATCCGATGGGACAATCGCTACAGTATATTTGGCCTTGGCAACTAAATCGGGGGATTTATATTCCTCCACTTTTTTTACCTTTGCCGCAATTGACACTTTCCATGTCCCATCTTTTTGTTCTTCGGTTTTTACAATTTCATATCCATATAAAACACCTTGGTATTGTGCTTGGACTTCACGCTGAATCGATTCATCCGAAAATTCAACCGTCCCCCCCTTATTTCTATAACGCGTCTTTTCCGAACTGTTATCCTTTGACCAAAATTTCAATTTTGATAAAAAAACACCATTGCTTTCTTCTGCTACATTATTCTCAAAGACCTGTTTGGCTTCATATTCAGCATCAATATCGCGTTCATCTTTCAGAACAATACGTTTTACTGACAAATCGGTCACCTTATCATGTTGTACAGCCACAGGATTTGACTGACGTACAGCATTATCGATCGCATCAATTGTTGCTGCATACACATTTTTACCGTATCCCGTTGCGTTTACTGTTTCTATTTTTGCATTTGCCACCAATGGTAACAAACAACACAAAATAATTGTTGATAACATTTTCATCTACAATCCTTTTACCATGTTTTTGTGTTTTTATCTGTCAGTTTCGTGATAACTTTTTTATCACTCCACAATTCTGTTCCGTCACCCATATCAATCAAATTCAACGAAAAGATATATTCTATCATTTTCTTATTTCCAACATTACTGTTCTTTTGTGCAATACGCCCCTCAAGCGTTAAATCAAACGCTTTTACAGTGTTATTCTTTTTCACAGTAGACTTGTCAACCAATGATGAATCTTTCAGTTGTCTGGACAAAGCAATATTTTCATTTTTATGATCGCCAAATGCGTTTGTTGTTCTTACTTTGCCACTGCGACGCAGTTCTTTTTTGATATAATCAGTTAAGTCTGCTGTATTAATACGTTGCATCGTATCATTTTTTATATCACTAATCATCATAACATAGGGTTGACCATTGCTTTTAGGCGTTGCTAATTCATACATTAACATATCGTCTATCATTTCTTTTGCCGCATTTTCAAAGTCATTATCTGACAATGTTGCAGTGACATATTCGGCTGATTCTGCACGGCTTATAACCTTGGTTTGGGTGGTACATGCCGATAATGTCACCACAAATACTGTCCCTAATGCAATTGTTGATATTTTTTTCATTTCTTACTCCTATTGTTTGATTGATTTATTGTTCAATTGGGCGGTCTGATACATATATTTTGTAATCCACCGCTTTTGTACTGGGTGCAATGGCAGTCCATGCAAATGGTTGATTACGTCTTACAATCGCTTGGTTTGAATTAGATAGAATTGAATTTTGTTTCATACCATCTTTGTCAAACCAAACAATACGATAGAACAAATCTGTATCTTCATATGTTTCGCCAAACACAGTTAGCACTTTAAATGAATCCGATTCTCGAACAGAATCCCGAACAGATATATGTTTTAAATAACTGGCATCCTGGACGAAAATTTTGTCTGGGGCTGCATTTTGCACAGCACACCCAGTCAAAAAAATTCCGGCTAACGCCAATATCAGCTCTTTTTTCATTTTTCCCCCTTTTAATTCAATTTTCCTACAACAATACTTGGTTCTGCGTTAACTGTTGGTATACGCACAAATATAGCCGCGTTCTTGATGTCATCTGGGATAACGACTTCATAACTTTTATAATTTTGATTTATGGTAATCTTGCGGTCATTTGGCATCTCAACACGTGCAACTTGTATTTCATTTGGCAAAGAAGTCCAGGAACGCAAATCCCATGACTTTTCTGCACTCATAATTGCCGCCACCGCCAGTGTTCCACCTATCTCCCATAGTTCAGATGATTTTTTGTTCTTTTTTGACATTGCATGCGCACCAACACCAGCAGCGGTTGCTGCTGCAACCTTACCAACCTCAAACACAACGGAACTAACAATGTTTCGTGTTTTGTATTTTTCTAAATCGGTTTTAACAATCGAATCCATATTGGCCAAAAATTCGGTTTGTGTCGTAACGTCTACAGTTCCAACGAACAATATCGGAACTGCAGGTGCACCAGCCCAAACATCTGGGATTGTTAATTTTATATTATATGCACGCAAAATTTCTGGTGCCAAAGAACGTGACTTAATCTCACCGACTGTCCCATTTTCAAAGAACACCCAAACTTGTGGTTTTTTTGATATAATTGCCTCTGCATCTGTTTTTACAAAACCATTGTATGGTGCAAATTGTTCAACGCGACTCAGATAATTTTCTGCATTGGCTACGTCGCCATTTACCCCATCAAACAGAGCGTTTATATATGTTGTGTACGGGTTTACGTAATCCTTCATCGCAATAACAGAACCTGGAATTTGACTCATTTCTGCGTCAACAGCCTGAACAATGGTGTTTAAATCCGGCAGCCCTGGAATTTTGGCAGCTTTTTTTTCAAATTCTGCCTCCAGTTTTTCTATTTCTTCGCTGTTTTGTTGAACATTTTCTGTTTGTAATTCATATGCTTGACGAAACATTTGTGTTGCATATTCTTCTGCCCCACCAGCCATATATGCACCATCAGCCATATATCCCATTGCAGCATATGTTTTGAACATTATTTTTTCATAGTCCTTGATTTCATATTTTGAATCTTCTTCTATATCGCCAACCAACACACTATCAGTGGCTGCAAAGCACATTTCACGTTCCAAAGGGACCCCACCCCACAAAAAACCCGTTCCACATTGCAAACCACCCAAATAAATATTGTTTGGTTTTTGTGCTGTAACAGTTGCATCTGCCATTAACTGTGCAGCTGGAGCATATGCACCAACATTGAAATTTTCTGTAAATTGTCTATTTGCCGTTTTAAAACTACCGCCATCACAGGCCGCCAATAAAAACGGCAATATATATGCTATTTTTTTCATTAAAACGCCCTTTGATTAAAATGAGATGCGTGCCCCAAGCATCAATTCATGTGCAACATTGTTAATTTCTACCTTATAGGAATATTCCATTGACGGGGACATCATACCATTTTCTGTATATTCTGCGGTGCCAAAGTTAACATATCTATACCCGATATCTAATGTCACCATGTTACTCACTTTCCAACCGACACCTGCAGCTAATTTCCAAGCTAAAGAATGCAGTATTTCTGTCTCTGAATCTTCACGAAATTTTTGTCGGTTATACCCAAACCCCAGCCCAAAATATGGGGCAAATGGACTGTTTGTTTTTATGTCATAATATGCATTAGCAAATAATGCATAATTCTGTATTGATAAATCTGTATCTTTTATTATCGCGTCATTAAAATAATGATTGTATTCTAATTCTACGCGTGCATCGAACAATTGAACACCATATGCAAATACCAGTCCATCGATTGTTTCCATATCCAAATTTTCTGTTATATCATCTTGATATTGCATCATGGCCGACCAATCGGTCACGTTTATTTTCTCTTTTAGTTCTATTTTTGAAGAAACGGGAGCCGTTAATTTTAACGATACATATTGCCGAAAATTCACAGCATTGGCATCTGCAAATATGCAAATTGTCCCCAGCAACGCAATTAAACTTACTTTTTTCATACTATACCCTTTTAATACTTGCCCAAATTTTTATTTTATAACGCAGGTTCAATTTTGCAGTTTTTTGCCACCCCAACTTTTACAGCTGCTTCACAGAAATTTGCATAATTTACACAAATTGCAACCGATGTATCACCATTCTTTAATGCGTCAACCAATTCCTTAGCTTCCCCAGCTGTCACTGTTACAGGGTTGACACCTTGACAATTAACAACCACTTTTGGTTCCATACCAAACTCACCCAACATAGAGCAGGCACTTAACCCAGCTACGCCGCATACTAACAATAGTTTTTTCATAAGTTTCTCCTTATTTTTTATGTAAAAATATAAACCGCCAATTGAATTTGGCGGTCGGGGAGTTCGTAAATCATAAGTTCAATGATTCTGCTGCTTTTGGCATGAATGCCTGTTATATAACAACAGCCCCCCGACATAAGGTCAGGGAAACATAACGGTGCAATCCACACCTTTTTGGATAACGATGCAAATCGCACCGGAACTTATGAGCTTACGACAGCCCGAACCCAATTTCCATTGGATTTGTTTCACAGTATATACAAAAAATTACAAAAATCAAATATACAAATCTATTTACAGTGGTGAATGATAATATTATTTGTATTATGCCCGTATATGTGCGGCATTGGAAAAATAATTTTTTATAAAATTATACCCTTTAAATATTATCCCCGGGACTTGCCCGGGGTATTTATGTTTAGCGATTTTTTCCAGAAACAACTATTTTATGGAAAAAATCCACTTTATCCTTTTTTACAAAAATGTCTTTATTGTACCCATTTTCACATTTTCTTAAAAAATTATTATTTTTTCCGTTACACAAAATAAAACATTTCGCCAATTCATAAATATATTCTTTTTTAAATCCCCAATTCTTTGATGCATGATACAAAGACACCCATTCGTCTGAAATACCCAAACGCGGCAATTTTGTTATTTCACAAAACCAAGGAACCGCTGTTTTATTTAAACAAAACTGTATGTTATTTCCAACCTTTCTATATTCAATTTTCCCAGGAATTTGCTGTCCACCATTATCTTTAATAATTTTTTTTATTCCTTCGATAATTTTTTTACGTTCCGCATCAATTTCTTTACCGACCAAATCGAAATCAGACAACCAATTTTCATCTTTTTTCAAAATATTTTTTTTCATCAATTTCAATCCGCTTTCATCACATAGGCGTTTGATTTGATTTTCATGTACACACAATGTTATCACACCAGATATACTTTGACGTTCTTCTATATAACCAAAAATTGGCTGAGAACCATTTTCTTTGAAAATTTTTCTAATTTTAATGCCTGTAATTTCATATGTTGCATCGATTATCTTATTGGCTAAATCACCGGCATTTAACCATTTTTTTGTTTTAATTTTATACTTCATTTTGTAACACCTTATATTTATATAATGTATTATCTGGATTTTAATCCAGTTATTTTACAAAATTCACTTATTTTAGATTTATGCAAATACAACGTTCCATTGGAACCATTGCAACGAAATTCAACAAAACCACTTATTGATTTTCCCCCATTATCCGAAATCAATTTGTTCATATGTTCCAAAACAACCTTGCGGTCGGCCATAATTTCTACTTCCGACAATTTGGTCCCACTTATCCAATTTTCATCCCAATTTTGAATATTTTTATCTTTTCGTTTCAATCCCGTTTTTTTACAAAAATCATCTATTTTATCGCGATACAAATACAGTTGTACATTCGGACCACATCTAAGATATTTTATATAATTTTTAAAATATTCTGTCTCACTTAAAATTTCCATACACGATAAAATTGTTCCCCGTTTACCAATAATTTCTTTACTAATCAATTTACTAACCGGCAACCAGTTTTCATCACACTTTTGAATTGTTTCACATATTTGTTTCAATCCATTTTCTTTACAAAAACGACTGATTGCACCACGAAATAAATAAGGAACACCCATTTTACTTTTTTTAATAAATTCACAATTTTTTCTACCGTTTTCTTCGTATGATTTTTCTAACATTATTCGAATCTTATTTACGGTTCCAATAATTTCTTTGGCCGCCAAATCTTGGGCATTTAACCAATTTGTATCTTTTTCTCGATATAACCGTTCCAATCCCATCCTTTCACAAAACAAATCTATGCTTTTTTCATCATCATACATGTACAGTGTTATCTTTGGACCCTTTTTTAAACGCCGTACAGATCCTAAATTTTCGTAAATTTCATAATAATCTTTCAATTTCCCATATATTTTTCCAGAATCACCCACAACCTTTTTTCCAGCCAATTCAGACGCTTTAAGCCAACCTTTTGTCCATTCTGGAATTGATTTATCCCGTCTTTCAAAAAACGGTTCTTCTTTTTTACAAAATTCATCTATTTTTTCATAATTCAAACACAATATTTTATTTGACCCGCTTTGTCGATACTCAATAAAACCTGGGATTGGCCCACCATTTGTCAAAACCATATTTTTCATTTTCTTATGTATTCTTAAATGTCCACTATAAATTTCATTATCCGATAATTCACACGCCGTCATATACTTTTTATCTTTTTTTCCACTGCTTACAATATTTTTATTTACGGTTTTTAACCCAGTGTCACTACAAAACAACTGTATTTTATCAATATTTAAACATAATATGGTCTGTGTGCCACTGCGACGATATTCTATATACCCGGCAATTGTATCACCATTACGCAACACAAATATCTGCATCCAATGTATAATTCTTTCAATTTTTCCAACTATTTCATTTGCAGACAATTCACTGGCCGTCAACCAATTTTCATCTTTGTCTACAATCGCATTATCCGCCTGTTTTTTTCTTTGTATTTTTTTTAAAATATCATTATATAACATACAACCCCCAACAATTGCCCGAAATAAAGATAACACATTATTATATTTTGTCAATCAAGTTTCGCGTTTTTTCACATTCTTTACAGAAAATTACACCAAAACAAACCATCTAAATTTCTGGTATGCTACAATTCAAAAAAAATTGACATTTTGTATCCCCAAAATCACCATTATCCACCAAACAAAATTATTAATAAATAACCGTAATACATTAATAATTTTTACTAAAATCTTTGTTGCAGCGTAATTTCAGCAGACCATTTATCGTATTCTTTTTGCCATATATTAGAATCACGTTTTGTATATCCAAATACCACAGTTGGTACAAATCCCAATACATCTATTTTATTATTTGATACAGATAACGTATAACGTTGGGTAAAATCATGTTCTGTTTTTTGTATAAACCGGTCATTTGCAACGACCCAGCGTTCATCACGATATTTTGTCCAATACACAGCCGGTTCCATATACACATGAAAACCAAATGGTAATTCTGCCCCAATTCCAACCGCAACAATTGGTTGATAATATGAATATTGTTCATCTATGGCATCATTAAAACTGACCCCACCACGCAAACTGTAATACATATTGGATGACAACGAATATGTTAAACGTGTATTTGCCGAATATGTTTTAGCATTCAAATATTCACCATATTTATCATAATTATTATCCATTACCAGCAAATATATCCCTGCGGACAATTTACGTGTAAAATCATAATTTGCATCCAATTTTAATCCATATGCCAAATCATATTTTTCCCATCCGTACCAACGACGGGACACAACTGGCGCCAACCACACATCACCACGATTCCAAATGTATCTTGGACCGGTCCCGCCATACAAATATAAATCATCATAATCATGCAAATTGTATATATTTGTATAAATCCCCACATCCGATTTCCAACGCCAATGTTCTGATAATTTAAATTCGTAATTACCACCCAATTGTAAATTATAACCAATCGCGGTTTCTGGTTCTGTTAAATCATGGCAAAATGTTCCATATACGCATTCTTTACCACCACCAGCATTATTCACATTATTATCAGGTGCGACCCCAAAATTAAACCACACATCCCAATTTTTGTTTTGTCGCACAACATAACGATAATAATTCATCATACGTTTTACGTTATCGGATAAACCATCCCCCGCCATGGCAAGACGCAAATGATAATCAGCCCTTGCCCATTTACCGGTTTGCATATAACATAACGCCAATTCAAAACGAATACGGGCCAAATCTGGCTGAGCATCTAATATTTTACGAAATATTTTAATTGCCGTATCATAATCCCCACGTCTGGCGGCAATCTGCCCCAACAAAAACCAACGTTCAATTTCAATTGGTAAACTTTTTATTGGCGGCATCTTGGTTAAAATTTGTTCAGCCGTATCAAAATTACCACGTTCAACCATATTACCTGCCAATTTTACCGCATCCAATGCAGTCATAGATACTTCTGCCGTCCCATTATTATTTTTTTTGATATTGATCACACCTTCAACATCCGCATACCCTAGACGCGGATCCATAAAAAAAATCAAAACAAAAAAATACCACCAAAATTTTTTCATTATTTTTTATTCTACACAATGAACATTGCTAAAAAAACAATTCATTATACGTTTTCAACCATTGAAAAAAAATAAAAAATGCCACATTGTGTGGCATTTTTTATTAACCTGGCGCACCAATATTACAAAAAGTACGAACACTATGGTAAGAGAAATATATCGTTACGCCGAATATATAAGCAATTCAAACATTCTTGATTGTATCGCTATGTTAGCCACAAAAAACGAATAATGCCTGTAATCTGCATTTTTACCGCCACACAATATTAGAACACCTGTATCAGCATATCAATTGCAAATAAAAAGCATTCTTTTTCTATTGTGCCCTCATTTTAATGCGGCGCATATGGGGGGCGGGGGTGTGGTTGGGCAAGTATAAACAAACGTGCTACCGACTACATGAATGACCTGAACGCCACCCATAACCATTTGAATACAGATTATTTTTAGCCAATACACCCCAGTGCACCACAATCGCATTTTAAGCCACTACAGGACGCCAAAAGCCCCTTTACGCTACCGAGACCAACAACAACCATTTGCGCACCAGCGGGCATTTATAGCACCCTGATGCGCATCTGCCTAATAAACACGCATGCGCCCCATTCGGTCATACACCGCATTAAATGCGCGACCTATATATTCATTCAAATCCGCTACATTGAAATATGTCAGCATGTTGAAAACCAAGCCTATCCCCAACAGCACAACAATCGCCATTAGCAGACGGTTCGTTTTTGACATTGCGTCTGACGCTTGCTTTGTTTCGTTTTGTTTCATGTATTGCTCCCTTGTTTATAACGCCCAGTTAAAGCGCAATTTGCCACTGTGTTCAGAATAATCGCCACCCACGCTGCCACCATAGGCCAGCCCCAGCATTATCCGGGACGTTATTGCAAAATCCATATTCGCCCCGAATGTAAGTGCGGTGTCATTGCCGCCTTTAATGGCATAAGCATAACGCTGACCGTTTGGTGCGGTTGCTATGTTTTTATAGGCATCGGCGCCACCGACTGCAAATTCGCCCCCAACGTGTGCCCCCCATTGAAAATCCCCATCTGTATCGGCAATATACAGCCGTGCCAATGCATGCGACAGACCACTGTCAATGCTGCTAACACGCTGGCCAATACTGTCTGTATACGCCCCCAGACTGATATTTGTATAGCGATAACCAATGTCGCCGCCAATCATGCCGCGCTTTAAGCCAATGTTGCCCTGTGCACTGGTCTGGGTTGCAGCCAGTTCAGAGTCAATCCCTTGCCCCAATACATTTTTTTGTTCGGTTATGTTGTATGCGCCATGGCCAACAATTGCGTTGATATAAATGTCATTCGCCGCGACCGGTATATTTATCTGGCCATACAGCGACAGGTCAAAATTGTTCTGAACGTCATATTTGCGCACTTTGTTGCTTACATTCGCCTGCGTATACCCAAACATCTGGCCCAGGGTAAATATACCATTCATAAACGCGATATCTTGGCCAAAAGCGCCCCCGAAAGCATAGCCAGTGTACGCATCCCCATTATCCAACGCTTTATAGCCACCGTTTGCCCAAAAGCCGGTTTTGCCCATGACCATGCGTCGGGATAAGAAACGCAGACCGGCATTCGTATTATTTGCAATAACATCGCGCACAACACCAATGTCGTCGGGCATAAGGTCGGACAAGGCCGCCTTATATTCCGGCAAGGTGTCGTCAAACTGCGACAAAACATATAACTGATCCGCAATGCTTTCGGCTGTGCTGCCTGATTTGAACCCAGCCATATTCCATGCGCTGGCAACGCCGTCAACAATGTCGCTGTCATCGGACGGGTCAGGATTGGCATTGGCCTTTGGTGTGATTTTATACACGCCATCACTGACAAATTCAATGTCATACAACAGGTTATTTGCCGCAACGAACTTTGGATGCTTTTCTGGGTTGCCGAAATAGTCCCAGCCGCTGTCTTGGGAACCACTGCGGCCTGTTAGGATGTTCACAACACTGCCGTCTGGCGATAAAATATTGCGATTTTCGACAGCGATTTGCAATTTTAATTCGTCATTGTTTTGAATATTGAACGTGTTGGCGGAAATATTGCCAGCCTTTACCGTGCGTCCATCCGCCCACACAGTCGTTTTTAGCGTGGTGTTATCAGACAAGTTGACGGTGTCAAAAACTGCGCTGGCCCGCCCCAGGTTTATAACGGGCGAATTGGCGGTGTCATCCCCACGAACCGATGTCAGGCGTGTCAATCCGGCGTCAATAAGCCCAGTGCCAAGGAACGATATAGTGCCACCATTGTTATAAATGCTGTCGCTGGCGGTTTCAAAATGTACGGCCGATGTACCGGTGTCCAGTTCCATCAATGCCCCGCGGCCATCGTTATAAAGCGCACCGCCTTTATTGGCCGCATTGCCACGGAATATACTGTCCGCACCAATACGCGCATAAGAGCCCCCGTTGTATATTGCACCACCATCGCCATTAGCCACCGTGTTGCCAGCAAACACAGTGTTCTCTGCAAGTTCCAATTTGGCCCGAACACTGCGTGTATTGGCGTTGGTAATATAAATAGCACCACCACCAGAACTTACCGAATTGTTGGAAAATTCTACCGCATTGCTAGCCGCCACAACACCACTGTTGCTATATATAGCGCCGCCATAATGCGCGGTGTTTTTGGAAAAGACCGTGCCTTCGCCATCTATATGAAGCGCCTGTGTGTACCATGTGTAAGGACTGTAATATTGCGAGGACGGCACACCGAGAAAAATTGCACCGCCACGTGTCACATAATTGCTATATTGGGTTGCGCTGTTATTATCAAAAACAGTGTGATTGCCAGATATTGACACCTTAAGTTGCCCAGCATAAGCCCCTTTAAAAGCTTCATAAATATACACCCCCGCCATTATTGTAGTGTTTTTATTATTACGGAACGTCACATTGTCCCCAGAAATTGCAATATTAAATGTGGCTGTTCCGTAATTGCCAGCGTTTGGCACAATGTAGCCGTTATTTATAAACTGCACATTGTCCAGGATGGTAAGGGTTGTGCGGTCAGCGACAGATAACTTTGCATTGTCAAATATAGCCCCTTTTTCAATCAATGAATCATTCGTTGTGTTTATATTGCCGGTATACGTCCCGTCATATACGGTTGCGCTGGCGGTGCTGACGGCAAATACACCGCATAAACAATAAATTGCCTGTTTCATACTCGTTCCCCCAATTACTGCGCCATTCTGACCAAGGCCGACCAAGTCACATTAAACGACAGGCCGATTTTTTGAATTTTTGTGTTGTTACGTCCGACATAGTGGTCGGGCCACAGGTCAGCCGATGCGGTCGTATAGCTCAGGCGCACACTGAACGGCATTTTTGCAAAATTGTACTCTAGGCCCAGCCCATGAAACAAATAGCCTGTACGTCCAGAATAATCGCGCCCATTCGCCGTTTTGGGGCGTTCAACATCAACAATACCATACCCTACAATTCCAAATGCTGACACACGATCACCGAAATTAAAGCCCAGGTTTCCATCAAAATGCAGGCCGTCGTTCAGTTTAACGTCATCATGGGTTGCGCTGGCCATATCGTACCCAGCGGCAGCACGCACATAAAACATGTCGGCACGCATGCGCAACGCCAACGCGTCCATTGCTAAGCCCACTGTGCCCTGCGAATCCCCATCCAGGTCGATTATAATGTAATTTGCGCCCAGGCCGCTGAATATGTTCAATTCGATGCCACTGGTGCGCGACATGGATTTTTGCGGCACAAATGTGTAGTTTTTATCAAAATATACCACACTGTCGGTTGGCGAATGGGAATAAGAATCGCGCACTGTGCGAAAGCCGTCCCGGGTAAACTTTAATGAATGTGATTGGTCTGGCGCAATCTTGCATATGGTGTCAATTGGCTGCCCGTCCACATGTATTACCCATCCCGGGTTTTTGCGTTGCCAGCCAGAAAAGTCCAGTTTTACAGGTTTCTTTTCCAAGGACAATTTTACCGTGTCATCAGAATATTTATCGACAGTGACCTGCCGAATGGCGGCGCTGGTGCCATCGGCAATTGCTTCAATCTTTAAGGTGTCGCCCATTTTTGCCTGGTATGTGACGGGCGTTTTGCCCAATGCGACACCGTTTACCTTTATCGTTGCACGCGGATAGTCGGCCGTTATTTTTATTGCACGGGTCGCCCGCTTTAACGTTTTGGCGATTTTACCGGTTCCGTGCGGAATTATCAGCGTTTCAGTCGCGCTGGCATAATTATCGTGCAGTATTTCCAACTTATGGCTACCGCGACACACATTGGCTATTTTAAGGGGCGTGTCACCGCGATATTTGCCAGAAATGTATACCTCGGCCCCGGATGGGTTACTGGTTATCTGAATGGGCGCACCAACACAACCGGTGTCGCCGGCCGCATCGTTAAACGTCGCCGGCGTGTCGCCATTCGTACGAATACGGGTCTTTTCCTTATTATACGCCGATATTGCATACTTGTATTTAACACAGGCAATGTATTCACGCCCCCGTTTATCGTCGCCGGTTTTATCCTTGGTAAAGTTTTCCAATCGCACTCCGACGCACCTTTCCTGGGTGCGGCTGGTTGCCTGTGCGCTGGTTGTGTCGGAATAAAATTCAGACGACGTTACGGTTTCGGCACCAAATAAGCGGCATATTTGACTGTTTATTTCCTGTTCTGCCTTTGCCTGGGCGTCCGCGGTGCTGATGCCGGAATAAACACGCGCGACAAAATACTTATACTTTGCATCGTCCGGCGGTGTGTCGGTTGCCCAATCGCAACCGGCCGCCAATGCACCAAATGACGTCAATACGCCCAGACAAAACACGGTAAAACGCTTCATGACCCCGTGCTCCTTATTCTGTTATTTGATACTGTTCTGCTACCATTAAATCCCACTGCTGGGCGGCTTTCTTTTTCAGGTCTTCGGATATGCCTTTGGTCTTGTTTAACGTGCGGTCAATGGCTTTTTTCAGGTCTGCTTCGCTGATTTTTACGCGTGCATACACCGAATAAAACATTTCTTTATCGCCGTCCGCGCTGACAGTGCTTAAAACCTTTTCCCAATAGTGGTCGGTTGCTATTGCCTTGGACATGACAGCCTTCGCGGATTCAGTGCTAACAAACTGTACCTGGGGCGCGTCGTATGTGGTGCCTTCTTCGGCGTTTTGGAACATATAGGTCAGGTTCTGATTTATTGCCCCTGCGATTGAATTTTTAGCGTTATTTTCAGCAATTCTGTACCCCATAGACACGTTCGCCTTTTCTGCTGGAATGCGCGCCTGCCCCAGGAAATACAGGTCACTGTCCTTACGGGTCAGCGGATGTTCTTCTTTTGCCCATGACGGGCGAGAATAATGGTCATCACTGCGTGAAATAACCTTATCCTGCATGCTGCCACCGCACGCACCCAGCGCTGCAACAGTCGCCAGCATTAAAACGAATTTTTTCATTGTTTATACTCCCTTACAAAAAATTAAACCACCGGCACAGCAGGTGGTTGGAGGTTCAGAACTATAATGTATTGAAAAATAGCGGGCTTATTTATGTATATCGCCACCCTCCAACCCCAATATAGGTTTGAGGGTGTTTAATGTCCCCGCGGACACAACACATTTAGGGTTCTGACGCCCAACACAGCAAACCGCCATGTCAACAAGTATTCTAACCTAGACAATTTTCCAGCGCAAGTTTTTTATAACGCCCATGTTAGCGATTCGCTTTTTATTTGTACTTTTTTTTTGCCCAAAACATTAGAAAAAACGTCCAAAACGATTCGTTTATGCCCGCAAAGGCCCAACCAGCCCCATGTACAGATTTCAAGAATTTTTTACTGATATTAGCCATTTTTTTATTGGCTAAAACTAAATTTAGCCGTCACACTTAAAGTATAAACAAATTATATAAAAGACTGGATTAGTGTAGCATAACGAGTAAAAATGGTAGAAAACAAACAAAATATTAAGTGGTGCAGAAAACAAATTGGTCCCGGACATGAAATATTTACAGACACAGAAATTGAACACATTCATTCTATGTTAAGTCCCGTCATATATTTAGCATTGGCAGAGGCAGAAAAGCAATGGAAAGCAAACAGAAAGTAATAATTTATTGTCGTGTATCAAGCAAAAAGCAGGTAAAAGAAGGGAATGGCCTTGATAGCCAAGAACAGCAGTGTCGAGCATGGGCTAGGAACCGCGGATATAATGTCGAAAAAGTATTTATAGAACCGGGGATATCTGGTTCTACGGACAATCGACCGGCATTTAATGAAATGCAAATATTTTTGATGCGCAACCGTAATAAATATATTGTGTTAGCATACGACTTGAACCGGTTTGCACGCAATTCAACATTATATGGAATATTCCGAAATGACATGAAAAAATACGGCCATTGCGTTCAAACGGTGACCATGCAATTGGAAGAGACCGCAGAAAGCGAACTAATGGAAACAGTATCTGCCGCAGTTGCACAGTATGAACAACAAAAAAATAAAGCACGTACACAAACGAATATGAAAGCCCATGCACAACAAGGATATTGGATATTAAATGCCCCGGTTGGATACATTATGAAACGACGTAACGGGCGCGTGTGTTGGGTGCGATTAGAACCAACGGCAACATTTTTACAAGAGGCATTAGAAGGCTTTGCAACAGGCCGATTTGCCACACAAACAGCGGTCAAAGAATATCTGGAACAAGCAATAATAATAGGCTTTCATGGGCGTCCCATACCAATTACTCTGAACTTTGTAAAAAACATGCTAATGAATGAAAAATATACCGGATGGTTCGCATACAACAAATGGAATATTCCTTATCAAAAATGGCACATTGAACCAATTATAAGTACAGAAACATTTAAACTAAATCAAGATCGATTGTATGGACGTAACACAAATAAACGTATCCGTAAATATAATGTCTTAGATGAAGATTTTCCACTGCGCAGATGGGTATTATGCCCAGAATGTGGCACCACAATGACAGCAGACCGGCCACGCAGTAAAAGTGGCAAACGGCACATGTATTATCACTGTAAAAACAAAAATTGTATAAAACGCGGAAAAAACATAAAACAATCAACAATGCATGCAGATATGGAACAATTATTACAAACAATAACCCCTAATCAATCTTTATTAAACCTTACCCGCAGTATGTTAATTGATGCATATAATGAACGCAGGACAGATACAAACGAACGGCAAAGCAAACTTAACGATAAAATAACAGAATTACAAAAAGAAAAAGAACAAGCTTTTGCGCTGCTTATGAAAAACATAAATTCACCAGAAATAGAACAAATGTGCAAACACCACATTCAAGACGTTACCAACAAAATTGAATGTACACTTGCGGAATTGGAAACATGTGGAACCGAAGAAATGCCGTTGGATTATGCGCTGGATAAAGTATGCGAATTTGTAACCCATCCATTAGAAATATGGCGTGCAGGGAACTATCAACAAAAGCAAGGTGTTCTAAATTTATGTTTTTCAGAAAAAATTTCATACGATGAGATTGAAAAATTTAGAACCCCCAAATTGTCGCCAATTTTCGCCATTTTTAATGATAATTTGGGGAATAATAATCTCTGGCGCACCCAGAAGGATTCGAACCCTCAGTCTTCTGATCCGTAGTCAGACGCTTTATCCAGTTGAGCTATGGGTGCAACGTTTGTATATTCTATACACTTTTTATTATAAATGCAAGTAAAATTATTTATATTTTAGAAACCCGTTATATATTAAATGAAAATGCTTTCTGCATACCGATCTATAATTAGAATTTCCCAGCGCAAACTGCTGGCCGGCACATATCACATTATTATTACCATCAAAACGCAAATGATGGGTGGCGGAATTTGTACAATTTTCATATTGGCAATTCGTTGACATTTGATGTAAATCCGCCCCCTTTTCAATTAAACGACGTGATGCGGGGAAAATATTTTCATTACTGTCAACCATTAAACCATAACATATAACAACAATTTCACGATTATCTGCAATTTGTGCTAAAACATCGATGTCTGTTGTGGCAAAAAATTGAACCTCGTCCACCAATATAAATTTTGTATTTTCAGCCGGTTTATAATTTTTCAAATTTTTCAATGCCTGGGCTGGTTCACTGTTTTGTATCGCCCGTGAAACAACCGCATCGGTGGCATCACGTTTATCAAATGATGGTTTTATAACCTCGTACGGGGTTTTATTTTGTCTGTAATTATATGCCTGAATAATTAAATTCGCCGATTTTGATGATGACATAACACCATAATAAAAATGTAAATTTGCCATTGTCCCCTTTTCCTTTGTATTTTACTGTATCATTGATTCCAAACGTTCAATACGTGATTGTGTTGCCGGATGCGTTGCCATTAAATCCCCAATAAATTCACGCGGGGACCTAGGATCCGCAATACATACCGCCGCCATTGATTTATTTTTATCTAAACATTCAACACGTGAATCTGTACTGATTTTCCGCAATGCATTTGCCAACCCAATTGGGTTACGCGTTATATACGCACCGGTTGCATCGGCCGCATATTCACGATTTCGCGATACCGCCATACGTAATATCGGAACAATAAACATATTAAATACCCCAAACGCCAATAATACCATTGTCAATATTGCCGCCATATTATTTTCACGTTCACGTCCGTCATCATGATACATATTTCCATACATTAATGAACGTGCCAAAATATCTGCAATAAATACCGTAACCCCAACCCCGGTTATCAATAACATATCCAAACGTATATCACGGTTTCCAATATGTGCCATTTCATGTGCAATAACGCCCGCCAATTCCGTTTTATTTAATTTTCCCATTATACCACGTGTTAACGCAATTGATGCATCATTTGGACTGCGTCCTGTGGCAAATGCATTCATTGAATCATCATCAATAATATACACACGTGGTGTCGGCAACCCGGCCGCCAATGCAACGTTTTCTACGGTTAAAAATACATCGCGGTATTGTTTATTGTCATTGTGAATTTCATGTGCATTTGCAACATTTAACATCATAGAATCACCAAACGCCCACGATATTCCCATCCACGCCAAACATATAACAAATATCGGTAACGCAACCGCTATCGTGGTTCGTATTGCCGCATCAAATGGACTGACAATCCAAACAAATAAAAACACCAACACAACAAAAACAATCGGAAATAATGCAACCAAAACCGCCGTTTTTATATTATTGATGTGAATATGGTCATATACTGTTTTAACGTTTTTCATAGTAAATCATTCTTGTTATAATTTCCAATACATTGCCCCATATTATAAACAAAAAACGGGACAAGTCATGAAAAATATTTTATGCATATTACCAATCATATTATTTTGCACATCCGTATTCGGGATATCTGATAATTTTGGCGGCATTTCATATTTAACCGATGCTGCAAATGCGTGGTCCAAATCAATTACCAATGGTGGTGGATACGGACTGTCCCGAACTATACCAACAGAATACAATACCACCCAATCAGATTTTTTAAATGATATACGCGATATTGCATATAATGATACCGCAATAACAATATTAACAATAAATCAGCATTCTAACCATGCTGATAAAATAATCAATTCACCACTATTAACCCGTCGTAATACATGCATTGGCAATATCACTGGATGCCCCGGCCTACGACGGACATTGGTAATTTCTGGCGATGGATTTGGTACATTTTCTGATTATAAATCAAATAAAAATTCAGATTTCAAAACAAATGGCCGCGGATTGGCGATACACGCATTGGCATTTGTTACGAACGGTTTTGCATTTGGTGTCCAATACACACATAATGAAAATAAAACACATGATACCCCGGTGCATTCAAACGCCACTAGCAACAGTGTTACAATGTTCACCAAATATTTATCACCCAACAATATATTTATAAATTTTGGGATATCTGGTGGTCAAACATCATGGGATGCAAATAAAATCATTTCAAGCGTTGGTGATAAAAATATTTATAATACCGATTTTTACAGTACACTATTTACAATCGGATCGCTGTTTCAACACAACAGAATATCAATTACACCACAAATATTTGCAAAATATATATACATGAAAACAGACAAACATACAGACAGCATTTTACAATCATATAACAAATGGTGGTTTAATAAATTAACCGGTGGCATGAAATTAAATTTTGGGTTTGATTTCTACAATTACAACTTGGTTATTCGCCCAACATTCCATTTGGGGGCCGACTATGACGCAATCAGTCGCGGCACATCACACATTACGGTAAAATTGACAAATAATGAACAATACCGTATACCAATTGACACACCACAACGTTTTGCCACAAATGGTGGAATTGGTATTTCTGTTAGCGGAAACTTTTGGACCGCATCAATAAATTATAAAATTGATTATCGCCACGATTACACCGATAACACCGCCTATGCCAACATTAAAACTGCGTTTTAGGACGTTTGGTAAAAACGACTGCAAAACTGCCATTATTAACGGGGGCAAATGATTGTATATACGGAGTTAAAATACTGTTACGGGCCCATTCTTGAAATTTAATTTTTAATATACCACTGGCCCCGGTGATGATCGTCGCCCGTCGCACCCCAGACGATGCCAAACGCATTATAGCCTGCCACGATTGTTCTTCGGTACGTTGATGTAAATCCAAAACTGCATTTTCTGGTATTGGTTGTTGCGGTATTGGCATACGTTGTGACAAACGCAAATGCGCCCTGACGCTGCGTCGCGTTGCAATTAAATCTGGCGAAAAATCACCACGTGCCATATTTTCAATATCTGCATCGGTCAAATGTTTCATAACAATTAAATATTAAACAATAAAAATAAAAAAAACAACTTATTGAATAAAATTCATTAACATTGGGGCTGCGGCACCTAAACCATCGGCAACCGAACCACCGCCAAAGGTTTGAACACCCTTTAATATAACTTCCATATTGCTGGTCCCGGTTTGTGAATTCTTTGTAATACCATTAAATCCGTTTGTGGCCACATTTTGCCACAATTCGACAACCTTGGCATTCAGCTTTCCCGCCGAACACGCATCATTCTTGGACAATAATTTATTTGCCATTGTTATTTCATCGGCAGAATAATCTTGGGGTCCAAAATCAACCAAACGGAAAATATCATATATGTTTGATTGATATTTTTTATTATTGCATGAAGACGCGCCATCTGAACAAAATTGCACTGCATCCGCATGTGGATAACCATCCCATATTTCGCCAGGTTCATTAAACACATCAAAACAAACACTTTCCTTAGAATCCGTCTGATATTTGATACGTTGTGCATATTCACCCGTTGTACTGCATGGATTAACATCACCTCCCAATGCTTTGAATGCCTCGCTGGCACTTTTGGCACCGGTTTTCGCCCACTCTTTCACCATATTATTAACAAAATTTAATTCCTGGGCACTGGGATAACATTCCGCAGATATTTCTTGTTGTTTTTGTTTAGCATCTTTAACCGCCCCAACAAAATCCAAAACACCCGATACCACACCCATTGTTGATGTCATTCCGGACGATTTACTGGTTGCGACGGGGGCCGCTTTTTTAATTGCAACGGCCGAAAATCCCGGTGTTACAATAACACTGGCACAAACACACCCAAGAAAATATGCTATTTTTTTCATCTCTCACCCCAGATTATACCACAAAAAAACAAATGTATAAATATAAAAATTGCTTTTTTTATATATATACTCTACACTGAGCGATGCATGCAAACAGATAAACGCAGTTTTATTATATTTTCAAAATACAGACGCCTGCAACGTCTGTGGCAATTTTTCTTTACCGGATGGGTTCTGGTAATGATTGCATCCCTGGTGGCGGCCGCAATATTAACCAAACAGTTATTATGGACCCCAATTTCTGCAATAAATATGGCCGACATCGCGGCAAATCAATTTAAAATGACAAACGCTGCATTTACGGGGACCGACAAAAATGGCAATCCATTTGATCTGAATGTTGCTGTGGGCATCCAAAAATACGGTGATCCGGACACAGTTTTCTTAGAACGGGTATCTGGTACCGTTGTCCAAAAACAGGATAATAAATACATAAAAAACAAAATCCAGGCCCAACGTGGGCGATACAATATTCCGCAAAAAATAATTACCCTGATGGGCGATGTCCGTGTTGATTCCGATACCGGCGACAAAATCAGAACAAACCAATTGGTGATAAGGCTATGATTAAACAATCTGTATTACGTATTGAACATTTATCAAAATCGTACGGCAACCGTACCGTTATCCGTGATATATCAATGGTTGCCCGCCAAGGGGAATCGGTTGGGCTGTTGGGGCCAAATGGTGCCGGAAAAACAACGGCATTTTATTGCATAACCGGCCAAATTCCTGCGACCGGCGGTCAAATATTCTTAAATTCTCAGGATATAACACGTTTACCATTTTATCAACGTGCCAAATTACATATTGGATACCTGCCCCAGGAAAACAGTGTATTTCGCGGTTTAACCGTTGAACAAAACATACTGGCTATCTTAGAGGTTACAGAACCCAGCAAGCGTCGCCGTTTGGCAAAATTGGATGCATTATTGGACGAATTTTCAATATCCAAATTACGTCGCAGTCCCGCAACCGCTTTGTCCGGGGGCGAACGCAGACGTGTTGAAATTGCCCGTGCATTGGCCAATGATCCAAAATTTATATTATTGGATGAACCATTTGCCGGTATTGATCCGATTGCGGTAAATGAAATCCGTGGGTTGGTATCACAATTAAAAAATCGTGGTTTGGGGGTTATTATAACCGACCATAACGTGCGTGAAACGTTGGGGATAACTGATCGCAGTTATGTTTTACATGACGGCATGATTTTAAAACATGGAACAACCGATGAAATCGTCTCAGACCCAATGGTAAAAAAGGTATATCTGGGCGAAGATTTTACAATGTAGGTAAAAAACACAAAAAATCCCCCATATTTGCATTTGATTTAAAAATGTTCATAACATTTTATCACTGTTGATTATCACTGTTGGTATCTGTGTTAATATCAGTGTCTGTGATATTTGTATCGCTGCATAACGCTGCGTGCAGCGATAAGTTATCCCTGCATAAATCTGTGGTATCACTGCACGGTATGCCTGCATCTATGGGTGCATTGGTTGTTGTTTCATCGTTCAAAGATGCAAAGTATTCCTGTTCTTCGTTATACGATTTTTCCATTTGTTCGGCGTTATACATTTCTTCTTCGTTTTGGATGCTTAATATATCCTGATCTTCGCCAGACAGTAAATCCATATACGAACCGGATAATTGATATTCGGGTTTAGCGGTTTGATATTGTAATGCATTATATTTGTCATTCAACCGATTGGCACGTTCAATTTGTTTATCCAGATATTCTTTGATTCTGAGTCTTTTAAAAATTGGGATACGGCGATCCGCCACTGCTTCAATTAATTCACGATAAAATCGTCTGTCCAAATCCGATATATTGTTTTTTCCTTCGTACCAAGATTTAATGGATTTAATATGCCATTCGTTGTTTCGTGCGGCGTCACGTTGACGTGCCAATGCAAGTCCACCAAGACGGCGAATGCGTTTTGCGGTATCTGGGTCAAGATTTTTAAAATTATATTTTTCGATACCGGAAGTATTTGGATGTGGATTTGCCATAAAATTATCCTTTTTATTCGTGTGGTTTTATATGTTATTTACATACATATATACGTATAACAATTTTATTATATTATACAATATATAGTATATATTTACTATTACCTAATCAATATATTGTAAAAATATATGATTTTCAAAATAAAAAAATAACAAAATCAAACTTTTTTTCTTGAAGTTAAAAAATGCCAGAAAACCGCCCCATTGGGGCATTAAATTTACAAAAAAATGCCCATTTATAAATGGACATTTTTATAATATCTTACATTCTTATAATCTATCTAACAGTTCCTGTATTTAGCAAAGATTTTGCAATTTCGAAATCGTCTTTATCATCAATATCAACAGCTTCTCTTTTGCTTATTATTAATCTGTATGGCTTTAAACCAAAAAAATAATTCCACTTTATCATATTGAGTCTGGATGCAATATAAAAACCATTAACAATAACTTGGTAATTAGGTAGTTGTTGTGATGGAACATGCCCCATTCCAAGTTTGTAGTTTAAAGGTTTTTCTTCATCCCATAAGTATTCCTTAAAGGCTTTTGCAGATATAACGCTATCGTATTCTTTGTTTTTAATAACAAGTTCTTCATATGTATTAATAGCTTCTGCAAAATTATATTCATCACATAATGGACAAACACAGGGGGCCCAAATCACATTATCACCGTGTGCAGCGTTTTCTGCACAATAAGTGACAACTTCACCAAAAGTTTTGGTTTTTTCATCAGCATATTCAATGGGGCGGATATGTACGGACACGCCTTCTGCTTTGGCCATATCTAACATAATTTCGCTATCCGACGAAACAACGATTTCATCAATATTGTTGACTTTTTTTAGTTGTCTAATTTTATTTATTAATAAATTACTGTCCCCGAATGGTAAAATGTTTTTGTTTGGCAAACGTTTAGAACCTGCACGAACAGGTATGATTGCTGTATATTTCATATCAACTCTCCATTATTTCAACTTCATTTATATCTATTTCAGGATGTTGTTCCAAATATGATTTTGTATAAACATCTTTGAATACCCCCTTTAATCCAACCGGATTGACAGATATGATTTCAGTTTCTGGGTAATAAATATCTGCAAAATGCTTCAATTCTTTCCAAGATTTTATAACATTTAAATCATTTTGTTTTGTGTCTTCATTTCGTAATGCATTATTATAATCAGATCCGGAAAAGTGCCCTTTGGTTCCCACCGTACAATCTACGCCAACTATATAAACTTTTTTGGGATTAGTATATAAAGCAAATTGCATTGCTTGGATCGCAACCGAACAAGAATTTGCAAGTGGCTGCGAATCTATATCATAAACAAATTTATCATATAACCAGCCAGCAGTCGTTTTATATTCATAAACATTTTTTGCATTTGCATATTTAGAAAACGGAATTTGATAATCTTTTCCAAGATTTTGATCACCAATAAACTTTATACAATCATAATTCATAAACCCATCATAAAAAGATTCCTTTTTTGTATCCAAACCTGCATTGTCTATTGCAAACAAATAGTCAAAATGAACTTTATCAAAAATAAAAGTTCTGTTCATGCCGATATATACTGAATTAGCAATGGTTGGAGTAAAATAATTTAATGTTGGCCCCGCCGCAATCAAAACCACATTTTGTCCACAATGTTTATTTTTGTATGGACCGAATGTTTCTTTGTGTAAAAATGCAGTCGTTATTATCCGCATATTATTTCTTGCAATTCTGTCATAATCTATATATTCATGATGTTTGTTGGTTAGAAAATATCTGTGTATTTTATGACGATTATTATGCCCGGGAACCAAACAACATAATAAACGAATAAACAGTTTTTTCATATGATTCTCCCATTTTAAATCTTGTATATATCAAAAAATATATTCAATATGTAAGTTTTTTAATTGTGTTCATTATTTGTTTTCGACCTTTTTTATACAAATACAATCAAATAAATAATATTTTATATGATATTTTGTATGTTTAATTTTCCATATTGGAAATAGTCCAAACAAAAAGTATTTTTTTGTACGAGGTCTATTTTTATGTTTTATTGTTAACAAAGGAATTATTTTTAATAAACAATATTTTTTATATGTTTCATAATGGTTGTGATACCAGCGTGTACATATTGGTATAAATTGTACGTGATTTGCATCATATGCATGCTTTATATTAATAAAGTGTTCTTTGTCTTCTTTTGTAGGTGAATCAACTAATCCGTTTATCCAATCAATCAGAACTTTATAATCTGAAAATATGTCTATGTCGGCAAATATGTATTTTACTGTTTTTGCAAATTCTATTGCTGCATTTGAAATAAATGGATATACATCTATACGCGCCTGTTCATAAGGCAACACTGGTTTAAACTTAGGCTTATTGTTAATAACATTTTGAATTGGCGGTGTTGGGGCTGTCATAAAGAATTCCATTAAATTCCATTCATGAAATAGCATTTCTCGTTCATTTTGTAGCGTTGAAACATTGTGTTTAGATATATCTGTAGAGGCCCATATAACCCAATAATAACCGGTTATTTTTTTATTTAACATACTTTCTAAAAATTTTTGTGAAGATAAAAAGCCGCTAATTGTATCAATAATAGCAGTTTTATTTGATTTAGATAAATTTATAGAATGTAAATAAGAAATGTAATTTTCACGTTCTGTATTTGATAATTTCTTATATGCTTCTAAATGTGTTTTTACAAATTCAATTTGTCCATTAAGATTATTTTGTTTTGGAATATCTAATGCACTAAAATATTCAGAATCTTTAAAATAATCAATAACTGTTGATATGGCAGCAGACGCATCCCAACCACCATGTGCAAGTTGTGATTCAAAGTCTAAATTACAAATAAGATTTAGAATTCTTGGAGCATACAAATAATAAGTTTTAGTTGTATTTGATGTTTTAATTATATCGTAAACTTTTTGTAGAGAATATCCATCTCGTGCAATAAATAACGCTTCATTAATAGAATCTTTTTGAAATTGTTTATTTAACCAATTTACATACGTATAGATAGATGGCCCTGCATATTCAAAACCAACTTTTTCCCAATAATTATTATAATTTGCGTTTTGTTTATAAATTGATAAAACACCAATTAAAATTGAAGAAAATAAATTTTCAGGGTGTGTCGTAATGAATTTTTTTATTCTTGGGGATGTATCAATATATTTTTTGATGGGCCTTTGATAATAAAAAGCTCGTAAACCGTGTTTTTTTGCATTTATATAATCTGAATTTTTATTATCACCAATATGCAAAATTTTATTGGTTCCATAATCAGATTTTATTAATTCAAATATATCCCCATTGTTTTTTGTTTTTTGCTTATCGGAACTTAAATAAAGTTTCGAATAATTAGTATAGCCCGTTTTATCTAAAATTTTTTCGATTACATCTTTAGATAAATACATATCAGAAGTTATAATAATTGTTTTTCCAAGATTTAATGAATCATAATAAATCTTTTTAATTTCATTGTTTGGTTGTAAAACTTGAAATTCAAAATCAAGTTCTTTGGATTTTAAATTTTTATATTTCTCATCAATAAAATTATAAATATCATCAAACGTTATTTCTGCTTTATTTAGTGTTTTTCTGGCAGAAATTTCTGCTTTAATACGATTTTCTGCAAAACCAATAGCACCAAAAAAAACTTCCATATGTTTGAATAAATCAATTGGTTTTATATATGGACGTAATATTAACGTGTCAAATATATCAAAAGAAATTATATTTGATTTGCTAATTATTTTATGTAAATTATTCATTGTTTTTCCTTGGTTTTATAAAATATATGAACAGGAATAAATAAAAACAAATATCCTAATACAGAGCAGTTATGACACCTAATTTTGAATACGGGTAAAAATTTTAAAAACCAAAAATTTATACGATTTGATCCAATATCTAAATGGAATAATTTTTTTAAAAATTTATTGTTTAAACATTTATACATAATGTTATTAAGCGGTTTTCCATGCTTAAAACTATAATATGTAAGTTTTTGTATCAATACAGATAATTTATGGTTATATTCGGTGCAATGCGCACGACTAGCCCATTCAATACATTGATCAAAAATAAAGTTATCAAGGGTTTGACGAAAAATTTTATCGTTTTTGATTTTTTTTAATTTAAAAAAATCTTTACGTAATTGTTCACAATTATCTACAACATCAAGAGCACATTGTTTAATTTTTGATTTCATAATGGAATTAGAGTGTTGTCTATAATAAAGATTTGCGGTTTGATCACAAACAATTTTATTACTAAGTGCACAGATCAAAAATGTAAATGGAAAATCTTCAACCAATTTCCCATTGTAAAATTTTAAATTATTATTAATTATTAAATTACGTCTATATATTTTATTCCAACATGCCCAAGAAGTGCAAACATCACGTTTATTTTCGGATGAAATATAAATATTTTTATTTTTTTTAAAAATACGTCGATTTAATTCCGTATTATATTTAGTTTTGCCGTCTGTATAATAAACCGTGTTTCCGCAGCTAATATCAGCATTATTATTTATAGCATTATCATACAATTTTTGGTAAAAATCTGATGCAATAAAATCATCAGAATCTAAAAATGTTATATAATCACATGTTGCAGCCTTGATTCCAGTATTTCGTGCAGACGATAATCCGGAATTTTCTTGCGTGATTATACGAATACGTTTATCTTTATTTGCGTATTCTTGTAATATTTGTTCACATTTGTCGGTTGAACCATCGTTTACACAAATAATTTCAAGTTCAGACAATGTTTGGGCTAGTACAGAATCTAAACATACAGACAAAAAGTTTTCAACATTGTATACAGGTATTACAACAGATAAAAGTGGACTTTTCATAATTCGAACTCGCTTTTATTTGGAAAACGGTTTTGTAAAAATTCGGCGTTATGTTTTAAAACAATATCGCCCGATTTATCGGAATCATTTATGCAAAATATTGCAGAATGATTTACTGATTTTTTTGAAACAATGGCATCTTCACAAAATAATGGCGAATGACGCGTTCCATAAAAATGTATTGTATTATACATAAAATCGGTTATATGACGTGATTTAAATGGGTGACAATGTGTCATTGTGGCACACCCATTAACATAATCATAAATGTTAAATATCCATCTGGATACATCATCAATACTGCGGAATTTATTTAATGTTAATTTATCCAAAATTGGTTTTATATATTCATTGTTCCGGCATTCAATCATTGATGATTTTATATACGGATCAATTCCATGAGATGGTCGCCCAATATAAAATGTTTTTCCACAAACACATTTTACCAGTTCGGCCGCATTAACCAATGTTTTTGTATATTCATCAACCGAATTTAACCATTTATTAATATCCGGATTAAAATCATGATGTTTATTATATAAAACGCGGGCACGGCCACGTTTGTCGTAAAAAAATGACGGTGCTATTTTTTTATTAAAAAACATATCATCATCTGACAACAAAAAGTGTTCGGATAATCCGGGTATATTTGATATTCCCATTAAAATGGATGAAGAATTGAATGTTGGTAATGCTTCTTTGGGTAAAATATCTTCGTGTGGGACAATCGTTATTTTGGGGTTATTGGTGTTTAACCATTTTGGAACCTGATTGAACCCGGTTACAATATAAATGTGATTTATCCATGGCACATTTTCGGCAACGGAACGCAAAGAATATTTTAATTCATTATTATCACGAAAACGTTCAACGGCGCCGGCCCCGGAATATGTTTTACTTTCGCCAAATTCGTGTTTGAACCAGTATTCTTTTTGTTGGGCCCAATTGGCGTCGGAACCGTCAACCCATAAATAAACCAGATCAATCGGAAATGTTTTTTTCATAAAAACCCCATATAATTTCAGTGAAAACATAGCATGTTATATCATTATATGCAATGTAAAAAATATGAATATATGTGCATTTGTATTCGTAAAACATTCTGTTTTTTTTAAGTTTTCGGAATACAGACCATAAAAAATACTTCCAAACAATGGGGACTTTTTATCAAATTTTGTAAAATATATGTAAACTAATTTGATTTGTTTATTTACATAATAAAATCGTTAGATTTGACGGCAAAATTTGCCTTTTCTGCCCCGTTTGGTTAATTATAACTTGATAAAACATAATAATATGCTAATTAAATAATCTGTTATGATGAAATGGAAAAATATTTTTTCTGCAAAATATTCATTGGTTGATGATTATCTGGTCCGTGGGCCGCATCCAAATATAATTTCGTTGATTTGGTTAAAAAAAACATACAATATCAATCAGATATATGATTTTAGACATTTAAGTAAATTCCATTTTAAATTCATTGAAAAAATAAATTGTAAATTATTGGGAATAAAATATAAAAGTGTCCCATACAGCAATATATATGGCCGATACCCTGATTTACAGGTTTTTGAAAATGTTGCCTATGATGTAAAACAAAATGGTTTAAATGGTGGCAGAACCCTGTTCCATTGTAATTCAGGCCGGCACAGAACCGCACATTTTTCTGCTTTTTATAAATTAACACATGGGGAACCTTTGGCGGTGATAAAAGATAAAATGACACCAAACGAATACACAGAAAACGTCATAAATGTTATAAATGACCAAATTATTAATTATGATTATTTCAGCAGATCCAAAATTCAATATAATGGATTAAATCCAATCAAACGCATGATTATAAGATATAATAATCTGATTGTCATCGGATTACAACGGGCACATTCAACATTCATTAATCGTTTGATAAAATAATTTAATGGATAAAGTACCAATATTTTATATCGTTATTTAACAGAACATTCCCACAATATATGATGTTCCACACAAAACACGAACTTTTTATACAATATAATCAGTCACATCCGTTTTAGATATTTTATTCAGTAAAAATTGGGGCCTTTTATAATATAAACGCCCCATATTTATTTTTTAATACAAATTTATTAATAATGAATATATTATCTGCACCGCCCGTTTAACATCCCCGAACGTCTTTGATGCAATGTAATCTGTTCAACATAAAATTCACGTGCCACATTTGCCAACGCATTAAACAGTTCACCCCCCAATAAATAACCTTCAATAAGGTTATTATTAAAAATAATATTTGCCCCATTATCATTAAAAGAAAATAAACACTCACCATTACTCAGGGTATATTTAACCTGAATATCTTTGCCTTTGGTAAAGGTTCCTGGATTCAATTTTTCAACCTTGGCCGTAACTTCCGGTGCATATTTCAATCTGGTTAAAATATTTTTAAATTCGTTCGCCACACCTTTTGCCTGTTTTTTATCTAATTTTAGATTACATCTTTGCAAAAAAGACAATCCAGCCAAAAATGATTTTGCATGTTGACGAAATCCATATAAATTTGCACTTTCTTCAATATTTAACATACTATCCCCTTTTGTTTATAACACCATTTTATTTAACACATACAAATATATTTGTCAATATTTATATTTTTACATAAAAAATGCATACCCAACATTGGTATGCATTTTTCACCAAGTCTGTCCAATTCAGAATAAATACCGCAATCCAATATTCAAAGCCAATTCTGAAAAATCCGTTCCAATACTGTATGTATTTTCAAAATATACATTGGTTGTATTTTTACCCGTCCGATAATTTATACCATAGCCCAATTCATACGTATTAATACCAAGATTTTGTTTAAATTGTTCTTTGTTTATTGTTACTGTTGTATCTTGGGTCATATCCAGGGTATACCCTAGTTTTCCATATGCCTGGATACGTCCATCATTTAATTTCCAACGTGGTCCACCAATAACATTTGCATTTAATTGAACACCCATATTTTTATCAATATCAATATAATTATCTGTTGATATACCTGATAAATATACGAACGATGTTTCAATGGACGGTTTAACAAAATAACTTAATTTACTGTTATCTGTTTTAAATATATTTTGTTTACCAATTTCTAAATTAAGTGTACTGGCCGTATATTTATCCGCCGTATCCAAATTTACAAAGTGTTCCCGGAATGCAACATCGCCATACCAACCATTTTTATTCAACATCATCCCATAAACACCAATTCCATAGGATGTTGCAGACAAATCGGTGTTTTGAAATTCAGAATTTGACATGGCAATATACCCCAACGTTCCCAAATAAAATCTGTTTGATGCATTTGAATATACCGCATGATCATACCCAAATTCCATTCCATACTGCGAAACATTCACATCTTTAAAATCACTGTTTTTATAAATACCACGTGTCCATATGCCATTTTTATTTTTATGTGCCTTTTTATCATCATTATCCCACTGTAATTCACCAACACGTTTTTCCATACTGTTTGTCATTTTACGAACAATTTGCATTGAAATGTGTGATAAATCATTTCCAGATTCAACATATTTATCCAAATTTAACAAACGTGATGCAAATTTCACCCCATACAAATTATGTTCATTAAATGCATTATAATCCTGGGCTAATTCTAATGTATACTCAATATCTCCAATGGTAATTGTATCGTCAACCAATGTAAAACTGTATCCTGGGACATCCAATAAATCAGCGAACCAAACCGTATTATCAAATAAACCACCACCAATCATATTAAAGGCAACATTTATATTACCGGTTAATTCATCGCGAATAACCAAATGGTCAGCCATTAACTTTGAAACATCAACATCTAAACGAATTGTATTTATGGTATTTTCCATGGATGTTAATGTTGATACACGAATATTTTCAATATACCCATTTGCCGCATCCAATGTCGCATTATTCATTGTCAATGCAACCTTTTTAGATAACATATCACTATCAAATCCACCGATGGTATTTGTTGCAGATTTACCAAAAACAACCGTTGCATTTTTAATTTCAAAACTTGCAGCATCATAAATTCTATTGTTAAATTCGACGACACCTGTACCATCCGTACTGTCTATTTTCACAGAATACGAATTATCTTTATCCGCCCCAACCACTTTGCGTATTCCATCAGAATTCCATTCATGTCGCAATGCAATATTATCATCAAAAATGTATTTACCATTATTTGATAAATTAATATTTAATTCTGCCCCACCAGCAAATGCGATTGCATTATCAAATGAATAAATTTTTTCATCTGTATCGGTAATAAATTTTACATATTCCAAATTTCCAGAAAATTTGTATTCCGCACCATCCGCAGATAAATTCATTGTCCCAACATTATAAATCGCCCCACCATACACAGATGCGACATTATCATCAGTTGCCGCAACCGCGTAATTATTTACAAAGCTGCTGCTGATATTACCAATTGTTCCAACGTTATACAATGCCCCGCCCACAGATGATATATTTCCATCAAAATTCGCATTTATTAAATTATTGATTGTCCCTTTATTATAAATCACACCACCATTACCATTATCGATATAATTATTAACAAAATTACCCGTAATTGTGGCGATATTCCCATTGTTATAAATATTTCCTAAACCACCACCAATAATCTTATTATCAGAAAAATTTCCATCAATATTAGTGATGTTCCCAGAATTATTTATTACCCCACCATTAACATTTCCATTTTCAACAACCGCCATATTACCTGAAAAAACACCCGATAAATCTGTAATCGTTTTAGAATTATTTATTATTCCACCCAAAATTTCAGCATCTGTATCTTTTTCGGAATTATTTGCATTTGTAGCCATACCGGCCAAATTCTGTATCCACGTCCAAATTCCACCATTTTTCCCCGCATTTTGGGATATATTTTCATCAAATGATTCAGAATTATTCATACTGGAATAATTATTTATAAAATTACCAACCAAACTTTCAATTGTCCCAGAATTATTCAAAACACCACCGGTAATTTTGTTTTGTGCAATATTTTTATTTCCAACAAAACTACTGTCAATATTCAATGGCGTTGCATTTTGCTCGTTATGAATAATTCCACCTGTAATATTTGAAGCCCGAACATCATTATAGTCGAAACCACCACCAATCTTATTTATATTACCGCTGTGATTCCTGGATGACAGATCGTTATTTTGCGTTTTACCATTATATAAAATTCCCCCAAAAACACTTCCCGCAGTCATTGAATTAGCGGTAAAATCACTGTTAATATTTTTCAAATCAAACGTATTATGTATAACACCACCATACAAATCACCTGTAACATGTGTAATATTTTTTGTAAAAACACCAGTCAATAAATTAATTGTTCCATCATTATACAAAACCCCACCCGGAGCCCCATTCGACGAAATCAGACAGTTTTGTGCAAACAGACCATCAATATTATTAATCGTCCCATCATTATAAATTGCGGACGCATGTGCTTTGGTGGCAGCATCCAATGTATTATTAATAAAATTACCAGAAACTAAATTTATTCCACCATTTTTATCATTATAAATTGCCCCCGCATACAATTCATTACCACTGCTGCGATTTCCAACAAAATCGGCATTAATATTTCCAATTACATTTGAATTATATACCACACCCCCTTTTAACTTTGTTACACCATTCGTTTCATTATTTTCAAACAATCCAATAATATTATTGATTGTTCCTTTGTTATAAATTCCACCACCATTAACTTCATCAGACTTTGCAGTAACAGCGTTACCTATCGCCTTTATATTGATATCGCCAAAATCTTTAGCATTATAAATTATTCCACCATCTATTTTTTTTGCATCTACGGAATTGTTAATAAAATTTCCACCCAAGTATCCAATATCCCCCGCACTGCCTGCGTTATATACAACACCACCGGTTGTATTAGCACCCGCAACTGCTTGATTATTAAAAAAGTTTCCGACTATATTTTGTATATTTCCATCATTAAATATTGCAGACGCATGTGCCGCATTATTGCCGGTTGATTCCGTCTTATTATTAATAAAATTACCGTTAATAACGCCAATAATGGCATATTCACCATCATTTTCACTGTAGGCCCCATTATAAATTGCACCACCATGCGCTGTGCCACTTGTCGCGGTAACAGAATTATAAATAAAATCTGCATTTATTTCGGATATATGCCCAACACTTTTTATCCCAGTTACAATATTCAAAAAATTCTTTTTAGTATCCACATCATTACGAACAGCACCACCCTTTGGATCCGATTTTGTTGGATCTGAGCCCCCGACAAAACTTCCATCCACATTACCATATTCACCCTTATTATCAATACGACCGTTTCCATTCCCAGAATTATCATAAACAAACTTATAATACCCTGTTGTAACACTGCCCGTTTCTTTATCATATTTTGATATTTTTAATACTTTTGATTTGTCGTTTATAATTGCTTGAAAATCATCTGGATTTTCATAATCGGATTCTGTTATTTCAGAAAATGTCAAATTAGGATTTTTATTATCACCAACAACCGCCGCAACGGCATCATTTTCAAACAAGTCACCTATATACCTGTAATATTCATTTTCCCCTGCGGCTTTGTATACCCGTATAATATTTTCATCACGCAATTTACGTGCATCAACATTTGAATATTCTGCAACCAAATCTTCATCGGTTATCAATTCAAATAAACCGTCACCTGTTGGTATTTGGGAATACGCAACATTTGAAAATAAACAAACATTCAATGCAAATATACTTATCAGGTATTTTTTCATGGGGCCTCTCTCTGATAAGAATATTATCATAAATTCGAATATTTCGCAACCAGTCATCATCACACAAAAAATCCCCATAATGGGGATTTTAATTACATATAACCAAAGCACGTTTATTTCTTGTTCGAACGCCTTTTTGCACCACCATTGGAACGATTTATATTTTTGTGATTTTTACCAATAAATTCTTTTTTGCACATTTGCAGTTGTTTATTAAATTCTTGTTCAATCAAAAAATCAAAATTATAATCACCACGTGCATCAAACATCAGTTTTTCACGTTCCCTGTAATCAGCCCTGCGAACCCCATCCATTGTGCACAAACAAATTTTTTCTACATCCACACGTGTATTTTTCGAATTTTTTGCCAATAATGTATTTATACAGCGTTCATTTGTCCGATTTATATATTCATCAAAACGCATCTTATATTCATCGGCCGTTTCCGCGGCATGTTTATAACCAACACCCAATACTGGGGCAGTTTTCCGGGTTTTGTATTCTGTTTCATAAACCTGGGTATTAATTATAACAAAACATCTGTCATCGGGAATCTTTATAACTTTATCATCCCACAACAATGCATCGCGGTATTTATGAACCAATACAGCCATACCATTGCACGATGTATCATCATCGTCATCACAAACATTTGCAACCGCCGCATACCCATCCGTCAGGGTCTGAGAAACTTTTATTGTATTAAAATCCAAGCATTTTTTATTTTCCGCACCAGTGTAAATTTCACGTTCATTTTCAAATTCTGGTGCGCTAACTGTACATGCAGCCAAAATAACGGCCAAAGATAAAAATAAATGTTTCATATTCCCCCCATTTTCTGTATGGACCGAGTATAACACAATAAATTCATAATTAACAATATAAAAATGTCAAACAATTATTCGATTATACAACTATCTATTTTGATTTTTTCCATGAAATGGGTTTATTTTTTTCCCAAATTTTTTTACAGCATTTTTAAATTTATCTCTTTTGGTTTCGTCTTTTTCTTTTATTTGCTTAATCAAAATACCGTTACGAATTTCATAATTTTTATATTCACGCCCACGCCAAACAAAATGTCCAATACTAACATTTTTTGGAAAAGCAATTTCGGCCCCACCTGCATAAAATTCATCTGTAATCAATTCTGCGTTTTCGGGGAATTTTACACTGCGACACCAATCCAACTCTATCTTTCTGATTGCGATAAAATCGGACTTAAAGTCAACATCATTCGTATGTTCGGTTTGAAAATGTTCTAGATTAATTTCCCCATCAACATTCATTTGAAATTTTTCGCAATCTTTAATTAACATTTTTCGCCCATCCAATTTTTTTACTTCAATTAAAATTGGACCGCTTGTATTACTAACATTAAATTTAACAAATTGTAAATTATCCAATATTTTTATTTTTTTGGAACGTTCTATACATATTTCATTGTATGCCTGACACCCCTTTGAAAAGACAATTCGATCATTGTCATTCAGTTTTATAGTATCACCAACCACAATATCGGCAAATTTAACATTATATGTACGACGGATAAAAACATTTTCAAATCCGGGAATCTTTGGAATAATTTCTATTTCCTTGACCGTATCTGAAACGGGGCAAATTCTTTCCGGGACCCCACGTTCATCACACACATCACCCATTTTGTAATTATTTCGTTCAATTCCCAATTTAAAGTTATGATAAAAACCAGTCGTTGATGGTAAAAATTTTTCTGCAACCGGTGCCACTTCGTATATCTTGTTAAGATTTTTATTCAAATCTACATCAAACGCATTGTATGTATCAAGAATTAAATTATTACTTGATGTAATTTTACAATATACCTTGTACTTTACCATAAAACACCCCTAAACGAACAAATTACACTAAATTATTTTATTATCAACAATTTTTATACATAAATCATTTCCGTTTAATTTAACATTGACCAATACCTGTTAATCCATTAACATAAATTGGAACACTAACGGAGGCAACAAATGAATAAAAAAACATTATATTTAATCTGTGGCATTTTATTGGGAATTACATTTATCCATTCTTTGCACAGTTTATTGGCACCATATGCATATGATCAAATAATGCGTTTCATTATTTGCGGGGTTTGCATTATTGACATATTCCAATCGTTAAAGCATTCAAAACTGGATTTGATATCATGTTTGATTGCAGTATTATATAATCCAATATTTGCATTACCATTTATTAACGGTGAAATTTGGTTAATAATCAAGATTGCAACA
>JAZLJO010000012.1:0-1488 GCA_045617905.1 Candidatus Enterousia sp.
AATTTTGAGCATTTGCGGAATTAACGTTTGTGTTGTTTTGGCGCTTGGAATATTAAGTGGCGCGCTGATTATGATTGCTGTTAACGGAATGAGCATTTTTGAAATGTTCGACAATATGTTCAACGGCGTTTTGGGAATGTATGAAATTATTATCATCACAATGTTGGTCGCAGCAATTTCTGAACTCATTAGAGAAAACGGTGGCTTTGATTTTATTTTGGGATTTATAAAAAGACATAATGATACGAAGAAGGGCGCGCAACTTTCAACCGGAATTATTGTTGCACTGCTCAATTTCTTAACCGCCAACAACACAGTTGCAATTGTTGTTGCGGCACCAATCGCAAAAGAAGTTAGTAAGATGTTTGAAATTCGTCGACGAAGAATGGCGTCAATTACCGATACATTTTCTTGCGTCGTTCAAGGAATATTGCCATATGGCGCGCAGATGATGATGGCAATAACTTTATGCAACGCCGCAGGCTTCGCAATGAATGCATTTGATGTAATTCCACTTTGTTTATATCAATACATTTTGCTTGCAATTGTATTATTATTTATTATTACGGGGCTCTCAGATCATATGCCTACATGAGCCAAGGCAAATAAAAAATCAAAGAAGGTAAAATAATGGCGGATATTAAATTAAGTAACGAAAATAAGCGTTTGATGGTTGTTGCTTTTCTTAGCACCTTCATTTGTTTTTTTAATCAAACAACTGTTAACCCGGCGCTGCCAACTATTATTTCTGATTTTGGAATTGATGCGTCAACCGCGCAGTGATTGCTTTCGGGCTATTTGATGATTATGGCAATTATGATTCCAATCAATGCATTTTTAGTTGAGCGCTATTCCATTAAAAGTATTTGCATTTTTGCGATGGGGATCTACACTGTCGGTTGTGTGCTGACAGGTCTTGGCTTCGATTTTGTCTGCACTTTGATTGGACGACTTTGTCAAGGTTCCGGGCATGGAATTTTAATGCCAACATGTATGGCTGTTATGCTTTATGCCTTTCCAATTGAAAAGCGAGGCATGGTCCTCGGCTTCTTCGGCTTGCTTATTGGCTTTGCGCCAATCCTTGGTCCAACCTTTTCCGGCATTATGGTCGACAATGTTAGTTGGCACTACATTTATTATAGTGTTGGAGCTTTTGCATTTATTTGTTTGCTTGGATGCATTTTTGTTATGCCAAAGACCAACTTGACTGAAGTTAACAAAAGCAAGTTGGACGTTTTGTCCCTGGTTACATCCACCATTGGTTTTGGACTTATTCTTTTTGGCTGCTCCGAAATTGGAGCGAATGGTTTTACCGTTACTGCGTTTGCAACTATTGGCATTGGTGGGGTTGTTGTTGCATTTTTCTTTTGAAGGCAAACACGAATTGACAACCCGATGCTTGTGGTTAGTGTTTTTCGAAGCAAGAAATTTTCATTTAGCATTGTTGTAATGTGCATTTGTCAGCTTGCTTTTATGGGCGCCATTGTG
>JAZLJO010000013.1:0-69874 GCA_045617905.1 Candidatus Enterousia sp.
CATGCACTGGATGCTGTGCTGCCGGCCGGTGATGTGGTGTGATAGCAAGTACGCGTTCTTGAACCGTTAATATAGGTTAATGTTCCATTTGTAATAGTTGCAGTTCGAGAACATGTGGAATCAGTATTTGTAAATGATACACTGCTACATGGTGTACATGTTGAACCATTTTTATAATAATTTGCAATACATTGCCATGGACATGCGTTGCTGGTTGCAGAACCTGTATAAGATGAATTGCTAGGCTTGTTCGTACATGCATTACAGGTCCCATTGCTTAGATAATACCCCTCTATACAACTGGTATAGGTTATACTACAATTGTATCCGGCGGCAAGTGCGTTTGCTGTGATGAAAATGCCGCAAAAACAAATAATTATACAAAAAAAGTGTTTAAGAATACGCATAAAAAATCCTGTCCTATTGTGGATATGGTAGAAAAATTTATATATTTAACGCAACAGAAAAAATTAATTTTACGTTTTGATGATCCAATGGATTGGCCGATTATCGGTATGGGGCTTGCGGGGGGCGGACACAGATGAAACGGGTGGAGTAATATCCGTAATCCGGCCACCGGTGTTTTTCCTGTCGTCCCCCCGTTGCAGAACGGGGGCCATTGTCATTATTGGTTATGTCTGCATTGCGGTGGATCATGGCCAAGTATCAGCCACAAAATTTATCAATTTTGCGGGCCCGATTGCCGGGTTCATGGCGATAAACAGGGAACAGGAACCTTTTCTTAAATGTGGTATTGTGGTTGAAAGACACGATAAATGGCCATATAATCGGGTATGTCTGAACGACAAATTTTTATTAAAAAAACGAAAGGAAAAACAAAATGAACGCATTAACAAATTTCATTTTTAAACCATTAACATTTATCGGTGCATTGAATTGGGGATTGGTTGGTATATTTGGTTTTGACTTTGTTGCATGGATATTCGGTGCCGGTACATTGGTCAGCAATATTATATACGCAGTAATCGGTTTGTCTGCATTAATATGGTTGTTGTGGGCCATGGTTACCCAACCGGTTGTAAACAACGATCGATAAATTTTAATATACGTTATCCTTTATATGAATATGAAAACGTCCCAGTGCTGGGACGTTTTTTGAAAAAAATATACCGGATAAAAATAAAACCACCAAATGGCGGCCTATTTTTCTGGTGGGGACACAGGGACTCGAACCCTGGACCCAATGATTAAAAGTCATTTGCTCTACCAACTGAGCTATGTCCCCAGAACGGAACCGGAAATCTGAAACTCTCATTTCATTTCCGTGGTTCGGCGTAAATTTTTACATAAAAAAAATATAAAATCAAGAAAAAATACACGAAAAATGCAATTTAATTAAAAAATGTTGTTTTACATCATGATTTACGTTTTGTGGGCGGTGTTGTGCTGGGGTGAAAATATGCGAAAAATGCTAAGGAATCTTGAATTTTTAATAAAATATACTATAATTTAAATGTGATTGGTAACGTATAACCACAGGGGGCAAATCATGGCAGATGTTTCAATGAAAGATTTTTTACTGCAATATTATATGCAGCATCGCTTTAACAATATGCCACCAGAGGTATTTGCCAAATACCAAGATTACCTGAATGGTAACGACGGTAACGGCGATTTTGCCGGCAATATGAAATCGTGGCGCGATAAGTTGATGTATATTAATGCCGATGGAAAATACGACAGAAATGAACTGCCCAATGCGTTGATGGCACCATGGGTATTGTCGGATGACGAATGGAAAAAGTTATTCAAGGCTTTTCGTGATGCGTTTCGTTCCATGTCGGCATCACGTGATAACTTCAAAGATAATAAAGATGCAACGGAATTCCTGAATGAATATTTTGGCGATGCTATAACCCATATCTTTTCAAATGCTGTGGCCGATCCACTCATAGAACCAACGTTGTCAGATTTCGCAAATAGACTAAGTGCGAACCCGGGATTGCAATATTTAATCTCTTCTTATTTGGGCGATATATCTTATTCTGATTTTGTGGCCGGTATAAAAAACAAGAAATACAATAAAGATACAAAATTTCAAGGCGTGTTGAAAGATGTTGTCGGCTATCTGATATATATGAAAGATCAGAATGCGGCAGGGTATGGAACGAATGAATATCAACCGTATGCTGCGGTATTTGAAAATTTTGATTTGGATGGAATCCAAAATGGCTTTCACGATGATGTTGATGATAAAAAATTGGATGCGTTCAAACAAGAGTATAAAAATCTATTAAATGCTGTAACCCGTAAAAAAATAAACGATGTTTTCAAAGATTACGATGGTGGTAAAATCACCGGCCAGATAGAGGCGGCAAGATCCAAAATTGATTATGATAACAAAGATAGCAAAGATTATGTCCCACCAAAACGTGACGATGAATTGACGCCGTTGCAACAAATGGATCGTTGGACCGGCGATACCTGGGACAGCATTTTGGGCAAATACCTGGGCACGCATGGAAATCGTGTTTATTTTTCGCCGTCTGCCCGTATGATTGTTGGGGCAATTGATGGCGCAAAAATAAAACCAACCGATGGCCTGGACAAGGTTTTATCCACCACCGCCGACATCAAAAAAGGATTACAATATAAATCCCCGACGGCGAACGACCATTTCGATTGGTTTACCAAAACTTTGACTGAATTAAAAACAACGATGCCAAAGGCCTTTGCCGGTGCACTGAAAAACGGTACCCAAATGAAGGCCATTGTTTCCGAAATGATTGCCAAGGCCGTTCGTGACGGCAAAGTGGACCAGGCCAAAACCGCATTAGAGGTGTTATCGGTTATAAAATATGGATACACCACCAGTAATATTATGGACGCAATGCGCAAAGAACCGTTATCTATATTTTCCGATGGCAAATTGTCATGGAACAAGAACGAGGGTATGAAATTCGTCACCACCGCATTGGATAAAAGTATCAAGGCCGCATTTATTGGCATTGGATACGGAATAACCATGACGGCAAATGCGTGGCGCCTGAACGGCAGCAAATTTAATGGGAAAAAGGGTCGGTTAAGGGGTGAACAGGAACGGTGGGACTCGCAAAATTCTGCGGATAAAGCCGCCCTTATCGCGGACAATGCGGCAAAAGATACGGCGGACGCCGTCACCCGCGACCCACACGACAAGACATTGGCACGTTTGGCGCGCGCCGGTGTGACCGAGGCCACATTACCCGCCAAAGAGGCCGATGTCGCCCGCCGGACCCAACGCGCAACAATTCGGCGTCAGCGTTTGGACGCACGCAAGGCTGGAACACGCTATACCAATGCCGATGCCAAGGTGACCACGGTTAATAATTTAGATGCTGCATTGGAAGGTTTGACAACTGCAATAGGTGGTTTGAATGCAGAAATAACAAATTTGGATAACGACATAATAGCTCAGGATAATGAAATAGCAAGACTGGACCAGCAATTGAATGATCCTGCTACATTTGCTGGTATGCCGGATGCAACCGCCAATGCGATGGCGGCGGGTCTTTATCGTGACAAACGGCTTGCAGAGGCTAAAAAGAAAAGATTAGAAAAGGAACGTACCGATAAACAAACCGAACGTGCCGATAAAACCAACGAATTAACCACAAAAAGTGGTGAGTACCAGCGGGAAACCGGCCAACTGTGGCATACTGGAATTAGTGCGACTGGACATGGTGCGAAATATAACGCCGCCCAGGCCGAACTTTCCGCCGTTGGTCGTTTAGAAACAAATTTGCAACGGTATGAAGATACTACATCACGAAATCAAGAAAAAATAGATCAATTCAAAGAAGCCAAAGGCGTAATTGATGAAATAACCGAACGCGCAAATAAACGCAATCAAATGGTTGCTGAATGGGACGACAAACACAAAGATCAATACAAAGAATTGATGGCGTATTGGGATATGCTGGAAAGCGGTCGCGACAGTCATACCGGTGTTATGTACAAATGGGATCTGTTGCGCAGCAATAAAAACAGCCAGAAAAGTTTTGATCGTGCCAAAACACGCATTATTGAGTTAAATTTGAATGGGTATCAGTATGCCAAGACTGCATAGTAAATTTTGCTGAAAATGTGTGCCACCGCCCATAAATGGGCGGTGGTTTGTTTTTACGGTTGAAACGTGTTGTATGGTTTGATACCATTTGGGCGTAATTTAAGTAAACAAGGGGAAAATATATGTACATAATGGCATTAAATTGTGGTTCGTCATCGTTGAAATATCAAATATTCGATGCGGATACAAAAAAATCAATTATTGGTGGAACGGTTGAAAAAATTGGTTCGGATGATTCATTTATAACACAAAAATACCCAGATGGTCAAAAACAACGCAAAGATACCACAATGAAAAATCATGACGAGGCATTAAACGTTGTTTTATTCATGTTGCGTGAAGCGTCAATTGATTTAAATGAAATTGTCGGTGTTGGTCATCGTGTTGTTATGGGGGGGGATAAATTTTCATCATCGGTTGAGGTTACAGATGATGTTATTGCAACCATTAATTCATTGGTTCCGTTGGCACCATTGCATAATCCGGCTGCATTATTGGGGATTAATACCGCAAAACAGGTTTTGCCAAATGCACGTCATGTTGTTGTATTTGATTCTGCATTTCACCAAACAATGCCGGAAAAATCTTTCCGTTATGCGGTACCAAACGCATGGTATACTGAATTGGGCGTTCGACGTTATGGTTTTCATGGAACCAGCCACCTGTATGTATCAAAACGTGCGGCAAAATTGTTGGGTAAACCGGCAAATCAATGTAATATAATTACAATGCATATTGGTTCTGGGGCATCGGCGACCGCAATTCGTGGTGGTGTTTCTGTGGATACATCAATGGGAATGACACCAACGGTTGGATTGCCAATGGGAACACGTTGTGGTGATTTGGATGTCAGTGTCGTTACATATGTAATGGAACGTTTGGGATTAAGTGCACAACAAATATTAACACATTTAAATAAAAAATCTGGTTTATTGGGGATTACCGGTAAATACGATGATCGCCGTGATGTTTTGGCAAATTGTGATACAGATGAAATGTGTCGTCTGGGTGTTGAAATGGAGGTTCAAAATGTAAAAAAATACATTGGTTCATACATGGCGGAATTGGGACACACAGATGCAATTGTATTTACAGCGGGTGTTGGGGAAAATAATCCGATATTACGTGAACAATTTTGTGCCGGATTGGAAGAACTGGGTATAAAATTGGATGCGGAAAAAAATAATTCAGCGGTTGCATTCAAAGGGGCAGGTGAAACAGAAATCAGTGCCACCGACAGCCGGGTTAAGGTATTTATGATACCAACAAATGAAGAATTAGTTATTGTAGAAGATACAATTGCAATATTGAACGGAACATATAATCCAAATCATTTGGAAATGGCATATTCATTTGCATAAAAAACACCCCGCCATGCGGGGTATTTTTTTATAATTTTTTGACATAATAATATTGACAATGTGTTTTTTTGTGTAATACTAAGATCAATAAATTATAAAATGGGGATAAAAATGAAAAGTGATGAAAAAATTCTGGGTGTTTTACAGGCGGTAAATCGTTTGGTTGTTTCACAAATTGAAAAATATAATGTTACCCGATCTGTTCCGCATTTTGATTGTATTGAATATGTTGTTAAAGATGAATTGAACCAGATAGTTGTCACGGTGCGTCATGATAATGATTACGGTGCAACATATATTAATATGAAGGATTCTGGAAAAGAAACAAGTGCCGTAATAGATTGGTATTTGGCAGAAAATGGAAAGTATATCGATGAAAAAAATGCATTATTAAAATTAATTAATGCCGTTGAAAAACGGTATAATCAGATACAAAAACAAAATAATGATATAGATAATACAGTTAATATGGTAAAAAAATTGAAATTACCAGCCGATAAAGCAGGCGAAATAATAAAGTTATTGAACAGTCAGCGTATAAGATAAAAAAATGCCCAGTTTTTGGGCGTTTTTTTGGGTGTTATAAATAATTGTATTAATAAATTATAAAATGGGGATAAAAATGAAAAGTGATGAAAAAATTCTGGGTGTTTTACAGGCGGTAAATCGTGCGGTTGTTTCACAAATTGACCGATATAATGTTACACGATCTGTCCCGCATCCTGGAGGTGTGGAATATGTTATCAGCGATACGTTAAAAGAAATGGTTGTTAGGATATACCACGAAAGGGATAAAGGTGGGGCGTCTGTTTATATGGATGAACATGGAAAAAAAACAATTGCCATAATGTATTGGACTAAAAATAAAAAGATTGAAAAACGTATCGGTGAAGATGTGTTTTACAATTTATTGGATACAGTTGAAAAACGGTGTAATCAGGCACAAAAACAAAATAATGATATAGATAATGTGGTTGATATGGTAAAAAAATTGAAATTACCAACCGATAAAGCAAGCGAAATAATAAAGTTGTTGACCAGTCAGCGTATAAGATAAAAAACACCCCGCCATGCGGGGTATTTTTTTATTCGTTTGTATTATCGTTATCAGTATTGGCACGCGGATGTGCGTGTGAATATATATCCATTATTTCGGACATGTTTACGCGTGTGTATAATTGGGTTGTAGATAACGAAGAATGCCCCAATAATTCTTGCAAACTGCGTAAATCGGCACCACCCGCCAATAATGCGGTGGCAAATGTATGCCGTAATGCATGTGGGGTTACGTAATCTGGTAATTGTAAATAATGTCTGATATTTTCAATAACTTTTTCCGCCATGCGGGCTGACATTGGTAAACCGCGAATGCTGTAAAATAATGGGGCACATGCATCATGTGAAAATGGCAGAACCGATAAATATTTATCAATTGCCGTCCAAACAGGTTGTAAAACCGGAATAATGCGTTCTTTGTGGCCTTTGCCGATTATACGTAATGTGTCGGGGTGATTATTAATATCGCGTTGGGTCAGGGATAATGCCTCTGATATTCGCAGACCACAACCGAAGATTAATGTAACCAATGCCCAATCACGTGCGGCAATCCACGGATCGTTTTCATCAATATTGCGGATTGCGTCATGCATATTTTCAACATCGCAAACATCTATGGCCTTGGATAATTTACGTGGAACCTTTGGCGATGTAATCAGACCAATTGCGTCATTTTTTATATTATGATATTTTGCCAAATATTTATAAAAACTGCGCAGGGCGGACATCGCACGTGATGTTGATTTAGCGGTTAATTCACGATTAACCCGATCCGCCAACCAACCACGAAAACACAATGTGTCTGCACGCGCCATCAAATCAATTGTAACATTTGAACCAATGAAATTATTATAAAATTTTATGAAATCGTAAATATCTGTTTCATACGCCACCAGTGTGTTGGCAGAATAATTTTTAACATCTGTTAAATATTTTAAAAATTCGCCAATAATTTCATTCATAAAATTATTTTATTTCAAATGTTGCCGATACCGTAACAGATATTTCCATATCTGTTGAAACAATACTGTCCGATACAATTGCCGCATCCATTGTTGGGGCGGCTGCCATTGTCATTTTTGAACGTGCCAGAAAATTTGTCGGTACGGGGTGTGCATCTGCATTGGTCCCGTATGATACTGTAACTAATTTTCCGGCAATCCGACCATCGCCTGCCGCCAATGCGTTTGCACGCATGCGGGCATTACGGACCGCCGCGGCCAAACAACTGTCTAACACCGGTTGCATGGCTTGGGGGCTGGTAAACATGTGCAGATTTTCTGTAAATATGTTATCTTGGCCGGCAAAATGTGCCAATATTTTACCAATTGTATCAGAATTATCTGCGGATATATTAACGGATATTGTTGTTTCAATTCCCAAAATTTCTGATTTTTGTTCTTTGTTATTCCATTGGCTTTTTTCGTATGAATTAAAATCAGCAGTTTGCATTTTTACATCCATATTACGCAGATATTCTGTAATTTCATTCATACGGGTTGTTGCCCGTGCCATTGATTGGGCTGCGGATTTATCCAATATTGTAACACGCAATGTAATGGCGGTTCTGTCGCGTGGGGCGGTTGTTGTGCATGTCCCCGTCGTTGATACTGTTCGTATCACATCGTTATTGGTATGCATATTTGTTTGTGTATAAATAACCACGCATATCCCCAATAGACAACATAATATTGTTAATAATTTTTTCATAATTGTCCCCATTGTTTATTAATCAAAAAAGTTTAATTTCATTGCTGTTTTTACGCGTTTTACTGTGTCTGCGGCAACATTGCGTGCATCAATTGTTCCTTTGTGCAATATTTCCATTACCGCCCCGGCATCACGTTCAAACATTTCGCGTCTTTCACGGATTGGACGCAACGTTTCTTGTAATACAGCGTTCAAGAATTTTTTTACCTTGACATCACCCAGACCGCCACGTTCATAGTGACTTGCCAATTCTGTATAATTTGCATATTCTGGCATAAATGCAGCAAAATGTTCGGGTTTTGCAAATACAGATAAATACATAAATACCGGATTTTCTGTTGTGTTTCCTGGATCTTCAACACGTATATGTTTTGGATCGGTGAACATTGTTTTTACCTTGGCTGCGATTTCATCTGATGAATCTTTTAAATAAATGCAATTGCCCAAAGATTTACTCATTTTTGCATTACCATCGGTTCCGGGTAACCGTGCCGCCACCCCAGATGTTGGGACAATTGCGCGTGGTGTTATTAATGTTTGTCCGTAAATGGAATTGAATTTATGAACAATTTCCACCGTTTGTTCAATCATCGGTAATTGATCGTTACCAACCGGTATAACGTTTGCATTAAATGCGGTTATATCGGCGGCCTGTGATATTGGGTATGTCATAAAACCAACGGGAATACCGGTATTAAATTTTTCTTTTTGTGAAATTTCTGTTTTTACCGTTGGATTACGTTGCAGACGTGCAACCGTTACCAAATTCATATAATAAAATGTTAATTCGGTTAATTCTGCAACCGCTGATTGTAAAAACATTGTTGTGCGTGTCGGATCATATCCGATTGCCAACATATCCAAGGCGACCTGTAATACATTGTCGTGAATTTTGGCCGGATTATCAAAGTTATCGGTTAAACCCTGGGCATCGGCAATCATACCGTACATTTTGTCATATTTGCCCGTATTTTGAATATCTACATTTGCTTGTAATGCCCCAGATAAATGGCCAATGTGCAATGGGCCGGTTGGTCGGACGCCGGTTAAAATAATTTCTGACATGATAAAATCTTCCTGTTTTTTATTTGGTTAAATCATAATATGTTTATGTAAAAAATAAAAGTGCAAAATGTGTGTAAATGAATTTAGATGGCACGTCTGTGCCAGTAATGTGTGTAGATAAAATATAACTTTGATGTCAACATTTTTATTTATTGTAATATTGGTATACAGCAATGTCAAATCAGCGTTCGTTCGTCCTAATTATATCGGCCAGATTCATAAAACGTGTTATACCGCAATCAATCGCCAATTTTTCTGCCCGTTCAAAATGGCGGCCGATTTGGTCTTTGTTATGTGCATCATCGCTGATGATAATCGGAATATTCTTTTGGACGGTCATTTTTAGTATCGCGGGGGATGGATATGGTTCATCACAGGTTGACCGATACATGCTGGTATTAATTTCTAGACCAGTTTTTGTTTGGGCGATTGTATCTAAAACATCTGATTGTATTGCATGCCAATATTTTTCGCCCCCCAATCCCATTTTTTTCGGTAAATCCAGATGCGCCATCCATGTAAACAGACCAGATGCAGCGGCATTTTTAACGTTTTTCCAATATGTCTGTATGGCTTTTATTTGGGTGTTTGAATCAAATGTTGCAATGTCGTGCATATTGCATAATGTGCCATTATGATATACAAAATGTGCGGATCCGATTATGTAATCGGGATGTAAAATTTTAATTGCTGTATCAAATCCATTACGCCATTGTGTGGTGTTGAAAAAATCAACCTCCATCCCACGTAATATTTTTATTTTTGATGTCTGTTGTAATGTGTCAATTTCATTATAGTGGGCGATAAATTTTTGAATTACCTGATCAAACGATGTGTTGTATATATTTGCAAAATTATACATTTTTGCATATTTATACATGCGTGCCGATTTTATTTCTGGATGCACAATAAAATGATTTGATATCCCGATTGTTTTAAAACCTGCGGATGTGGCGGTTTCAATCATTTCGGCGACGGAATTTTTGCCATCAAACCCAATCGTATGTGTATGCAGTGTAAAAGATTGCATTTCTTGACCGTTTTAGAATTTTACCTGTGGGGCTGTGCGTTCAGATTCCGTTATTTCAAATAAAGTTTCCTGTTTAATACCAAATAAATTCGCAATAATATTGGATGGAAATTGTTCAATTTGGGTATTTAAACGCATAACAACCGTATTATAAAATTGGCGTGCAGACTGAATTTTGTTTTCTGTGTCTGATAATTCATGCTGTAATTCTAAAAAGTTTTCGTTCGCACGCAATGTTGGATAATTTTCAACATTTGCAAATAATGTTTTTAACGTTTTGGTTAAATTATTTTCTGCGCTAATGCGTTCTGGGCCTGTGGCATTCATTGCCATGTTGCGGGCAGATATAACGGCATTCAAAGTTTCTTTTTCATGATTTGCCGCCGCACGAACTGTTTCTAGTAAGTTTGGAATTAAATCATACCTGCGTTTTAATTGCGTATCGATTGTTGCGGATGCTTCGTGTGATTGGTTACGTAATGCGATTAAATTATTATAAATACAAATAACATATAATGAAATCACGGCGATGATGGCAATTGATGTCCACATAATATAAATCCTTTGGTTATTATAACTAAAATGGTATAAAAAAAATTTTTATGTCGCAACAAAAAACGGTGCCATGCATGGCACCGTAAAATTCAAAAAATAACATTATTATTTTTTCCAAAATGCAAAACCGCGACGTGCAGATTTTTCTTCGTGTTGTTTGCGATTTTCAACAGAACGACGACGCTCCGCGCGACGTTCTTGGTATCTGCGTGCAGATTCTTCATCACGTTGAATCAATGTTAATGTTGTTGCAGATAATTTACCATTACGAACTTCTTCTTCAAATTCAACGATATCGTTTTCATTTAAAAAACGGATGCCTGCTGCCTTCATTACACTGGAATGAATAAATACATCCTCTGTATTGCCATCTGCATTTGGGGCATCTGGGCATATAAAACCGTAGCATAATTTACCATTAAAAAATCTAACTTTACCTTGACGCATAATCTTTGTCCTTATGTTATGCAGTTATGGTTCCGTGAAACGCCAAAGAACCTGTATGATATTTTGCCGAAAAACGCCATTGAAAGCAAGCAAATAAAATGCACACCGTTTGCGTTTGTTTTCCTATAATAAAAACACCCGCCGATTGGCGGGTGTTTTTTACCAGAAAACATTAGTTTAATGCATCTTTTAATGCTTTACCTGGTTTGAATTTTGGCTGAACAGATGCAGCAATTTTGATTGCTTCGCCGGTTTGTGGATTACGGCCAGTTGTTGCTTTGCGTTTTGCAGTTGCGAATGTACCGAAACCAACCAAGCGAACTTCGCCTTTCTTTTTCAATACTTTTGTAACTGTGTTGATAAATGCGTCCAAACAAGCAGAGGCTGTGCCTTTTGTTACTTCGCATTCATTTGCGATTGCTTCAATCAATTGCATTTTGTTCATGTGTTTCTCCTTTCATAGAAATTGATAAGCTGCCCGCAGTGTCTTGGCACAATTGATGTAACTATAATCAAAACTGCCTGTCCTGCTTAGCCAAAGCGTAGAGAATTCGGGCCTTTAAGTCAAGAAAATATTTATTTTTCCCAGAATATCAAAATATTGACAAAAAAGTGTGATAAAAAATGCCGGATTTTCGGGCCTGTTATCGAATACTGTTTGCACGTACCGCGCGGGCCCCTGGGGTATTGTTTTCACATAAAACCCATTCACCGGCCGCACCGGTAATATGAACTGTGCGGAAATGATTTGGGCTTGATGTTAATAATGTGAATATAATAATTGTCCAAAATAATAATTTGGTAAATCCCCATGGTTTTTTAAATCCGTCACGTGAAAATTTATCTTTTAATAAATTTTGGTATAATTCCCACCCCCATACAAATACCAATATCATCGTGACAAAAAAGAATCCCATTATAACATACCGTGATATGGGGCGCATATTTATTGCCAACGCGTCCCATGTTGAATTTGCTGCGGGGCATACATATAATTCTGTCCCTAATAATTTTGGGGAAATATTTATCGCTGCATGCGGCATCAATTGTAAATCAAATGATGATGCAACAACAATTGCGGTCAATGCAATAAGTGCAAATAACATTGTTTTGTTCATTGATATCTGTTCCCTGGATTTTTTTTATTATATCACAAATAATTAAGCGTTTGCAATTTTATAAACAATTCTTTACAATTTTGATTATGTTGCGCAAAAATAAAAAATTTGTTGTTGGATTAACTACATTTAATTTGGAAATGTTGCGGATTTCAATTCCGGTGTTGGGGCGTTTGCCACGAAATTTTGTATTAATCATATATAACGATAATCCGTCTGTGCGATTGCAGCGGCGGACTGTGCGTAAATTGGGGTATCGTGGTGATTTAAAAATTATTAACGGGGTGGAAAATATTGGATTGTTGGGGGCGCGTGTTGAAATTATGCGCCATGGCCCAAAATTTGCAAAACAGGCCCAATGGATTGTTTTTGTTGATGACGATGATATGTTGATATCATTGGCTGATGTGCCGGATGTTGCCGTTGATAATTTCGCAATTGTACAAAGTGCCATCGTTTTGAATCATCGTATTTTGGATTTATTTCATGCAATTGAAAATCCAGAAACGTGTATTCCCGATGGTGAAAATGTTGTATTGGTTCGGCCACATTTTGGATTTGCCGGTACATTAATTCGTATGGATACGGCAATCGGTTTTGCGGACGCGTTAAATGCGATTAAGTTGGATTTACAAAAAATCAGCGACAGTTTGAATTTTTATCCACCAATTGATGCCGCAATGTGGACAATGTTGGGGACGTATGCACGGACACTTAGTGCAACGGCCAGTCCTATATTTATGGATACGCAAAATTATATTTCGGTTAAAATAGATAATGCAAATACAAAGTATGGATTGCCGGCGACCCCAGTCCGTTCGCCAATTGAATATTATGAAAATGCGATTAACAGATATAATGCGTGTTTAAGTAATTATTTACAATCTGTTGATGATGCCACGCATGTGGGCCAAGATATAGAAATATCCCCGGATAATTTATAACCAAAAACACAATTATTATGGTTGCATTCTGTGGTTATTTGTATCACACTGCAGTATCAATTTATATAACAAGGACATAAAGATGACATATAACGATATACGTAAGGTTTATTTGGATTATTTTAAATCACATGGACACACGATTGTTCCATCTGCGTCGTTGATACCAAATGATCCGACATTGTTATTTACGGTGGCTGGCATGGTCCCATGGAAGGGTATTTTACAGGGGACAGAACCTGCGTTTGCCACGCGTGTTGCCGACGTTCAAAAATGTATTCGTGCCGGTGGCAAACATAATGATTTGGACGAGGTTGGTTTTGATGGACGTCATCATACATTCTTTGAAATGTTGGGGAATTGGTCATTTGGTGATTATTTTAAAGAAGAAGCAATCAAAATGTCGTGGGATGTTTTGACAAATGTAATCGGATTGGATCCGAAAAGAATTGTTGTAACAACACACATCAGTGATGACGAAGCAACCGAAATTTGGAAAAAGGTTGCCGGCAAGGATGCGATTCGTCTAGATAAAGATAATTGGTGGTCTGCGGGTGATACGGGACCATGTGGGCCATGTACAGAAATGCACTATGATATGGGTGATCATTTGTTCGGTGATGTCCCGGGCAGCCCGGACGAAGATGGGGGCCGGTATGTTGAAATATGGAATAACGTATTTATGCAATATGACAGGGATGCAAATGGTAATTTAAATCCGTTGCCTATGCAAAATGTTGATACCGGTGCCGGTTTGGAACGTTGGGCGGCGGTGTTACAGGGGGTAACAGACAATTATGATACAGATTTGTTCCGTCATTTGATTGCCGCCACCGAAGATGTTACGGGGGTAAAACGGACAGATGCAAATGTTTCATCATTCAAAGTTATTACAGATCACCTGCGTGCGGTTGGTTTTGCCATTGCAGATGGTGTTATTCCATCAAATACGGACCGTGGCTATGTAATTCGTCGTATATTACGTCGGGCAATGCGTCATGGACAAATGTTGGGGCATCGTGGGGCATTGTTGTCAAAATTGTATCCGGCATTGATTGCGGAAATGGGGATGGCATACCCTGAATTGGCGGCAAACCAACAACGTGTTGTTGAAATAATCCAAAATGAAGAAAATGCGTTTGCAGATATGTTGCAAAATGGAATGAAATTATTGGATACCGAATTACCAAAGGTTAATAATGGGGTATTACCAGGTGACGTTGCATTTAAATTGTTTGATACATACGGTTTCCCATTGGATTTAACCCAAATGATTTTGCGTGATAAAAAAATGGATGTTGATGTTGCGGGATTTGAAAAATGTATGGCCGAACAAAAGGAACGTTCCCGTGCAGATACCAAGGGAACACGGACATTATGGGAATCGCAAACAGGGTTACAGACAACCGCAGATAAATCAAAATATGCACCGGTTGCGGATATGCAATCAACGGTTTTGGCAATTTTGCGTGACGGACAATTTGTGCAAACGGCCGCCGCAGGCGATATGGTAGAGGTTGCGCTGGATAAAACCAATTTTTATGGCACCCAAGGTGGCCAGGTTGGGGACAGTGGTGAATTAACGTGTGATGGTAAAACAGTTATGACCGTGTCCGAGGCTGCACGTGTTGGCACCATTGTTATTCATAAGGGCACATTAACCGCAGATATTAAAACGGGTGATGTTGTTTGCACCGTTATCAATACTGCAACGCGCCAACAAACCGCACGTGCACATACGGCAACGCATTTGTTGCAGGCGGCATTGCGCAGCGTATTAAACCAAGATGTTGAACAACGCGGGTCCAAGGTTTCGCCGGATTCCGTCCGTTTTGATTTTTCATTTGGACGTGCAATGACTGCGGATGAAAAACAGGCGGTTGAAGATTTGGTAAATTCATGGATTGCGGCGGATATGCCGGTTACACACGAAGAAATGAACATAGAACAGGCCAAGGCCCGTGGTGCCATGGCATTGTTTGGTGAAAAATATGGTGATGTTGTTCGTGTTATTACCGCGGGCGATGTGTCATGTGAATTGTGTGGGGGAACACATATCAATCATACGGGGCAAATTATTCGCGCACGTATTAACAAAGAAAAATCCATCAGCAGTGGAATCCGCCGTATTACAATGTCGGTTGGAACATTGGCGCAATAGGGATATATTGTAATATTTATATCCGATTTGCATGTGCCGGACAAAATCTGGCACATGTTTTTTTATGATAAAAAATACATGTGATTGAACATGGAAAATAATCGATTTTTATTCAAATGTAAAAATCAAACGTCCCCTTAGAACTTTCCACATTGATGCTAGCATAAGGGGCATAAATTCTCAATATTTATTTTATTTGACCGTAAAAATTAAAGGGACGTTAAAAGTTTATTGTGCCCCGTATTGAAAAAGGGGACATAATGGTTAATAAATCAAACAATATAAATATTGGATTCGAAGAAAAAATATGGAAAGCCGCCGGTGTTTTATGGGGGCATATACCCGCCGCCGATTATCGCAAGGTTATAATTGGATTAATATTTTTACGATATATTTCCAGTGCATTTGATAAACGTTTCCGTGAATTGGTTGCCCAGGGCGATGGTTTTGAAAACGATAAAGATGCATATTTGGAACAAAATGTTTTCTATGTTCCCGAAAACGCACGTTGGAATATAATTGCGGCCGCGGCCCATACACCGGAAATCGGTATTGTTTTGGATAATGCCATGCGGGCAATCGAAAATGAAAATAAAACGTTAAAAAATGTATTACCAAAAATATATGCGGGGCCGGATTTAGATAAACGTGTTTTGGGCGAAGTGGTTGATTTATTTACCAACGAAATCAATATGGATGATGTTGCAGAAAGTAAGGATTTATTGGGCCGGACCTATGAATACTGTATTGCCCAATTTGCCGCATACGAAGGGGCCAAGGGTGGCGAATTTTATACCCCGGCCAGTATTGTTAAAACATTGGTATCTATCTTAAAACCCTATGCGGGGTGTCGTGTTTATGATCCATGTTGTGGTTCGGGTGGGATGTTTGTTCAATCGGTTAAATTTTTATCAGAACACAGTCAAAGCCGTAATAACATCAGTGTATTTGGCCAAGAATCAAATTCTGACACATGGAAAATGGCCAAAATAAATATGGCCATTCGTGGTATCAATGCCAATCTTGGGGATTATCACGCGGATACATTCATGAACGATTTACATAAAAACCTGCGGGCAGACATTATTATGGCAAATCCACCGTTTAATCTGACCAATTGGGGCCAGGATAAATTACAGGATGACGTTCGTTGGAAATATGGCATTCCACCGGTTGGCAACGCCAATTATGGTTGGATTCAACATATGATATATCATTTGGCACCAAATGGAAAAATTGGTTTGGTTTTGGCCAATGGTGCATTATCCACACAAACCGGTGGCGAAGGCGATATCCGTAAAAATATAATCGAATCTGATTTGATCGAAGGTATTATCGCCATGCCACCCCAGTTGTTTTACAGCGTAACAATTCCTGTAACATTATGGTTTATTAACAAAAATAAAACGCAGAAAGGCAAAACTGTATTTATTGATGCCCGTAAAATGGGATATATGGTTGATCGTAAACATCGTGATTTTTCGGACCAAGATATCAACAAATTGGTCGCAACATTTGATGCATTCCAAAACGGGTCACTGGAAAATGAAAAAGGATTCTGTGCCGTTGCAACAACGGCCGATATTGCCGCCAATGATTATATTTTGACCCCCGGTCGTTACGTTGGTATCGAAGATGCCGAAGACGATGGTGAACCATTTGCCGAAAAAATGAAACGTTTAACATCTGAATTGGGACAAATGTTTGCGAAATCTGATGAATTACAAGATGAAATCCGCAAACAATTACGTGCCATTGGTTATGACATCAAAGAGGCAGCATAATGAACACGTTCTATTGTGGAAATTTAAATGATGTTATTGCGTTGGTAATTGACTATAGAGGAAAAACCCCGAAAAAACTTGGTTCTGATTGGAGTAACAGTGGATATAGAGCGTTATCCGCAAAAAACATTAAAACTGGTCAAATAGTTCAACCTGAAACAATCAGATATGTGGATAAAAATTTGTATACAAAATGGATGAAAGATGAAATTCAGCGAGGAGATATTCTGATTACATCAGAAGCGCCTTTTGGGCAGGTTCTGTTTTGGGATAGTGATGAAAAAATTGTTTTAAGCCAACGAATATTCGGATTAAGAGTTAAAGAGAATTTTTGTCCTGCATACATATACTATTACATGACAGGAGCTGATTTTCAATCTGAACTAGATTCCAGAGCAACAGGAACAACTGTTACAGGCTTGCGTCAGCCAGAATTATTAAAATGTAAAATCTGTTATCCAGACAAAAAAAGACAGGAACAGATAGCAAAAATATTAAGTGAAATAGATAATAAAATTTCACTAAACACAGCGATAAATAATAATTTAGAACAACAAATTCAAATTATTTTTAACCAGACTTTTGTGAATGCATCTTTCGAAAATCAAGGCACAACCACACTTGGAAGTGTTTGTGAATGCGTTCTTGGTGGAACACCTAGTCGTACAAAAGTGAATTTTTGGAATGGCGATATTCCTTGGATAAATTCTGGGGAAGTTAATAAGTTCAGAATAACCAAACCAAGTGAGTATATTACCAAACTCGGTTTAGATGGGTCTGCTACAAAATTGTTACCAGCCCATACAACAGTTATCGCTATAACAGGAGCGACATTGGGACAGATCAGTTTACTTGAAATAGATTCTTGTACCAATCAGTCTGTTGTCGGAATTTTAGAAAACAGTGATATTCCATTTGAATTTATATATCCATTCATATGTCAGAATATTGATGTCTTGTTATCTTATCAGACAGGCGGTGCACAACAACACATAAACAAACAAAATGTGGAACAGTTGCCTTTGGTATTACCTATCAAATCAGTTTTATTGGGTTATAAAAACAAAGTGGAACCGTTCTTCAAAATGATAGCAAAAAATTGTTTTGAAAATGAACGATTGACAGAGATTAGAGACGCATTATTACCAAAACTGATGTCAGGCGAAATTGACGTGTCAAAGGTCGATATTTCTGCCCCAAGTTACTTAGATAAATCATTGTTTAACAAAGAAACGGAGTAAATTATGTCATATACCGAAGATAGCTATGAAAAATCTGTTATAGAATTGTTTCAGAATATGGACTATGACCATGTATATGGCCCGGATGTTGCGCGTGACTATAATTGCCCGTTGTATGAAGATGTTTTAAAATCGCAATTAAAACGATTAAATCCGTTTTCGTCTGATGAAGTTTTGAATTCTGCATTCAAAAAATTAAAATATTTTGACAATGGCGCATTGATTCAAAAAAACGAATTGTTCATGGAATATCTGCAAAATGGTATGGAAATTTCATTTTCGGAAAATGGCGAACAAAAAACAGAAATGGTTTATCTGGTTGATTATGAACATCCAGAAAATAATTCTTTCATCGTTGCAAATCAATGGACATTTATTGAAAACAGTGAAAAACGCCCCGATATTGTTATTTTCTTGAACGGACTTCCGGTTGTTATTGTTGAATTAAAATCACCATCACGGGCCGAAACCGAAGTGTCCGATGCATATCGGCAATTGCGTAATTATATGCAGGAAATCCCATCTATGTTCATTTATAATGCCATTTGTGTTATGAGTGATCAATTAACATCCAAAGCTGGCACAATTACATCCGGCGAAGATCGTTTTATGGAATGGAAAACCACAGACGGTTCATACGAAAATACTCAATTTGCCCAGTTTGATACATTTTTTGATGGGATATTCAACCAAAAACGTTTCTTGGATATTTTGCATAACTTTATTTGTTTTTCCAAAGAATCCAAACAGGATGTTAAAATTTTGGCCGGATATCATCAATATTTTGCCGTTAAAAAGGCAATTAAATCCACAGAAAATGCCGTTGGACATGATGGGCGGGCCGGTGTATTTTGGCATACCCAGGGCAGTGGTAAATCATTGTCTATGGTGTTCTATGCAAAATTGTTACAATCTGCATTGAACAGTCCAACAATTGTTGTTATTACAGACCGTAATGATTTAGATGATCAATTATTCAGCCAATTTTCCAAGTGTCAGAATTTTTTACGCCAATCCCCGGTTCAGGCCACCAGCCGCAAAGGCTTAAAAGATTGTTTAGACGGACGCGCGGCAAATGGAATTATTTTTACAACAATGCAAAAATTCGAAGAATCCGAAGAACCTTTGTCTAACAGAACAAATATTATTGTAATGGCCGATGAAGCACATCGCAGCCAATATGGTTTAAGTGAAAAAATCAAAATCACCAAAGATAACAACGGTAATGATGTTGCAAAACGTGTTGTTGGTGCCGCCCGTATAATTCGTAACAGCCTGCCAAATGCAACATATATTGGGTTTACCGGAACACCAATTTCCAGCAAAGACCGCAATACACGTGAAGTATTCGGTGATTATATCGATATTTATGATATGACCCAGGCCGTCCAAGATGGTGCCACACGCCCCGTTTATTATGAAAGTCGTGTTGTTAAATTGAAATTAGATGAACGGGTTATCAAAGAAATTGATGATCAATATGATGCATTGGCAGGTGATGTTGATGCGGATGTTCTGGAACACAGCAAAAAACAAATTGGTCAAATGGATGCCGTTTTGGGTAATGATAATACAATCAATTCTTTGGTTGCAGACATTTTGGATCACTATGAAACAAATCGCGCCCAATTGTTAACCGGCAAAGCGATGATTGTTGCCTATTCACGACCAATCGCAATGAAAATTTATAATCGTATTATGGAATTGCGGCCGGATTGGACGGAAAAAGTTGCCGTCGTTATGACCGATGATAACAAAGATCCCGAACAATGGCGGAAAATTATTGGAAATAAAACATATCGTGAAGAATTGGCAACTAAATTCAAAGACAATAACGGCCCGTTAAAAATTGTCATAGTTGTTGATATGTGGTTAACCGGATTTGATGTGCCATCTTTGGCCACAATGTATGTTTATAAACCAATGGCCGGTCATAATTTGATGCAGGCAATTGCACGTGTAAACCGTGTGTTTAAAGATAAAGAGGGCGGTTTAATCGTTGATTATATTGGTATTGCCAATGCCTTGAAACAGGCAATGAACGATTATACAGCCCGTGACCGTAAAAAATACGGTGACCCTGACATTTCCAAAGTTGCTTATCCAAAGTTCTTGGAAAAAATTGATGTGTGTCGATCTTGGTTGCACGGCTTTGATTATTCAGATTTTTTGAACGGTACAGATTTACAACGTGCCAAAACCATCAGCGGTGCATTAAACTTTATGTTGGAACCATCCCGCAAAGATGCCAAAGAATCTTTGACCAAAGATGCATTATTGCTACATCAGGCTTTGTCTTTATGCTCTTCGATTGTTCCAAAGGATTTACGGTTCGAAGCGGCATTTTTTGAAACACTGCGTGTATTATTACAACGTTTGATGTTTGCAGGTTCCGGTGGCAAAAAAATGTCATTAAAAGAATTAAACGACAAAATTAATGAAATGTTAAAATACAGCATCAAAAGTGATGGTGTTATAAATCTGTTTTCTACGGATGTTAATTCTGGTTTTTCTTTGTTTGATTCTAAATTCTTATCTGAAATTGCAAAAATGAAAGAAAAAAATATCGCAGTTGAAATATTAAAAAAATTAATTGCCGAACAAATCCATATTTATCGTCGTTCAAATGTTGTAAAATCAGAAAAGTTCAGCGAAATCATACAAATGGTTATGAATAAATATCTAAATGGTATGTTAACCAACGAAGAAGTTATTGCAGAATTATTAAAATTGGCACAACAAATAACCGACGCACAACAGACCGGCGATAATATGGGATTAACCGAAGAAGAATTGGCGTTTTATGATGCGTTAACAAAACCACAGGCCGTCAAAGATTTTTATGAAAACGATGAATTGGTCGCCATTACCAAAGAATTAACACAGGCCCTGCAAAAAAACAAAACGGTCGATTGGCAACGTCGTGATGACGCACGTGCGGCAATGCGTATGACTATAAAACGATTGCTGAAACAGCATAAATATCCACCCGAAGGCGAAGCTGATGCAATTCAAACGGTTATGATTCAGTGTGAATTATGGACAGATAATCTGATGACTTTTGACGATTGAACACCGGCAATCAGGCCCCGCAAAATTAGTAAATTTTGTGGGGAATCTCAGGTCGGGAACCATAACTATAAAATCCGAATGTCTGCGACGCAATGCAATGGCCCCCGTTCTGCAACGGGGGGACGATGGGGAAAAGACATCCCACAGAATACTGGCGTTGTTTTTCCACAAAACATCATTCACAGATTTATAACCTGGGGGCGAAAATGTTTTTCAATTTAAAAAATAACTTTAAAACGCATATGGTTTGGCATGGAAATTTTCGCGGGCCTGTTGGATGTTTAATGATGCATCTGATGCATTACGGCCATTATCAACCAAATCCAATGAACCAAAATATGCTGTCATCATTGGATCATACGCGTTATCAGATGAAATCCATTTGTCAGATCCGGAATTTGGCGTGCCATATTTATCTAAGACATTTTGCCAAAATGCCAAAACCTTTTTTTCACGTTGATTGGCAAATTTGTCATGGTCGCCTTCTAATTCATCAACATCATTATTGTATAAAACACGCCATACAACATTATCGGTTGCATTGCTGGTAAAATACACTGTGATCGTTTCACCTGTATTTTCACGCGTTAAATGTAATTCGGATGCAAACAATAAACCACGTTTACGTGCCAAACTGTTTATACATTTTTCTAGTTTTTCTGGTATTACAACCCCCTGTTGACGGCATTCATAATCTAAATTGTATTTCCAATCTGGGATAATTGTATAAATAATACTGTTTTTTTTACGCGGTGAATACAAACCTTTGTTTTTGAAAAACAGTGTTTGAACATCTTCAAAGCCCATCCCCAACATAATGCCGGCAATATCAAATGTTTCAACCGGTGCGGGATCGGCCCCCATGTTTAATGTAACGGAATCTGTTATAATATCCGCATCATCTGCGTCAACAATCGCAAAATCGTCAAACGCATCATCTGCGAATGCGGGAACAATTAAATTTGTCAGAATTAATAAAATATTAAAATATTTTTTCATTTTTATTGCTTTATAATTTCTGTGACACCAAAACGAAACATTGTCGCAGGATCTATGCCCCTGTTTAAATCTTTGCGAAATCTGTTTTGTTCTGATTGATATTTTGGACGCAGGGCAGGTTCAAAAATCCATTTCATAATCAATGTCCCGTATGAAACCGTTGGTGATTCAGTAAAATTGTTTGATTGATTCCACGTTTTCATTGTGTATGAAACAGTCCAGTATTGGCTGTCTATGGGGCGAACAATATCTTTTAAGTGGATGGTTCGTAACATTTTTTTATTTGTCATTTGATCTATTTCTGGTAAAACATCATTGATCCATTCAGAAAACACACTTTGTCGTGACATTGAACGAATGGTATTTTTACGCAAATCAATACTGTTCTTGTCTGGAATTACTGAAAAATAATCATGCAAATATTTGGCAACAAAAAATTTTTGTAATTCTAAATCGTCAATTAAATCGGGACGTTGTGGCATGCCGGGACGTTGTTCAGATAAATTGCCCGGTTGAAAAAAATAAACATTTGTTTCGCGTTGCAACCCCGCATCATATATTGTTGCACCCAAAAATATTGCGGTAATCGTTACCAATAACAGTATCAATCCAATAAAAAACGAAATCAGTTTTTTCATTGTGTTCTTACTTTATTTTGTATGCATTAAAATCATTTATATAAAATCCCAACGTGTCTGGGTGTGTTTTTTCATCGCGTGATACATCTATGTATGCGATGATGTCAATATTACCCATTGTTGATGTTTTTATTGTTGCATGCATGTGCCAATTACCACCGCGTTCTGTAATTTCGCCAATTGGTGACAATTTAATTGTTTTCGTTAATAATTGCATATATTCGCCGTTTTGAACAAAATTTGTCCATTGTGGAACAATGTTATACAAAAATTTTGTAAACATGGCATCATTTGTGGCACAATATATTGCACATTCATTGTCGTTATGAAACGGAACATCAATTGATTGACATACTGTATTGCGATCGCATGCATGCCATCGTACGGTATTTTGGGCAATGGGCGCATTATCAATTCTGAATAAATTTTTTGCAAATTTAACAATTAATGATTCTTGCATTGCGCGGTATGGGGTATAATTGGTGTGCTTTTTTTGAAACACTTGGCCGGTGACTTTGTTTGATTGTGATATTGGTTGTAATTTGGCATAAATATTATTTGGATTTTCTATAATTTGCCAATCGCCGGTGTCAGAATCGATTGATACGATAAATGGATCAACACGCGCTGAACGGGTTGCCCATATCAAAAATATGCATGTAAATATTATCAAAAAAAATACGACGGACACAGCAATACCCATCACGCGTGTGATGGAAATGCTGGCCCCCGCAGGGAAAGCCTGGGTTTCATAATCATTTGGATATTCCAATTTGTTTTTCCCCCGGATTTATGCACCATTCCTTAGGCCTGATATACCATCATGCATGCACATGGACTCAATTTCAATTCGTTGTTGTCGTATCCAACACCAACCGGTTCACGATCATATACCTGACCACATCCGGCCAAAGCGATTGCAACTAACAACCCTAAGAAAATTTTTTTCATTTTTCCCCCGTTATACTACTTTTCTGAAATTATAAAAAATTTACACTGCTTGGGTCAAGTCAAAACAAATTGGTATTGTTACATGCACCGATTTATTAAAACTGCGTTTCGAATGATAATAAGAATCGTTGTTCACGATCATATTTGTTCATTTTTAATGGCCAACCCCAACTGAAATTCATAGGCCCCATTGGTGTGTTCCAATAAATTCCAAAACCAACAGATGTTCGCCAATCGTTATCTATATAATTTTTATGCCCAATAAAATCATATTCTTTGTGTGGTGGTTTGCCTAATATACCATAATCTGCAAACAGGAAACCTTTGATCTGATATTCATCTGGGATAAATACGGGGAAATTTAATTGCGTTGACCCATTAATTTTCCACAGTCCACCCAATGAATATGTTGTGTAATACCAATTGCGGCTGCCAACACCTGCAATGTCAAAACCACGTAATGTTTCACCCCCCAAGAAATAACGATATACACGTGATACATAATCATCATCCAGTGTTTGCAGATAACCGAAATCCATAGATGAACGCAGTTGCCAACGGTCGTCTAAAAATTTTACCATACCAATAATATCTGCGTTATAACGCATAAACGTTTCTGTACCACCAAAACCGGTATATGCAATTCCAAAATTTGCAACAACGCCGGTATGTGTGTTCTGCTGAAAATTTGTATCTAAATTATGGTATTTAAAATATGTGCCAAATGTATACAGATTTGCATCAGCCCAGCCATTTTTTGATTGAATATCATAATTTTGATCAAATGACGCAGATAAACGCACATTTTGTGACCAATGATCCGTTAATTTCCACCCCATACGTGTTGCCAATGTTAACGAATCTCGATCATATCCAAAACCACCCAATGATGAATAATTGTACATTGTATATGAAATATCAAAACCTGCGGACAGTGGCCGACCAAATAAAAATGGTTCTGTAAAACTAAACAAAGCCTGTTTTTGATATTGTGCAATTGAACCACGTAATTGAACGGTCTGGCCACGGCCCATAAAATTATTTTCTGTGATACCTGCATCAACCATAAAACCGTTAATGTTTGACCAACCAAAACCGCCAGATAATTCACCGGTTGGTTGTTCTTCAACCTTGATATCCAAATTCATCATATTTGCATCAGCAATGCGTGTAGGAATCATTTGAACATCTTTAAAATATCGGGTTCGCATCAGATTTTGACGCCCCGTCTCAATTGTTTGTAGCGAAAATGGATCGCCCGAACGCATTGGAATTAATTGTTCAATAACGCTGTCAAATGTGCGAACGTTCCCCAAAATATTTATCGAATTTAGATATATACGATTTGTTTTTTGAATCTTGAATATCATATCGATTGTATGGGATGTATCATTTTTTGTTGGTACCGGTTCAACGTTTATGAATGCATATCCATAATCGGCAACTGCACTGCGCAGGGCCGACATTGTTTCTTCGACCAAGTCCACATTGTATGTTGTGTTCGAAGATACCTTTAATACACGGGTCAATGCATCCATTGGAATGTCGGGAAATGGATTATCAATATCAATTTTGCCGAATTTATATTTTTCCCCTTCTGACACGTCGAATGTAACAGAATAATATTCGCGATCTGGTGTAAACAGACCTGTGGTATTTAATACCTGAAAATCCACATAACCATTGCGCAGATAAAATTGACGCAACATTTGTTGATCATATAAAATGCGATCTTCGTCAAATACATCAAATTGTGTCATAAAACGCCACCACGCGTGTTCACGGGATAAAATTTCACTGCGTAATTCGCGACTGCGGAATTTTTTGTTGCCTGTAAATTTTATGTCTGATATGTATGTCGGGTGACCTTCGGTTATTTCATATACGATATTTACGCGATTGTTTTCTAATTTAATTTTTTTCGGTTCTATTTTGGTGCCGAAATATCCTTTGCGTTGATACAACGTTAACATACGGCGGACATCTGCCCCAATTATTGATTCATCATAAGATGTTCTTTCTTTGGTTCGAATTTCTTTTTTTAAATCATCTGTTGATATTTCATCATTGCCTTCAACCGTTACAACGTTGATTGTTGGGGCCTCGGTTATGTCGATTTTTAACGTATTGCCGGACATATAAACATTAATTTTTGAAAAATATCCGCTTTCTTGTAATTTTTTTGCAATTTGATTTGTCCGTTCTGTATCAATTTTATCGCCAATATGGACATCTGATATTATACGAACAGATTCAGAATCCATGCGTTGATTGCCAGATACGTCAATCTTGGATACAACGGTTGCATTTGCCCCGACAATACCAAGTCCAAGATATGTTGCAAAAATTACATGTTGTTTTTTCATTTGTTTTTATTCGTTTAATTTAGGTTAAATACACGTGATATATCATTCCACATTGTGAACATAATTAATGCCAGAATTAAAATCCACCCGATTATTATTGCGATTTCCATCCCTTTGCCATCTAATTTACGACGGCTAATCCCTTCGATGATTAAAATTGCAAGATAACCACCATCCAACACGGGCAGGGGTAATAAATTTATTACGCCTAAATTTACAGACAATAACGCAATGATTGACAATAATGCCAAAATACCCAAAGTCATTGCATGGCCTGATACTTCGGCAATTGAAATGAACGACCCCAGTTGTTTTGATGAACGCTCGCCCGTAATTATTTGTTTTAATACGGTTAACAATGTTTTAGATTGTTGATATGTTTCACGTGCACCGGCATATATTGCTGTTAAAAAACCACGTTTGCGAATTTCTGTTTTGCTGCCGTCTGCGATTAGGCCCCATCGTTCTGCAGGTGTAATTTTTACGTTAACCAATTTTTCATTGCGTAATAATATTACGTCCGCATCATGTTTATCTGCCAATTCTTTGGCAATGATTAAGTCACCCCAATTTGTGATTTTTTCGCCATCAACCCGCATGATAGTATCCCCCGGACGAATTCCGGCATCAAATGCGGCAGATTTCTGAATAACCTGGCCAACGACGGGTAATTGTATGTTTTGTGGTTTTACCATGAATAACGCAGAATATAATGTCCATGCCAAAATAAAATTCATAAATACCCCGGCGGCCAAAATTATAAATTGTTTCCATGCTGGCACAGACAGGTAATGTCCAACACGTTTTTTTTCAGGTAATTCGTTGTATTTATTCCGATTAAACATGTCTTCTTGGCCGTATAATGATACAAAACCACCAAAGGGTAATATTGCAATTTGCCACTGTGTATTATGTTTATCATGCCATTTTATCAGTGCCGGTCCAAATCCAATTGAAAATTTATCAACGCGAACACCCGCCCAACGTGCGGCCAAAAAATGTCCAAGTTCATGGATAAAAACCATAGTTCCCAAAACAATCAATAATGCGACAATATTCCAAATAATATGCATGTTTTTTCATCCGTTGTTTAAATCATTACAAACCATATCAGTGGCAACACATAAATCCATCCATCAAAACGGTCTAATAAACCGCCATGTCCAGGCAATATATTGCCAAAATCTTTAATTCCAATATTACGTTTTATCCAACTGGCGGTTAAATCACCATATTGGCTAAGCAGAGAAACACTGATGCCAATCCATAATAACTGTGGCATAAATGTATCCGTTCCCAACAGACCATATAATACAGATGCACCCGTTCCGCATATGATACCGGCAATTTGTCCCGCCCATGTTTTATTGGCAGATATACGTTCCCACATCTTGTCACCGCCAAATATGCGGCCAAAATACCATGCACCAACGTCAGCCGCACTGATTGTCATTAATATCAATAACATAATCCATGGCCGGGTGCCGACAAAATTTGCCGCCATCAGCATTGTTATTAACAATACAAAAAATATTATAAATTTAATACGATTGTTTTTTGTCGGAATTTTATTTTTTCTGCTGTGAATAATTGCTAAAATAAATTCGATAATCATTCCAAACACAACTAATACAGACAATATGCGAACAGTATGTAAACCATAATATTCACCAAAGCCGGCCCCTGTTGCAATTAACATCATAACGATGGCGGCCAATATGCGTTTTAGTGTATTGTTCATACTAATAACCTTTTTATTTCTTTTTTTTACCGGCGTAATTTGCCTTTTTGCCACCACCAAAGCGACGATTGCGTTTTGCAAATTCATCCAATGTGTACTGCCATAATTTTTCAGACTTTACTAATTCAGGCCAATGTTCTGGAACGAATAACAATTCAGAATATGCCAGTTTCCATAACAGAAAGTTTGAAATTCTATATTCATTGCTGGTTCTGACCATTAAATCAATAGGTAATAAATCCCCAGTGTCTAAAAACGTTTCAAATGTTTGTTTATCCACAGGGGCACCCGCAGCAATCGCCGCATTAACGGCGTCAATAATTTCATCTTGGCCACCATAGTTCAGGGCAAATACAACGGTTCCATTGGTGTTTTCTGCAGTGGCATTTTCTAATTCATCGCACAAATCAGCCAATCGTTTTGGTAAACGTTCACGTGTGCCAACGATACGATAACGCAGATTTTTTTTGATGGCATGCTTTAAATTCTTTTTTAATTCCGTATAAAATAACTTCATCAAAAAATCGACTTCTTCTTTTGAACGTGTCCAGTTTTCGGTGGAAAATACAAAAAAAGTAATTGTTGAAACACCACGTTTTATATACCAATCAATCAAATTTTCAAAATTTGAAATTCCCGCCTGATGACCGGCCAATGGTGGCAGGCCGCGTTGTTCGGCCCAACGACGGTTGCCGTCACATATAAATGCAACGTGTTGTGGAATATTGGGGACCGCAGATACTGTGGCGTTTTTCTTTTTTAAAAAGTTAAACATGTTATACCCGATTACCTATTACTGTTAAACAGACATAATGTCAGTTTCTTTTTGTTTTGCCATTGCGTCAACTTCGGCACCACGTTTTTCAAAAACTTTCTGTAAATCTTCTTCGAATTTATGTTGATCGTCTTCGGAAATTTCTTTATCGGTAACCGCACGTTTAATCTTGCCCATTGCGTCTTGGCGAATATTACGCATAGAAATCTTTGCTTCTTCGGCATATTTTCCGGCAACCTTGGTTAATTCACGACGACGTTCTTCGGTTAATGGGGGCAAATTTAACCGTATAACACCACCTGCGGTCATTGGATTTAAACCCAGACCTGAATCACGAATTGCCTTTTCTACGGCTGGGGCATTATTTATATCCCATACAGTAACGGATAATGTTTGGGTGTCTGGTGTTGAAACGGTTGCAACCTGATTAATTGGCATTTCAGAACCATAAACGGGGACGCGTATTCCATCCAATAAATGAACAGATGCCCGACCGGTACGTAAACCTGCGTATTCACCCTGTAAAACTTCCAGTGTTTGGGCGGTTTTTTGTTCTGTTTCGGCTTTTAAAGCTTGATAATCCATAATAAAAACTCCTTCTTGGAAAAAAGGTTAGCAAATTGATTTGACATTTGGCAAGAAGAAATGTAAAATATATTCCTGCATGGGGTTGTAGCTCAGTTGGTAGAGCACTTGCATGGCATGCAAGGGGTCGTCGGTTCGAGTCCGATCAGCTCCACCAAGTATGGCGGGTGTAGCTCAGTTGGTTAGAGCGTTGGTTTGTGGTACCAAATGTCGCCAGTTCGAATCTGGTCACCCGCCCCAGAAAAATTTGTCCCTCACGAAAGTGGGGGATTAATTTTTATGCGAAAGGGCAGATGAGAACTGGCAGTTCGACAAAAAAGTAGGTGATAACGAGTGAAGCGAAGTTAGAACCGTTACGATTTGGAAAGGGGCCCAACAAAGTTGGGAATATACAATCTGGTCACCCGCCCCAGAAAAATTTGTCCCTCACGAAAGTGGGGGATTAATTTTTATGCGAAAGGGTAGATGAGAACTGGTGATGCATCTGTTCGAACCGCTGCAAAAAGGCAGACGGAAGTATGCCGTTTTATCTATCTATTTTATTTAATCCTATTGATTAATAGTGTTTTGCACTGTCTGTATAATATTGTTGGCTTGTTTATCGGTTATCCCTACTTGATGGGCTAATGTCAGCATATCTTGGGTTGTAATATCTGTGCCTTTGTGGTTTACAGACGTTGCATGTTCCCATACCCCAATAGTTTGCGTAAGGTCGAAAGCAGGGGATAATTTCCAATCTTTGCCATCGTATAAAAAAGCAAAGTTTTTTGCATGATCATCAGTATTGTTTATAAGTACATTAAATACCATCAGGCGAAACATTTTTTCAACGTCACGTATGTTGCGTGTCAATTTTGCCGTTAGGGTTAATAAATCAGAATAATCTAACACTGGTTGGTTATGATCTGTGTCCAATAAGCCAGAAGCAGATATCATAAATACTTTTTCGCCATTCCGCTTACGATCAAACCTTTCTACACCAAAATATTTGTCGTTAAACAGTTTGTAATTAGGAACCTCTAACCCCGCCTTTTGAGCCATTTCCATAATTTCAAATTCATGTTTGCCAATATTAGCAGGATCAATTGCTGATCGGAACTTTATAATCCAATCACTATTTTCAAATTTCCGAAAAATCTTTGGTCGTGTCCCGCCAGACGAACCGCCGATACGAAATAATTCTTCTGTTACTGAATCATCAGTAACTATTGCTGCATCATCAATAATTTTGTTTATTTCTTCGGCTATTGTATCAAGTCCAGAATCTTTATATTCGGTTGGTAATTCTTCACTGGGTTCAAATTCTAATGCACCCGGACCATTTTTTCCAACTATGGCCAATCTATCCAGTACAGAAATACTATTTGGTGCAATGCCTCGCCTTTGTAATTCACGATTTACCAACAGTTTTCCCCAATTATCAGGCAGGCAATCGTTAAATATTCCGAATACACCATCAAATGGGTTACGGTTAGCTATAAATACCCGTTTTTCCAAAGGCAGTTTAAAAGGTGATATGCTAAAACCATTTTGTAACCAAAATGCATCATACTCAAAGGCTAAAAGATTATCAGATGTTAAGGCTAAACGTCCCACGATAGAATTGTGGTATTTTACAATTATCATTTTATTTTGCACTTTTAACCCCTTCGTTTATCACATCAAAAATGGATTTGTAATTTTTACGCACAAACAGATTATCAAAGTCGGATTCATATCCCAGTACCATTGCAATTTTTAATAATGCAGATAGTGATATTTCCCCAGTATGTTCAAACCGTTTGATTGACCCCAGTGAAACACCAGAACGTTCGGCCAATGTGGTTTGCGACATTTTAACGTTTCTGCGGGCAATACGAAAACGACTGCTGATGTTCTTTTTTATAGATAATATATTGTCCAATTCTGTCATTTGTAATCCGTTTTAGATAATATGTTGTCTGTTTTTTTTGTGCTGATTATAACACTTATAAGCACAAAGGCAAATAATTTGTATTCGTTTTGTTTGTATTTATTCAAAATCAGGAAATTTGATTTTTATTTGATAAACCGGTAAGTCTAATAAATTTGTCATACGCGAAAGTGTATGTTGGGGGGCAGATTTTATAATCTGTATAATGACAGCAAATTCAGAAAAAATATTATTTCTTTTTACGTTTTTTGTGGCATGTGGAATATTGGCAATATCGTACAGATTACATTCCAAAAGTATTTTTGTTTTAATGTATATGAAAAAACGTGCTGCGATAAATTATTTTCTGATTGCATCAGTTATGGTTATGTAATAAGTACCATATTCACCACGGGTCCTACGGACGGTATAATTCATATTAAAGTATTTATATGTCCCGTCTTTTTTGTTGTATTTCGTTACCAATCGTGCCGCACATGCACGACGTTGTGGGGTGGTGTTTGTGAGTATTTCCATTTCTGTAATTTCTTCAATACCTACAACGTTTTCATTATAGTTTTCTTTTGCCAAATCTTTTAATAATTCTTTTGCTGTGCTGTTCCAACATTCTGGGGCCGGTTCAGAACATCCGAACAAGACGGTCGAAATTAAAATTAATGATAAAACGCGAATTTTTTTCATATCACAGTCCTTGATGTAAGTACATTTTATTTAATAGCACATATTTTATAATATTTCAAAGGATTAAATTCATTGGTTGTATTTTAATCAATAAATGCCCATATTGGGCATTCGTTGTTAAATTAATCAATTTATAAACAAAAAATTATTAACGGAAGTTATATCGTGATTATTGATAATGGCATTCACTGGTTATTTTGTATGTACCGATATCGTTTGTAAATGTATCATTCGATATACTGTATGCTTGCATAAAACAGTCTTTTATACTGTTGGCATTTGTAGTGCTTCGACCATATTTGCCGGATGCTGCGCCTGTTCCTGCAATTTCATATTCAGGACATCTTGTACAATTGGATGTTGATGCATAATACCCAGCGGAACAATCTTTGTAACAATCGAAAATGTATTTATGGTATCCCGATTTACAGGTAACGGGGCCCCATTGAGCCTGTCCACCAGAATTCGTTACACCTTTGCCACCATAACATTTAGAATAAAATAAACCACATGTATCCATACCAATGGTATTGCTTGTATTACCACTGCATGAACCTGTTGTCCCGGTCCAACAATATAGTTTGCCATCTGGTCCAGTTAATTGTGCTTGGCTACAATTTGAAGCGGTGCAATCAACACCATTACCGGTTGTTGTGCCACCGCCGGTTCCACCGCTGGTTTTACCACCATTGTATTTTATTTCGGTTATACTGCCGCAATTATTGCATGGCTTTGTCTGGCCGGTTGCTCCTCCACTTATAAGGTTTGCACCTCTACATTCACATGTTTCGTCTGTATCTATAGACCAGGATTTGCAACAAATAGGTGTATCGATAAATGTAGGTGATTGACCAGAGATAAATGGCGTTGAGCCAGAAAAACGCTGTGCACAGTATTTAGAACCTGTCACAGCACCCGCACCACATGTAGGAAATGTTGTCGTTGATCCCCCAAAAACATTATTAAAACCAAAGAAAAACAAACACAAAGATGTGGTAAAAATTGGTAAGAATTTCATGATAATACCCCTTCCGTTTGACTATAAAACTTAATATATATATATATATATATTGCAAGAATAAAATGGTGTATACATCCGCTTAAAGCGTCGGTGATACGTAAAATAAAAAAAGTGGCGATTTTTTGTCACAAAAAATAACCCGCCTGTGGGCGGGAAAAATGAAAAATCTGTATTGATTAAAAGATCTTTGGATCAAACATATTGATAAAATTATTTTTATTTGATATCGATTTATTTATTTTATTTTTAATGTTGTCCTCATTTATTTCTGATTTTTGTTTATCTGCATACTTGCGTTTACAATCAAATCGAAGTTGCAGGTAAGTTTTCTGTACTTGAAGTGGTAAATTATTAAAATCTGGATTCGAAATTAATTTACGTATTTGCGTATAGTCACTCATTTTTTTATCCCTGTGATATTTTTATTGTGTGCCACAGAGAATAACATAGTAGACAAAAAATAGTCAAGAATTTTTTGTCTGAAATGCTATGGTTTATTAATTATATTTTCAAAATCGGTTTCAGACCATACGGTTATGCCCAATTCATTTGCCCGCATTAGTTTAGATCCCGCATCAGTACCGGCCAATACAATATCGGTTTTTGCCGATACAGACGATGAAACGGTGGCCCCCATTTGTTCTAATATTTCACGGGCGGCATCACGTGTGTAATTTACCAATGCCCCGGTTAATACCACGCGTTTGCCGGCCAATGGGCCATTTTTGTTTTCGGGTGTGTTGGGGGCGTCAATGACATTTACATGTTTTAAAATATTATCTAAAACATTGGTATTATGTTCATCTGCAAAAAATGATACAATCTCATTAGCCATCGTTTCTCCAATTCCGTCAATTTGTTGTAGTTTCCATTCGGGCATATTACGCAATGTGGTTAAATTACCCGCGGTCCGGGCCAATATTTTGGCGGTTACCTGGCCAATGTCTGGGATACCGATTGCAAATAAAAATTTGTGTAATTCAATGTTTTTTGCGTTTTCAATTGCGGTATTTAAATTCGATACAGATTTATCACCAAAACCATCCATTTTTTTAATTTCATCGCCATGGTCGGCAATTAATGTAAATATATCTGCGGCACTGTTAATCCAATTTTTGGATATAAATAATTCTAATTGTTTGGTTCCCAATCCTTCGATATCAAATCCGTGTCTTGATACAAAATGTTCTAATTCACCAATGCGTTGTGCCGGACAAGACAGGCTGTTTATACAACGACGTGCAACCTGGCCGGATTCTTGGATAACCGCCCCACCACAAACAGGGCACGTTGTTGGAAATACGAATGTTTTTGCGTTCTGTGCGGTTTCGGCCACCCCAACAATTTGTGGAATTACATCGCCGGCCCGTTGAACGATAACCCGATCACCAATATGTATATTTAATCTGGTAATTTCATCTGCGTTATGTAATGTTGCACGTGATACCAAAACGCCGCCAATGTTTATTGGTTCCAATTCGGCAACCGGTGTTAACACGCCGGTGCGTCCAACCTGAATGGTTATATCGCATAATTGTGTGATTGCGCGTGCGGCGGGGAATTTGTATGCAACCTCCCACCGGGGGCTGTTGGCACGGGCCCCCATGTGTTCCTGGGTGGCAATATCGTTAACCTTTAATACCAAACCATCAATGTCAAAAGGTATATCGGCCCGTTGCAACATAATTTCGTTATAGGTATTTTGAATTTCCGTCAAATTGTGGACGCGGCGGGCCCAATTTCTGGTTGTACGAAATCCCCATGATTCCAATTTATCAAAATATTCATCCTGGGTTGCCCATGTGCGTTCGGATAAATCGCCGTATGTATATGCAAACGCCGACAGACGGCGTGTTGCTGTAATTTGTGGGTTTAATTGACGCAAAGATCCTGCGGCGGCATTACGCGGGTTGGCAAAAACTTTATCGCCATTTTGTTCGGCCACGGTATTTAATGCCAAAAAATCTGTACGTGCCATGTAAACTTCGCCACGAACCTCTATTACAGATGGAAAATTACCGGTTAATTTTTTGGGAATATCTGGGATTGTTAATAAATTTGCGGTAATGTCTTCGCCCATAACCCCACTGCCACGGGTTAAACCACGAACCAATATTCCGTTTTCATATCGGGCGGCGTATGAAACACCGTCAACCTTTAATTCAATAAATATATCATTGGTGGTTAATTTATCAAACCAATCGGCAACCTGGGTTTGATTAAATACATCCGATATAGACAACATTGGAACCGTGTGGGGAAATGATTTGAATTTTGATGCCACCGCCGCCCCAACATGTGTAGATGCCCCATTTTTTGCCAATTCAGGATACTGGGACTCAATTTCTAATGCACGGGTTTTTGCCGCATCGTATGTTGCATCGTCAACAATCGGGGCGTCGTTTTGGTGGTACGCAATGTCCCATGCGTTTAATTTTTTTAATAAATCGGCGTGTTCTGCCAATGTAAATAAATCGGGTGTTTTTGTCATGTCCCGATTATATACAATTCATATTTTTAATACAATTGAAATTATGTTGGGTTATCCCTTTAACAGACGTGATTGTGTTTTACTCCATTCACGTCGTTTTATTGTTTCGCGTTTATCTATGCGATTTTTACCATATCCAACACCCAATAACACCTTTAACCGGCCATGATTTGTAAAGTATAATTTCAGTGGAACAATGGTGGCACCTTTTTCCTGTAATTTTCCGACTAATCGATTTATTTGATTACGGTGTAATAATAATTGACGACTGCGTCGTTCATCAAAGTTTATAATGCGGGCCGCTGTTGGCAATTTTTGAATTTCAATTCCTGCCAGAAACAGGTTATCCCCACGGCGTTGAACAAATCCGTCAACAATCGTTACCAAACCATATCGAATTGATTTTATTTCGGCACCGGTTAATGCGATTCCTGCCTCTATTGTGTCATCAATAGAATAATTGAACCGCGCTTTGCGGTTTTCAGAAACTTGACCAAATTTTATCAATTGACGTGTCATAATGCGATATATTCTATATTATGTGGGTATAAAAAGCAAATTTTATCTGCATAGGTCTGTTGTTAGATATATTTTCAAGGTTTTATTTCTTAAAATGTTATTGACTATGATAAAAAGGGTGTTATTGTTACCGGAGTTGAAAAATACATAAATAAAGGAATTGTAGATATGAATAATAAAACAAAGGCATTGTTGCTTGCTTTGTTGACTTGGACTGGTGTTGCACGTTCACAGACAAATTCTGCGGATTCAATTGCAGATGATACGCGATCATTGTTGAAAGATACAATGTTTGTAAATAAAGTTTTTAACCGTATCAGAATGGATATTTGCACCGCCGGTGCGAAAAATAAATTTGGCGATAACAAAAATGTTGTAATTATATCTAAAAAAGAAGAATGTGAAACGCCAAATATGGTTGGACAAATTAAGTGTAATGGAACGTATCAATGTGCAGTGGATGATTTGTCTGCACAAAATACGGATACAATCCCAGGGCAGAAATTTAACGTTGAATATGAATTTATATGTCAACGCGGTGAACATTATTATATTAAAAATGCCAGACGTGTCCCAACAATGCCGGTGCAGGTAATTGCAAACAATGTAAAAACTTATTAATGCGGATGGTGATTATGAAAATGTTAAAGCAGGGCAATTTATTAAATTGGATGAAAAGAAATAAACGATCATCTGTTTTGATGATGGCTGGGGCTATGTTAATGAATGTTGCACATGCGCATGATGTGCCAACGCGTAAGCTGTTGAAAATTAATGATATAAAAAATGAGAAAATAATATTCCCAATTGAAAAAAATTTTTTTCTTGGATCAATAAAATGGTCGGACAGGGCGGTTTGTGAGGCATTGGCAGATATTGTAATGCAATATGATAATTCATGGTTTGGGTATGCGTTATATAAAGATCATTTTTACAATGATTTAACTTTGTTGTGTTATCAGATTATTTCAGATATGTTAAAATCACATCAAGAATTAACCAGACAAAATGTTTTTGATGCGTTGTTTAATGTTTTGTGTGCCGAAACAACATGTTTAAATATAAATGGAACTTATGTTCCACGTGTAATGCGGGAAATTGAAGTAAATGGTCGTAAATGTGCTATTGATTGGTTGTCATTTGAGGTTGGAATGATGGAATTTACCGATTTGTTAATAAATGCTGTGAATGAAAAACAGGACGCGTTAGATAAAAAACAATCTTTGAATGGTTTGGACATATTTTTGAATAATGTGATAAAACTAAATCGCTAAAAAAAAATCCCCCGAATTGGGGGATTTTTATAGTTTAATTTTTGGATATAGACGTTTTGTGTTTTCAAATAAAATGTTTTCCATTTCAGATAATGGAATATTTTTTATTGTTGCCAAAACACGTGCCGTTTCGATTGCCATGAATGGTTCGCATTGTTTTCCACGATATGGAACCGGTGCACAATATGGGGTGTCTGTTTCAATAACTATGCGATCATTTGGAATTGTTGCAAATGTTTCACGAACATCATTTGCATTTTTGAATGTTAAAATGCCACTGGCTGAAAAATAAAAACCACGATCCAACATTTTTTTTGCAAAACCTGTGGTTCCCGTAAAACAATGCATAACGCCATAAATATCAAATTCAGACAGTATTTGTTCTGTGTCGGTTTCTGCATCACGCGTATGTATCGCAACCGGTAATTTATTGTGTTTGGCAATTTCTAATTGATTGTGAAACAATTTAATTTGGGCGTCTTTTGTGTCTGCATTATAATGATAATCTAAGCCGATTTCACCAATGCCAACAACATACTGATTTGATAATACCGAATCTGTTAAATATTCAAATGCATTTGTCCCACTGTATTCTGGGTGAATACCGATTGTGCAAAAAATATTTTTATTGTTTTGGGCAATGTCTAGTGTTGGTTTTATATCGTCTGGATTTGCGGTGGCACATATCAATGCACCAACCCCAGCCACATTTGCCCGTATAATAACATCTGGTAAATTTTCAATATCTGTTAAATGGCAGTGGGTGTCGATAAACATTTTTTTATTTCTGATATTATTTTAAATACAGCAATTTCTGGTTCTAAATTTACTGATTTGATATCTGCAATTGCACGTGTCGTTTTTGGATATAAATCTGCCAACCCATATGCGGCAACCGCATCCAATAATATACTGTGTAAAGACATGTCGGGGGCAATCTTTTTTGCAACTGCCATAATATCTGCGGAATTTGATCTGGGTGAATTTAATGTTTTTATTAATTCGTCATAAATTGCATCGCCACCGGTTTGCTTTAATTTTGCAATACGTCCAAAACACCCGTTTGACAGACGCAAATTTTCAGTGCTGATATCTTCTTCGGGCATAAATTTTACGCACAGTTGTCGTAATTGGTCAATGCTTAGCGGACGCATTTTCTCAACGCGTGCACGTGATCGAATTGTCGGTAATACGTTTGCCAATTGATGGACAACCAATAAAAATAATGTTTTTGCGGGCGGTTCTTCTAATAATTTCAATATCGCATTTGATGCCGCGGTATTTAATTCATCTACAGAATCAATTAATATCACACGCCAATCGCCGGACATAGATGACATTTGCATTTTTTCAATCATTGCGCGTACGGTAAACACAGATATTGTTTTTGAATCAGATTTTATCTTTCCGTCTTTATCTATGTTTCGATCAATATCAATTATGAAAAAATCGCCAACATTACCGTATACCATTTTTGCAATTTTATATGCTAATGTTGCTTTGCCGATGCCACGTGGACCGGTTAACATCCATACCGGATGGATTGGATGAATATCACGGCCCGCCCATGCGGTTGTGAAATTTTTTAATACATCATCATGGCCAATTAAAACCTCATTATCCATTGGGTGTGGAAATGTATACGAAGATGCGGATTTTCGTGGTGCCATCGGATTTTATTTGCCCCCGAATATAATGTTAAGGTTTTTAATTATACGTCCGATAAATCGTGTTTTTGATACACGTTCTGCGGCAACCAATGGGGCACGTGCAATTACACGACCGTCTTGTTCTGCGATAATTTCACCGATTGTGTCACCTTTGGCAATTGGGGCGCGTAATGGGTCATCATATCGTGCCAAAACGCGGATTCCATGCAATCCTGTGCCGTGTGGTAATGTAACTGCAAAGGTTTTTGCAACAGTTGCGGTTACGGTATTGTTACGACCATACCACACAGGAATGTTTGCAATTTTATTTCCCGAACGGTAAAAAACATGGGTTGTTGTCGTTGTGTATCCATAATTTAATAATTTTTTCATCTCGGCCGCCAATGCGTCGTGACCATTGCCACGGAAACCGTTTATAACACCAATTAGACGACGCCCCCCAATAATGCTGGATGCAACCATTCCATAACCACCATCTGCTGTATGTCCCGTTTTTAATCCATCGGCCCCATTCATAATGAACAGCAATTTGTTATAATTTACAGTATGTGTCCGCCCCCATTCACGACACCAATCGGTCTTATGTTCCGTAAAATCAAAACGTCTGGTCGCAAACATTGGATAAATATCTGGGTGGTGTGATATTACGTATTCCGCCAATGTTGCTAATTCGCGACTGGTCATCAAATTGTTTGGATTAGGCAGTCCGCTGGCATTCCCAAATGTTGATTGTGGCATCCCAATTTCACGTGCCTTGCGGCGCATTAAATCTGTAAATGCATTTTCATTTCCTGCCAAATATTCTGCAACGACAACAGATACATCACCACCGGATAAAACGATTAAACCCAATATCGCGTCGCGTACACTGATTGTTTGCCCAGATACCAGGCAAACCTTGCTGGCCGGATACCATAATGGGTTTGTATAATCTGCATTTGGACCAACGGGCAGGCGTGAATCCATATTTAAATGTCCAGCCTTGATTTCATCAAACAGAACGGTCAGTGTCATCAATTTTATCATTGATGATGGTGGCATTAAAACATCACCATTTTTATTAACAATTTCCGCCCCAGAATCATAATCTATCAAAAATGCCGATTGTGCCTTGGTATTAAAATTTGCAAATGCCATAACTGGACTTAATGCAACAAACAAAGTAAGTAATATGTTTCTCATGATGATTGTGATACTAGCAATAATATCATCCTTTGACAATATATATTTTATAAAGTTTTACCAATAAATTCATCATTTTCAATATCTGTTAATTTTATGTTGCAGATTGTGCGTGATGGAATTGTTGCACCATCTATGCGAACGGAAATATCGTGTGGCGTGCGTGCAATATTGTTTTCTTCGACCAATACTTGTGTGATCTGTCCCAGATTTTTTTGCATAAATGCACGTCGATTTTCATCGGCTGCATCTGATATTATTTTTACACGTTGTTTTGATATGTTGTGGTCAATTTGTCCGGACATGTCGGCTGCTGACGTTCCAGGACGGGGTGAAAATGGAAATGCGTGAATTTTAATTGGTTTTGTTTCGTGTATTAAATCCAATGTTTGATTGAATAAATTGTCTGTTTCACCTGGAAAACCGCAGATAATATCCCAACTGAATGTGATGTCATTCGCCGCAGAAACAATTTGTCGAACCGTATCTGCATTATGGCGGCGGCCCATTGTGCGCAATATTTCGTTTGCCCCAGATTGCATTGACAGGTGTATATGTGGCATCATGCGTTTGTCACTATGTATCAAATCAATTAATTTGAAAATTTCTGGGGATGCTGGATCTAATGATGATATGCGTAAACGTTGTATCTTGGGGACGTCTTCTAACAGTTTTTTGCATAAATCTGATATGAAAAAGCCATTATGGATGTAACTGGCTGTATCAACACCGGTTAATACAATTTCATAAAAGCCATTTTCGACCGCATTACGGGCATCCGATAAAATATCCTCATATTTGAATGATACCGCATGCCCACGCAACATTCGTGTTATACAGTATGTACAGGCGTGATTACAACCATTTTGAACCTGAATAAATTGCTTTGATAAAGGTGTATCGCATTTTGCGGACATAGTAATTTTATCTGTGGTAAAATTGCATGGCGCAGAATTTATGGCATCAATGTACGCCATTGGTGTTAATTTGTCTGAATTTTGGATAACCATTGTATTTGGTATTTCGGAAAACAGACCTGAATTACGTGTTGCCGCACATCCTGTAACGAAAATAGGGGCATCTGGATTTTCGCGCGCCAAACGACGAACGGTTTGACCGGATTGGCGTTCTGCCTCGGCTGTGACGGCACATGTGTTAACTAAAATTGCGGCGGGAACGATTTTAGACAGCATATTTTGAATCTTTTCAGACTCTAATGCATTTAATCTGCATCCCATAGACAATGTTTTTATATTGTTTTTGTTATTTTCTGCTTGCATTTTTATCATCCATAATGCATTATAATCAGGTTAAAAAGTGATTTCAATAAAGGATTTTAATTATGGCACGTACGACAAATTCTGATACATTACCATTTGTGGACAGTCGTTATGAATTGGGAATGTTGGCATCACAGCGTGTTCGCGACCTGAATGGTGGTGCGGCATCGGTTATTGATAAACGTAATGATAAAATGACGGTTGTTGCATTACGTGAAATTGCCAGTGGTAAATTGGATATAAACGCGGTTCGTCATGAATTTGTTCAATCGTATAAACAGGCTCCATCCGTTGCGGATTCATTAGAGGTTGGCACGACCGAAGATCCATTGTTGCGTGAAATAGATGCGGAATTGGAAAATGTGTTGGCTGTTGAAGACAATGCCGAAGATGCCGCGGATGATGACGCAGAGTAAGGGTTAAACGAATACGGAGACGTCGCATAGTTGGTCTAGTGCGCTACATTGGAAATGTAGTATACCGGCAACGGTATCAAGGGTTCGAATCCCTTCGTCTCCGCCACTAAAATTCAACATCTCTGACAATGTTCAGAGATGTTCTTTTTTTGCCCGGTTCCCGGGGCTTTCTGTATATAAGGTTTCCAGTATATGCAAATGACAAAGCCAAATGTCCCAACATTTACCCATATGACATACCTTGCCAAAAATCCCGATGCCAGTTTAAGTATTTATAATCAATTTTTTACTATCTTGAACAAATCATTATCATTGATTTTAATTATTCAATATACTTTGTTTGAGCTCTCGGTCTGACTGTTTTTTATCTGATAAGGATATCTGTTTGGAACTTTTTGACAGATAAAATATGGTTCATATCATGTTCTTCTTTATTTTTTTTATGTGAATTTTTTCTTGCGAAAAATACTATAAACTAATACGATTACAATGTTGATGTGTAATGTTTTCAAATGCACGAAAAAACAAAAATCCAAAAACAAGGTTGCTAAAATGAAAAGCCAAAAGAAAAATATTAAAAATCTCGGATATGAAAGCAATAAAAGTTTATATTGGGCAATAGGAACCGTATTAGTTTCTGAATTGTTGATGTTGATTATGAACGCTAATATTGTAACCATGTTTGTAACGGGGCTATTCTGTGCTGGTATAGGGGGATTATTTGGTTACGATTTGACCAAACATACCTACAATAAATCTTGGTATCCAACTATTGGTATGTTAGGTACATTTGTTGGGATATTTATAGGACTTTATGGTTTAGATATTTCTAATGTTAATAAAGTTACAACAAGTTTATCAGAATTACTTAGCGGATTAAAACTGGCATTTATTACAAGTATTGTTGGGTTGATATTTTCTATTTTGCGTAAAGCTTGGGACTCTTTTGATTGGAATAAAATTGAAGAACTTGATACAGATATGGTGTTGCAATCAATCGATGAAAACACAAAGCAAATAGATAATAATACGGCTATAGTCAATGAATTAGTTGCTCTGAAGACAGAATTCAAAAAGTTTGCTGTGAAGGTTTCAGAAACTGCAGCAGTCCAGTTTTCTAGTGCATTAAATGAAGTTGCAAGTGATCTTAACAATAAGTTGTCCGAACAATTTGGTTCTAACTTCAAGGCATTCGCTGGTTCTGTTGACAAGCTGGTCGATTGGCAAACAAAAAATAAAGAATATATGGAAAAATACACAAAGTATCTGACAGATTGTACAAATGCTTATAACGAAAAACTTGAACTCTTGGCAAATTCTGCAGCCAGTGTTGAGAAAATTATGGCACAAACACAGCAACATATCACAGCCTTAAACTCATCTCTGAAAGAACTTGACTCATTGGGAGAACAGGCACATAAATTTATTCCTGAGATAAAGGCTGTAATTGCTGAAGCAGAAACAGAAATTAAAACAATTGGTGATACGAGTCAAGCTGTTGTGACTTCTGTTCAAGAAATAACAAAATCATCAGAAGAAGAATTACAGAAACTGCATGTTGAAATCAGAGATACTGTTATAGAGAATCTTGATGCAACGTCTGCGAAACTTATTGATGGATTCAATGTTGTAATTGCTGAAGCAGAAACAGAAATTAAAACAATTGGTGATATGAGTCAAGCTGTTGTGACTTCTGTTCAAGAAATAACAAAATCATCAGAAGAAGAATTACAGAAACTGCGTGTTGAAATTAAAGACGCTGTCATAGAGAATCTTAATAACACATCCTCTAAAATTGTTGATGGAATAAAAGATATCTCTAAAAAGAACATCGAAGAAGTTCAAAAGGTGGCAACAAACACAGCCACTACGGTTGACAATATGGCAAAGATATTTGTTGAGGAGTCGGTTACCAAATTACAAGGCGTTGTTGGTAGAATGGACAAACAATTGGGCGAAGCAGGCGGTTATATTGCAGGTGCATTAAGTAAAATGGGTGATGATTTATATTATTTGCATAACAAGCTTGAAGACCAGAAAGAGCAGACAGAAAATCTTAAGCAGGAAACAAAAAAAATATCTAAAAAAGGTAAATAATAAATGTTTATAAAAACTCGTGATGACTCATCACACTTTATATCTTTATCTGACATTATGACCGCTCTTATGATGATATTCTTGTTTGTGTCCGTAGCAATTATTATGCAAATTCAAAAACATAATGAAATCGTCACAAATATTCAGGCAAACTATAAAAAACAAAAAGAGATGTTGTACGCTGACCTACAAGCTGAATTCAAGGATGATATGTCTAAGTGGGGGGCTAAAATAAATGAAGAAACATTGTCTGTTTATTTTGCTGGGGATGATGTTAGGTTTGATACTGGGCAATCTGATGTAAAACCAGAGTTTAAAACAACCTTAGCAGAATTCTTTCCACGTTATGTACAGCTTATAAAAAAACATAAAGATGCTATCCAAGAAGTTCGTATAGAAGGGTATACAGATTCAACAGGTAAGCTTGGACAAACCATAGAAGAAAGATACTTTTATAACATGAAACTTTCGCAGGATAGAACACGCAGTGTTTTGGAATACTGTCTAACGTTACCTAATTTCACTAAAGATGATTTTAACTATATGAAAGATTTTATAACCGCCAATGGGTTAAGTTTCTCAAGATACATTCGTGATTCTAAAGGACATGAGGACAAAGCTGCCTCAAGACGTGTTGAATTTAGAATTCTAACTAATGCAGAAGCGACCATCGAAAGCATTGTAAAGGAAATGAATTGAAAATCGGATTAAAAGATACGGGAATTCATATCAATGATGTTCATCATTTAGATGACGCTGTTTGTGTATTGAAAAGCGTAGCAAACAAGTTAAATGCTCAACCTATCAAAATTCCAAAAACGTTTTATGGAACGTTAGCAGAATTGGTTTCTGATGGGTTAATCACACCGCCTAGACTCGACGACAAAGGCGAGTTTATAAACACGCAGAGAGGCCATGTGCTGCGTGCTGCAAACGGAGAAATTGCGTACCTATATATACCAGATAAAGAAAATGCATATAAAAACCAAACAGATAGAAACAAGGTCCACATGTATTGGTGTAGAACTCTTGTTCAAATGTGGCAAGAAAACCATAAGGATCGATACTGGGGAACGACTGATGCCGAAGGGGTATTTGGTATGGAAAATGGTGCCAGAATCAAGTTAAACGTTTGTCAGAATTGTTATCAATATATTGGAACATCAATATATGGCCCCTTAAATGATTTCGATTTTCAACGGTTTTCTGTTGATCATGCCAATAAAGGCAAGTTTTCGTATGGTAAAAAAACGTCCAACGAATCATACGTTTGGACGTGTTGTAAATGTGGAAAGACAATTCTTGATATAAATGAAGTAGAGATAAATAATTCGGAAACATATTGTTCTGATTGTTTTGATATAGAAAGTGTGTTTTTGCCGTTGGCAAAAGCAGAAAATATTTCTGATATTGATAATTGGGTTTCAAATACAAAAGATATCAATATTGTAGACCATAATGGGCAGAATGCACTTATGTATTTAGCTCAAAAGAATCCAAATGTTTCTCTAATACAAGCAATGATTAAAAGATATCAATTTGATGTTAATGCAATAGACGAAAAAGGCAAAAATATTTTAATGTACTTGGTTGACCAACCAAAAACTAAAAACGAGGATCAACAATATAAAGCCTTATTACCTGTTATTAATATGTTAGCAAAACTTGGGGTAACTGTAAAGAGTCAGTCAGATAATGATCATAAAACAGCTATAGGATATACTAAAAACTCGATTGTTCGTGATTATCTGTTATCTCAATATACTGCTGCGGGTGGGCATGTTCGTAGTAATAATCCGGTTAATACGGTATATGTAACAGATTCAAAAACAGGAATAATATCTCAACAGGAATGACAGAAAGGAAACGTTTATGTCAAATTTAACAAAATCTCAACAAGAATTTGTAAACAGCTCTAGCAAATTTATTCGTTTACTTGCACCAGCAGGTTGTGGTAAAACATTTTCAATAATTGAAAAAATTAAGAGTATTTGTGCACATAATTCCAAAGATAAAATCAGTGTTTTTACTTTTACTCGTGGTGCTGCAGAAGAAATTCGTGAACGTTGCGATAATGATACATGTGTAACAGTAAATACATTAAATAGTTGGGGAAATAATTATATAAAATCTAACGTATTAAAAAATGCTCAGATTATTTCGACACCGAAAGATAGAAAATTCTGTTTGTTAAATCACTTACAACCAATTTGGGATAAACCTGAATACCGTCAAACCTTTGGTAAATTGTTTACAAGCCGTTCCAAAACAAGATACAGCGAAACATTCTTGGAAATGATGGACGAATTCAAAAATATAGGGTTTGTACACTCATTGTTTACAAAAGATGAAAAGGCAGACAAAATTACCTATGAAAAACACGTAAACTTTATTAAAGAAGTCGGTTTGCAACGTTACTATGAAGCTTTGACAGAAATTCTTAAACATGCCATAGGTGTAATTTGTATAGATGAAGCACAGACAACCGATTTTATGGTCAAAACCTGGATTCCTTTTTGGAAAGACTGTTGTGATCAAATGCAAGCCGCTGGTTTATACACACTTGATGATCAAAAATATTTAGCAAACATCGCGTTGCTTAAAAAAGTTGAGAAACGTGAAAAGTGGAACGGTACTGCTAAAATTGATTACATATTTGTTGACGAGTTTCAAGACACTAGCCCGCTTGATTTGATGTTAATATCTAATTTACAGCAGTTAAATGATGCAGGTTTGGTAATCGTAGGTGATGATGACCAGGCTATCTACGAGTTTCGTGGTGCGACGCCATACTTTATATTGCATCCAGATAAAATATTCGGTCAATTATTTACAACATATATTTTGGACGAGAATTTCAGATCTCCTGCTAACATAGTTGAAAAATCCATGGATTTAATATCAAATAACAAAAACAGAGTAGAAAAAAGAGTGTCTGCACATAACACAACCGATTCTGCGGAAATAAAACTTTTAACCTATTCAACGCAAGAGGAAATGATAGATCATGTTATCCGAGATATTAACGACACTGTAAATTCTAAAGGAGAAACAGTCGCTGTGTTATCTCGGTTGAAAGCCAGTCTTTTGCCATACCAGGTTCTATTAACCAAGGAATCTGTACCATATTGTGTTAGTGATGACTTGGCGTTCTTTTTGACTGGGGCTGCAGAAAGCCTTAATCGAGTCATGGAAATAAAAAAGAAAAAAACAGAACCAACTCGTGCGGATTTAATAGAATTAGTCTGCTTAGACAGTAAAAACGAAATATATAAAACACAAAAAGATACATTGACAAGACTGTTTTTAGCAAACAATGTAAAAAAAACTAATATTGAAGATGCATTACGTGCCATAGGTGAAAAATATCCAAAACAGTTTCAAAATCTTTTCACAGACGCTTTTATTACACATTTTATGAATGCAATGGATAAGTTTTTAAAGGCGGATAATGTGTACAATACACTCGAATGCATGTTGCGTGATTTTCAAGGATTAAAACAAAACTACAGCAGATCACTGGAAGACTTGTATTATAGAGATCCGCCTCTTGCCAGCTTGTTGGATTTTGCTTCTAAATATGGCGATGATTACGAAAGCTTCCTTGAAGACTTTAATGCTGCGATAGCAACTGCCAGCTTGTCCAAAGATTCAAATGATAGATTGTTTGATACAGAACCAGCACGTGTGTTCTTGTCCACAGCATTACGTGTAAAAGGTCAACAGTTTGATAAAGTCATCATCTTAAATGTTGATGATGGAACTTGGCCAAAGTCTCAAGCTCAAACGAATGATGATGCATATGAAGCAGAACGTAGATTGTTTTACGTTGCTACAACAAGATCAAAGAAAACTTTGCATTTGTATCGAGGAAACGAATATCATAATGAGAGTACAACAATATCGCCTTTCGTTTTGGAAGGAAATTACAATAAAAAATAAATGTGAGGGTATAAGATTAAACATTTCTGACAATAGTTAGGGATGTTCTGTTTTGGCTAAAGTGCTGGATGGTAAGTACGAGATTTTTGGTATGTATTATGATCTGATACAAACTTATTAAAAAATTCACTGAATATATACTTTGCATAAAATCATGATGCAAGGTTGAATATTTATAATTGATTATTTCTAGCAATCTGAAACAAATCATTAACATTAATTTTTAATCGCCCAGACAAGATTTGATTTATCTTGTCTGGATTCATATATGCAATGTCCAGGTATCTATAAAATTGTCGTGGTGATGTATGTAGTTTTGCAATGGTTACGTCCACATTTCCATCTTGCTCGTATAACTCTTTGTATCGCCAAGCTGTGGCGAAAGCCTTGACTATTAGGTGGTTGTTATCGGTAATGCTTAGTACACCGTTTTTACCGTGGTCGTATACTGTGTTAACGTATTTCCGTAGAAACACTTTTTCTGTAATTGTTATACAGTTATCACCTGTGATATATTCCATCTGTTGAGCATTTTGATTCGCATAATTATCAGATACAAACAGCTGTAATTTTTGTGTGTCTGTAGTAATCGTATAAATTAGTTGTTCTTGAGAATATACGACTTTTTCAATCAAACATCGAATAAAAGTTCGTTTTTGTGCATATGACATTTCTGTTATATTGATGCGTTTTAATGTGCTGGATATGTCTATTGGCAAGGCGGACATATTACTGTTCAGAAAATCTGTTACTGTCTTAATCACAATGTTATCAATCTGTGGTGCGGGCAGATAAAATCCCTTGGTTGCGTAATAATGCATTTTCTTTTTACCTTTGCCACTGGTCATTTGATTGAAAAATTTAGTACCTTTATGATTAAACAATTTTCCGGTTAATATATTTGGAACACGCGTACTCGTTGATTTGTTATTGGAATTATTAGCCAGTGCAACTTGCACGCGTTCAAATAATTCTGGGGACACAATCGGTTCATGTTCTCCTTTGGCAAATGTGCCTTCTTTTTTGTTTTCGATCATTCCAATATATATTTTATCGCGTAATATTCGATGCATACTCATTTTACTAATCGGATTACCACCACGTATTTGTCGTTTTGCTGTCTCCCATCGTTTACCAAATATACCATTTTGTTTTGCATATTCAGTTAAATCATTCACAGATTGCAATTCCAGATATTTTTCAAACAGATGTCGTATTTGTGTGGCTTCGGTTGGATTTACTACCAACTTCTTATTTACCAGGTCATACCCTAAACGTGGTGCACCACCCATCCATAGGCCTTTGGCCTTTGATGCACGGATTTTATCCCGAGCGCGTTCACTTGATACTTCACGTTCAAATTGGGCGAATGATAGCAACATGTTCAATGTTAGTTTACCCATTGATGTACTGGTATCAAATGATTGGGTAATGGACACAAAATTAGCACCGTATTTTTCGAAATACTTCATCATATTGTGGAAATCCAGGATTGAGCGCGATAATCGGTCAACCTTATAAACAACCACGGTATTAACCAAGCCATGCGCCATATCATCTAGCATTTGCTTTAACGCTGGTCGTTCCATAGTTCCACCTGATATAGCCGCATCACTGTATGTTTTATAATATTGCCAGCCATTAAACGCCTGTGAAGCAATATAAGCCTTACATGCTTCTTCTTGGTTTTGCAAAGAATTAAACTCTTGGTCAAGCCCATGTTCTGTTGATTTACGGGTGTAAATTGCACACTTAATTGTCATTGTTTACCTTTTTATTTAATCCGAAAAAATCAGGTCCAGACACCTTAGAGCCTGTAATATCTTTTGCTATTGCAGATAATGTTTTGTATTTCTTATCTAGGTATGTAAAAGTATCATCATCATCATTTTTTATTACTTTATGTTCTACTCCTCTAAAAGTTTTTATTATTGTAAAACCTGTGGGGATGTTATATTTGTGCTTTGTTACTTTGTTTAGGCATATATCAGGATTTTCTTTGTATTTCTTTATTTTAAGCATATATTTTGCTTCTATTTTTAATTTTTGCCGATCGCATTGTATGTAATACCAAAGTGCTTTGGTTTGACGTTTATATTCTGAATCTGGAACATATTTATTCCAAAGTGCCGATCGATCTGAAAAAGGTAAATTTTGTAGTTCTTTATAGCTATTTGGTAACTTTATCATAATTTGCCCCTTTATTTATAACCGGTGTCATTACCGCTCTAAATAGCACAGAAGTCAAGTCATTAAATATTTATTGTCACATGTATTTTGCATATGTATAATACAAGATATATTTGGAGGTTTATATGACAAAAGGACTGGTGTATTTTGCGAGAAATTCTGCTTTTCAACATTTGACAAAAATAGGAAAAACCTCAAAATTAAATGTTGAAGAAAGAGGGTTGACGGCTAGTAATGTGCCGGAAGATTTTGATTATTTGGCGGTATTGCATTGTGATGATATGGATTCTATAGAATGCAAAATACACGAACAATTTAAAATGTTTCGTCATTATTCGGCGACAGGTAGAAAAACTGAATTTTTTTGGAGTGGTTGTATAGATGATGCGATTAAATATGCTAGAGATTTGAAAGGTGTGAGTGATATTACTGAAACCGAAACTGAAGAAATACCTGTAATAGTAAACGGAGAACAGCACACAGCTCGTCGTCCAAATACTACCTTTAAAATGATTGGTTTGGAAAAAGGGTGTAAAATTTTGTTAGATAACGATCCTAACAAAGTGGCAATTGTAGAAGATGATAAGAATTTAATATCGTATAAAGACCAAGCGCCTCAACCCATTTCTAATGTTGTAAATCAGATCAAAGCTCCAGGAAGATATAACGGCTTTTTGTATTTTTATTATAAAGGCAAACGATTGTTTGATATGCGGCCAGATATGCAGCAACCTGATGAATTGTGTTTATTTAACGATTAAATTAAACGCCTTCTTCTATATCGAACCATGTTGATATTTTGATAACGACAGGGGTTCTTTTTGAACGTTTTAGTGTCTTTGCATACTCTGATAATTGTGCGGATAAATCACAGTTATTGAGTGCTTTAATGCATTCGACAATAAAGTCCGTATTAGTATGGTAATTATAAGTTTTTATAGTGATTTCAGGATATTTGATCATAATAACTCCTTTTTAAGGTTGTTTAATTACCGCTCTAAAGGGGCCAGAAGTCAAGTTTTTATTTGTATAAATATTTAATATTGTGATATTGCAAAAACAATAACGCTATATGTAATATTTTAATATTGTATTTTTTTTATTGACTTTTGTTTCGGGTTTGGTTATATTATATGACATGAAATATAAAAAATTAGAGTCTTTTTCGACAATAAAATCCGGATACGCCTTTCGTGGCGCCATTATGGATGAAACGGATGGGAAAACGATTGTAATTCAACCAAAGGATGTAATCTCTGGGTTTGACGGTGATTTTGTCCGTATCAAGTCGGCTTCTGTTTCTGAGCGTCATATTTTGGAACGCGGTTCTGTTCTTGTGACTAATCGTGGGGCGTTTTGTGCGTGTGTATTTAATGAGCGTTTCAAGGCGATCACAACAAGTGGGGTTTTCGTTATAATGTTGCAACATGATTCTGGTATAACACCAGAGTATCTTGCTCTGTATATCAATTCTGATGTTGGGCAACGTCAGATTGCGTCGAAACAAGAATCGATGACTGTGCCGGCTTTAACTATTAAGCAGATGCAAGAATTGGAAATACCGATTATTTCAATAGAAAAGCAAGATTTGTTATCAAAAGCGTTTAACCTATCACAACGTTGCAAGGGTATTGTTTTAGAAATACAAAAACAAAATAAAAGTTTAATAAATCAAGTAATCAAAGGGGCAATAGATGGCTAAAATTACACAGGATGAATTGAATAAATTATTGTGGGCGGCGGCCGACTCTGCACGGGGTACGGTTGATGGCGGCGTGTTCAAAGATTATGTCTTGGCGCTGTTGTTCTATAAATATATGTCGGATATGCATCGTGTCGAGCGGGCAAAATTGGTCGAACGTTATGGCGATGATAAAGAACGTATAGAAATGCGTTTGAAAAATGCCCGTTTTGTGATGCCGGATGGTGCTAGCTTTTACGATGTTTACGCACAGCAGTCTGCCGATAATATTGGCGAAGTATTAAACGTTGCATTGCAACAAATTGAAGATGCCAACGACGAAAAACTGCACGATATATTTACTGTTGATTTTAATTCTCAGGCAATTCTTGGTCCAACGGCTCAACGTAACAAAATGATACGTGACCTATTAAATGATTTTAATAAGGCTGATTTAAGCGAAGTAGATGACGATATTCTTGGAAATGCATACATGTACATGATCGAGAAGTTCGGAACCGAAGCCGGTAAAAAGGCTGGGGAGTTCTTTTCGCCACGTACTTTGTGTAAATTGGTTGCTAAATTGGCAGAGCCCAAACCTGGTAATCGTATATGTGATCCAACGTGCGGTTCTGGCGGGTTGTTATTACTGGCCGGTGCCGAAATAGAAAAAACAAGATCCAAGGATTATGCATTATATGGCCAAGAAAAAACAGGTGCAACATACAATTTGGCGCGTATGAACATGTTTTTGCATGGACTGGATTCGGCGCGTATTGAATGGGGTGATACGCTAAATAACCCTTTGTTGCGCGATGGTAATGGGTTGATGAAATTTGATGTTGTGGTTGCCAATCCGCCATTTTCATTGGATAAATGGGGCGATAAATCGCTAGAAAATGATAAATACAATCGTTTCTGGCGCGGTATGCCCCCGGCCAGCAAGGGCGATTATGCATTTATATCCCACATGGTTGAAACGGCCAAAGCCAAAGAAGGACGCGTTGCAGTGATTGTTCCGCACGGTGTTTTATTCCGTGGTTCATCCGAAGGCCGTATTCGCAAAGCGCTTATAGAAGAAAATATTTTGGATGCGGTTATTGGTTTGCCGTCGGGACTGTTTCAGACAACTGGCATCCCGGTTGCAGTGTTGATTTTCGACAGAAGTCGTGAGCCAGGTGGTATCAACGAAAACCGTAAAAATGTTTTGTTTATTGATGCCAGCCGTGAATTTACAGCCGGCAAGAATCAAAATACATTGTCGGACGAAAATATTGCAAAAATCGTGGATACATATAAAAAACGCAGTGAAATTGAAAAATATTCACACGTGGCGACATTTGATGAAATCAAGGAAAACGATTTCAATCTGAATATTCCACGCTATGTTGATACATTCGAAGAAGAAGCACCTGTGGACATTCCGGCAACCCGCAAACGCATCGCCGAACTAACCGCCGAACTGTCCAAAACCACCGCAGAAATGGAAAAATATTTGAAAGAATTGGGGTTGTAAAGGATGAAAAATGGCCTGTTTTAAAAATGATGCTTGGAAAAATTTTGATAATATTAAGTCTAAAAAATTTATTTGTTGGAATTGCAACAATATGGTTGCTAGTCAATACGGATATATGACAAAAAATGGATTAAGCCATATTTATATTTGCCCACATTGTAGAGCACCTCATGTTGAGGATGAAAACAATGTAGAAATCCCCGGTGTTTTGCCGGGTAAATCAATACAGAGATTGCCAAAAGAAATAGAAACAGTGTATGAAGAAACACGAAATTGTATTGCTGCTGGTGCATACACTGCTACCGTTATGATTTTGCGTAAAATTTTGATGAATTTGGCTGTCGAAGAAGGCGCCAAGGAAGGCGATAGTTTTGCACATTATGTTGATTATTTGTGCGAGAATGGTTTTGTGCATAGACGACAGCACGAACAAGCAAAAAGAATTCAACGTCTTGGCAATGATGTAAACCATAAAATTGAATCACGAACCAAAGAAGATGCGTTAGAATTATTAAATTTGGTTCAATTGATTTTGATAAATAATTATGAACAAGCGGATGAACTCGTTAAAAAGGAACCTGTAGTAGTGATGTAAAGAGGTATAGAAATGGAAAGAATTGTAGAAGTTTTGTTGTCTGGTGCCGTTGGGGCATTGTTGGTATGGGTATTGCAGTTTTTTACTGAGCGTCGTCGTAGACGTTATGAACGTAGGTTATATATTTTGCGTTCATTGATTGCTAATTCGGCTAATATTGTATCAGTTGATTTTGTGTCCGCATTTAATATGATATTGATTGAATATAATTCAAAGTCCGTTGTTCGTGAGTGGCATGGCAAATTTATGGAACACGTCACCCAAAGACCAGCATCAGATGAAGAAGAAGCAAAAATCAGAAATAAAAAGTTTGAATCGATTTTGATAAAGTTAATCGAAGAGATAGCAAAATCTATACACATAAGAATAGAACAGTTAGATTTGGCAGATAAAATTTATTGGCCACGTGGCTTCGCGGATGTTGCTGAAAAACAACAAAAATTAACAGATTTATTGATAGATAACCACGGATATTGGAATAATTTATTAGAACAAGCAGTCAATCAAGATAGACAGATTTTGTTGGAAACAAAAAAGATCCCTGAAACAGCAAATAAGAGAAAAAAAGATGCAAATGAATAATGTGCCGTTTGACTGGAAAATGAATAAATTAGGTCACGTTGCCGATGTTTTTGATGGGACGCATCAGACACCGGAATATGTTGACCATGGTATAAAATTTATCAGTGCTGAAGATATTTCTGATCCCAGTGCCTCCACAAAATATATAACACATCAAGCATTTGAAAATAATTTTAAAATACGCCCTAACAAAAACGATATTTTTATGACACGCATAGGCCGTATAGGAATACCCTTTTTGTTAAAAACCGATGAAGATTTTGCTTATTATGTTACATTGGCATTGTTAAAATTAAAACGTGACGTTGTCCCAGAATATTTATTTTACTTCATTCAAGGTAATTATTTTCAATTTGAACTATGGAAACGCACATTACACGTAGCTTTCCCAGAAAAGATAAATAAAGACGAAATCGGAAAGTGTCTTGTTTTATATCCCGATAATATCACAGAACAGAAAAAGATTGCGGAGATATTGGGGACGTGGGATCGGGCGATTGAAGAATTGACAGATCTGATTACTGAAAAGAAGGAGTTAAAACGCGGTTTGATGCAACGATTGTTGACGGGTGCCCAACGCCTGCCAGGTTTTACAAAACCGTGGAAAAATAAAAAAATTGGCGATATAACACATATCGCAACGGCGGTCAGCAAATCACAATATATAAAAGAAACTGGACCATATCTTATTGTTGATATGGGAGCTGTTTCAAATGAGGCGACACTTATAGCAAAAAAACAAACAGATTATGAAGGTGACTTTTTAGCATGTGGTGATCTTATAATGCCAAAAGACGACATTGGTGGGGGAAATATCATAGGAAAAACGGTGGTTGTCGATTGTAATAATAAATATATTCTTGGAGACCATGTTTTTAAAATACACGTGATGGGTGAATATGATGCTAAATTTATATCGAATGTAATCAATTCATTTGATGTGAATAAATATATGCGAAGAATGTCTACGGGCTCAGCCCAGCTTGGGTTGGCAAAACGAGATGTGGAAAAGTGTGTGTTGTTTGTGCCAACGGAACTTGCAGAGCAAAAAGCTATTGCTGACGTATTGTCTAAGGCGGATTCAGAAATTGATTTATTAAATCAGCAACTGGATCTACTGAAAGAGCAAAAACGCGGCCTGATGCAGAAATTATTAACTGGCGAAATACGTGTAAAGGTGGATAAAAAATAACTCTAGGGTGATAACGTTACCAGGACGTCATAGCACTACCTAGAGAATTTCGAGGTGATTATAACAAAAAAGCGAAAAAATGTCAAGCGAATATTTAAGACGCTAAAAGATAAAATTATGTAAAGGGGATTCTAAAATGAATTTATTACAACTAAAAGAACACTTTTCAGAAGAACGTATGTATTCTTATGAAGAATTGGCTTTGCAGCGTGGATTGTCTGCAGAAGCAGCTATAGACCTGTATAAGTTAAATATATTATTATGTGAAGAACTTTATTCTTTGATCTGTTGTTTAGAAGTTTGTCTTAGAAACAAGATTCACGATAAATTGACAGAAACTTTTGGTACAGAAGATTGGTTTTCTTGCGAGTGTGTAAAATGGGGCGATAGGCATTCAAAAGATATAGAAAATACGGTAGCAGAAATAAAGAAACGTAAACATATTGATGTTGTACGACCGGATCAAATGGTGTGTGGACTAAATTTTGGTTTTTGGTGCCATGTTTTTGATAATTGCTATGAAAATTGTCTGTGGACAGCAGGTTTGAATAAAATTTTCCCTCATTATATGGGGCGCCCAAACAGAAAACATATTGCTCAATCTTTAACCCAATTACTAAAAATAAGAAACAGAATAGCGCATTTCGAAATAATTATCAAAGATGAAAAAGAATTGTTGGCATCTCACAATAAGATGGTAGAAGTAATAAATTGGTTTTCGCCCGAAATATATTTATGGTTTAAAAGCTTTAATAATTTTGAAAAACTATATAACAATCTGCAAAATAATACTTTTGACGAATAGGGGGTTGATTATGACAAATATTGATAATCCATTTTATTTACCAGATTTTGATGAGGCATCTAGCAGCCAAATCCCGGCTATTATTCAGTTAATCAATATGGGCTATTCATATATTGGACGGCACGAAGTTGAAAAGATGCGTGAATCTCATGGACAATATATTTTGCGAGATATCGCATTTGATGCATTACGTAACATAAATGATCCTGCAAAAATATCTGATGCCAGTATCCGTGAAGCCATTTTAGATCTTGAAAAGATAAAGATGGACGATGGTATTATCAAAGCATCTGAAACTTTGTTTTTTAATTTGCTGGCCGGTGTTGGTGTGTCTGAAATAATAGAAGGGAAAAAAACATCGCCACAGTTGCGTTTCATTGATTGGGAACATCCAGAAAACAACAAGTTTCATATTGTTCCGGAATTTGAAATATCAGAAGAACAAAATCGCCGTCCAGATATTGTGTTGTTTGTCAACGGAATTCCATTCGCAGTAATAGAAAACAAAAAAGCGTCTGTTCCTGTGGACGAGGCTGTTAAACAAATGATACGTAACCAATCTGGCAACCAAACACCAAAATTCTTTATTTATCCACAGATCCTAATAGCGACAAATATCAATGAATTAAAATATGGGACCATGTTGACCCCTCGTGAATTTTATTCTGTATGGAAAGAAAAATATAAAAGCCCAACATTTAACGATGATGTTTTTAATTCTGTAAACAGAATGTTACCGGATGAACAAATAAAACAGATATCTGCTGACTTATTGCGAAATAATTATGTTCAGGGTTTGAAAGAAAATTTAACAGCACAAGATTATAGTATTTACAGTTTATTAGAACCGAAACGTATGTTAGATATTGTGCGTAATTTTGTGATTTATGACAATGGAATAAAAAAATTACCACGATATCAACAATATTTTGCAATAAAAAAGACTTTAGAACAGATAGAAAAACAAGACAATAAAGGCAAAAGACACGGTGGGGTTATTTGGCATACTCAGGGCTCAGGGAAATCGTTGACTATGGTTATGTTGACCAAGAATTTGATCGAGCACATTCAAAACCCACGCATCATAGTTGTAACAGATAGAACAGATCTTGATATACAAATACGTGATACATTCAAAGCATGTAATATCAAAGTTGGTGTTCAACAGGCAACATCTTGTAAAGATCTTATAAATAAAATCAAATCAAAAACAACAGATGTTATAACAACATTGGTACAAAAGTTTGAACCAACAAAATTCAAGGATACAGACAATAATATATTTATTCTTATTGATGAGGCGCATCGTAGCCAAGGTGGTGAAGATAATGGCAATATGAACATGGTATTACCAAATGCTTGTCAAATTGCTTTTACAGGTACACCCTTAATGACGAAGAAAAAACGTACAACAGAAACAAAATTTGGTGGCATTATTGATTCCTATACAATATCAGAGGCAGAGGCAGATGGGGCTATATTGCCATTGATTTATCAAGGACGCTTTGTAGATCAAGAAATAAATCCAATTGTGAATAAATTCTATGAGCGTATATCACAACCAATGTCAGAATCTGCACGTAAAGATTTTGAAAAAAAATGTGTGTCCAAATCAGTATTAGAAGAAACTTCTCAACGAATAGATATGATCGCAACAGATGTTTATGATCATTATACAAAATATTTCCAAGGAACCGGATTAAAAGGACAATTGGTTGCTCCGTCTAAATATGCAGCAGTTATGTTCCAAAATGCATTAGAAATGCTTGGTAATATAAAAACTGCAGTTGTTATTTCTGATTCACAAACAAGCGAATCCGATGAAGATAAATTGCCAGAACAAAAAGCAGTGGTTGAACGTTATTTGCAAGAACAAAAACGAAAATATGGTTCATTAGAATCTCGTGAAAAACAAATTATTCAAGATTATAAGAAGAATCCAGAAGGTATAGAACTATTGATCGTTGTTGATAAATTGTTAACAGGATTTGATGCACCACGCGATACTGTTTTGTATTTAGCCAAGCAATTACAAGATCATAATTTGTTACAGGCAATTGCCAGGGTTAATCGTCTGTTTGATGGAGACAAAGACAAACAGGCAAAAACAAACGGTCTGATTGTAGATTATTCTAAAAATGCTAAGAATTTAAAAAATGCATTGGAATTATTCTCTAACTATGATCCAAGTGATATAAATCGTGCTTTATTAGATACAGACGAACAAATTAAAATGTTAGAAAGTTTGTATCAAAAATTATATAGTGCTTTTGCAGACATCAAGGATATTCATAATACTGATGCTTATGTTCAAAAGTTATTAGATCCAAGTAATGAAGAATTAAAAAAAGAATTTTATGAAAATGTAAATAATTTTATAAAAACATTTTCTTCGTGCTCAAGTTTATATGATTTTTATGAAAAATTTGATGAAGAAAAACTAAAACGTTATAAATTAGATTTAAAACGTTTTGTAGAAATAAAAAAGACAGCCCAACTTGCAAATGGTGAAACTGTCGATTTTTCAAAATATAAAGACCAGTTACGTAAATTATTAGATAAATATGTAACAGCTAATGATGTAGAAGTGCTATCTCAAGAAATCAGTTTGACGGATATGAGAGAATTTAACCAATTTATAGAAGATGAAAAGCAGGGATTGTCAAAACGTTCTCAAGCCAAAGCAATTGCCGCACAAACTAGCCGAGTTATAAGCGAACGTTATAAACAAGACGAAGTATTTTATAAGAATTTTTCAGACAGAATTAATAAATTGTTAGAAGAATTGCGAACTGCAAAAGCAGAAGACATTGCCGCACTATTTGATCAAGTAAAAGATATTCAAGTCCAAGTTGAAAATTATGAAGACTCAGATATCCCAGAAGCTTTACATAATCAAAAACACACACATGCATTTTTTAGAAATACATGGGAATATATAAAAAACACTGGGATTAGCAAAGATGATTTTGCGGATGTTATTAAGCATATAGTTCAAGTTATTCAAAAACATAAAATTGTTGATTTTGAGAGTAATCTATCCGTTAAACGTGACGTCTTAATCGAAATAGAAGACTTTTTATTAGATGATTTAGAGATTGATATTACTACACAACAGGCCGAACAAATTGCTCAAAAATGTTGGGAATTAGCGGTAGAAAATAAGAGTAATATTTAATGGAAATCAAAGGAATTTGTTCAGCAAAACTCGTCAAGGAAACGCGAAAAAGCTTATCTATTCGCGTATTCCCTGATATGCGAGTTATTATTAAAGTACCAGAACAAGCGACTGACGATGAAATAAATATATTCATTAATAAGAAACGAACTTGGCTAATAAAGCAATTGGCGTATTTTAAACAATTTTGTAATTGTATGGTTTTAACCAAATTATCCGGTAGCTCGATGCTATATTTGGGCCGACAATATAAATTGTTGGTTATAAAAAGTTTACAAAAAAACATTAAAATAGAAAAAAACAAAATCGTTTTATATGTATCTTTCGTTGATAAAGATTTTGAAAATAAAAAATTTTTAGAAGAATGGTTAAACAAACGAGCGTCGACGATATTTCAAGAACGTTTGATTTATATGCATTCTATGTTTGATAAAGTGCCACTGCCGCAAATAAAAATTCGTAAACTGAGTCGGAGATGGGGGAGTTATCTACATAAAACCAATACAATCATCCTAAATCCATGCTTAATCCAGGCTCAAAAGCCTGCGATAGATTTCATAATTGCACATGAATTATGTCACTATTATTATAAAGAACATAATTCCTCTTTTTATAATTTATTAGAATCTAAAGTTCCAAATTGGAAACAAATAGAAGCAAAAATGGAACAAAAGCTTTTAGCAAATAACTAGTTGATTTTAACCTGTTTTGATGTAATATTTTCCTATGAATCCATAGAGATATGGTTTCGGGGCTGTGGTAGGCCTACACGTTCGGTGCGAAAGCATCGTTATATCTGATGTTTTCGGTGCTTTTTGCATCGTTTTCATCCCTGACTTATGATCGGGGAGCTGTTGGCTATAAAATACGGTTATCCGAAAAGCCACAGAACATTAACGTGTTATTACCAACTCCCCGACCGCCATATTATCGCATGGCGGTCAATGTTTGTTATAGGGAGGTATTCATGTCTGACACTAAAGAAAAATTAAAACTTATAAAACTTATAGATGTTCTAGGTGGATTAAAAAAAGACAATTTTGAAAAAAAATATCCCAACAAACGTCGTAAAGTTCGTTTTAATGTTTCGTGGCAAGAAGAATTTAGTAATGCAGACGGAAAAAAGAAAATAAAAGTTTTTGATTTTTTAGAAAAATATAAATCAGATAATGCTGCCTATTTAACCAATAATACAAAATCAGAATTTCTTCAGTGGATTTTATCGTTGGGATCGGGACAACGTAAACGATTGAGAACAGATGAAATCGTTTTTCAATTTATAAAAATTGACTTAAAAAAATGGTTGTTTGTTGGGGCGTATGAGGTATTAGATTTAAATGGTGTTGGGGTATTTAATTTATCTGAAACACAATCCAGACAATTTCTTTATGCCAATGTAAGACGCCTCACTGAATATGATGTTTATGTTGGTCGCTTAGTTGTTGATTTTACAAATATGCCACAGCAATTTTATTATGTTCAGGATGATATTATAGATAACATAGAAGTAAGCGAAATATTGCCACGCCCATATTTAAAAATGGAAGAAGAATTTAAGGGATATGATAATGTATGTAAAAGCTATTGGGCCTTACAGCATTGTATGAAACAGTCTGCATGGCATGATGCATTAAAGAACGTATATGGTGTATATTTATTAACAGATACAAAAACAGGTAAACAATATGTGGGCTCGGCAACAGGAAAAGATGGGATATACGGACGTTGGAGTACGTATTTAGATAAGGGGTACGAGACAAACGAAAAAGAATATCCGAACAAACGCCTTAAAGAATTAGTAAAAAAAGAACACATCGAATATATCCAAGAGAATTTTCAATATACCATTTTAGAAATCTTTTCGAAAAATGATCATGGACGAGATAAAGCACTAGAGCGAGAGAGTTATTGGAAAGATGTTCTTAAAACCCGCGAGTTTGGGTATAACGACAACTAGAAAATAGCTGTACTCATGTGAATGAATATATTCTATTTAGGGGCTTTTTAGCAAAAGGTTAATGAAAAATGGATGTCCTAGACGAACGTAACCCTAAAATGATTTATCGGTACGAGGAACCAATTCCTCGTCCAATATATTGGTGCGATTGCATATTGAAAGGTTTTTATAATATAACAAATCCTGCTCCATACGATGTTTTAAAAGAACAAATATGGAAAGATATGCGTTTAACAGAAACGCAAATAGATTGTCCAAATAATACAAACCTGAAACGTGCAGTTGATGTGATAGCAGAAAATGCGGTGTGCTTATTATTGTTGATGGAATTAATAAAAATAGAAAAATATGGTCCGTCTAGTTATTATATAAATATCGAGACAGGAAAAGCTGCGGAAGTCCCTTACTATTTAATAACCTCTCTTGGGAAAAATTTTATTGAAACTAAGCAAACCATAAATGAAGGATTTGTTTTAAAACAACATCCTGATCTATCATATTATTTATATGATATTAAATCTCCAACCTTAGCCCGTGAGTGCATTAAATACAAAGATTTCGAGTTGGATTTTGCTTGTTATATAATTCATGGTATCCGTGATACGGATAATGGGGATACAGATTATATTGATGGAACTTTAGCTTCTGCGTTAGCAGAATATAGTTGTTTTAAGGATGATGAAAGTTGGAATTATTTTTTAGCGGAATTAATGCGGTCTAAGGTTCTTGTGCCGGTGCATATGTTACCATCATTTGGAAAAACAAATAGTATGGCCATTCGTCATATAGATCCAGAAGATCTAATTGATATGAAAAAATATAATATACCAAAAGAACATATAGATTTAGTCCCAATTACCAAAAAGTCAATAAACACAAATCAAGAGTTTTTGATGTTGTTTTTGTCTATTCGGCAAATAGGGTACATCTCATGGAAAAACGACATAAAAGAACCATCGTATACATTTCTTTATATCGAATTTAAACATGTCTATGAATGGTTAAAAAAGCATAATAAAGATTTAGACTCTATAATTTTTGATCTATTCGATAAATACAAACACACATTAGACGTTAATTTGATTGATTTTATAAAAAATATGAAAACATTTGAAAAATTTAAATCCAAGTACAAGGGTAAATATATAGATTTTATCCAAGATTTAAGAAAGGCCAGTTTGAATAAACACATGCCCAAAAAGCCTAATAAACAACAGGACTACATATAATGCCAGATATTATCCAAGGAATAAGAAAATCATTTGAAAATCTGAAAAATAAAAGATTCTTTGTATCCGAGGCAGATTTTCAAGCATCTTTTACCTGGGAGCTGGCGCAAGTATTTCAAGATTGCCCAGACGTTAAAATATACCGCGAATTCCCCGTACGCGTCTAAGATGTCCAGAAAGGCGTCCGGGTTTTTACCACTGAAACCAATTGTGAATATCTTTGGCATTTATTTGTTCAATGTATAAACTGTGCCGCGGGTGGTTCCGCATTTGGTAATGTGGCCGCGTTTAACCAATACTTGTACCGCCTTGCGAATGGTTTCTGGATTTTTTTCAATTAAAGACACGATTTGTGACATGCTTAATTCAGACGTGTTTTCAAACAATGCCAGAATTTCGCTTTGTGTGGTGGACAATTTGGCGATGCCGGTACTACGAACCTGTGCGATTTTGTCTTCCAACACGCGTTTCTGGGTAACCAATGAACGCACAAAGAATGTCAACCAAGGCTCGTAATTAATACGGTCGCCCCAGATGGTCTTTTGTGTGCCGCGTAATGCACGATAATAAGCGTCTTTGGTGGCCTCTATCACAGATTCCATTGATGCGTACGGCATATATGTGTATCCGCTTTTCAGCATCAGCATAATCGTTAATGCACGCGACAGGCGGCCGTTTCCATCTGTAAATGGATGGATAGACAGAAAGTGTATCACAAATATCCCAATGGTAATAATCGGGTGAAAGAACCGATCGTTCAGTGTATCGTTCGTCCATTTTATAGTGTCCGCCATAAGGCGTGGTGTATCAAATGGTGTTGCCGTTTCAAATATAGAGCCGATTTCAGTGCCATTTGCATCAAATGCCGCAACCCGGTTGCTGTCTTTTTTGTATTCACCACGGTGGCGCGCATCCTTGTCGGAGTAGTTCAAAAGAATCTTATGTAATTGCTTGATATAATTCTCGCTTAACGGGATTGTGGCGTAATTTTCAAATATCGTATTGACCAGGTCGGAATAGCCGGCAACCTCTTGCTGGTCACGGGTTATAAATGACTGCTGATTGATATTAGCAAACAAGGCCTCTATCTCGGAATCGGCCATACGGTTACCTTCTATACGATTTGAAGAGCCGACAGATTCTATTGTGGCGACCCGGCGCATAACGCGCAAATCGTCGGCGGACAGTTTTACAGCCCCACCAGCCCATGCGCCATTAAAAGCGTCGATTTCGGCAATATTATTCAGTATTTCAGGTGTGATAATAACATCGCGATTATTTGGCATTTTGTGCGGCCTTTTTAGGTTTGTTAATATTTTACCTGATATTACCAGATAGTTCCCAGAAAGTCAATGTTTTTCCCAGATAGTTCCCTAATCTTACTTAATTGTTACCTAAATATTACCTAATTATTCCAATAATACACGATATCGTTAATAATAGTGGCTTTTTGTAGAATTTCTATCTATAATCAAGGTATGGTAAAGGCAACTGATTTTGTTAGTGAATACAAGACCGTGGGTGACCCGGGCAAGCAGGAAAAGGCCCGTAACTGGGACATCGCCATCGGTCTGCAGCGGGTTGATGGGCTGACCCCGTCACGGTACTTGTACCAGGTGGCGCGTGATAATATCGATGGTAAAATCACCCACGCCGATGTTGCCAAAAGCCTGCATAAATACTATCAAACAGACGATGGACGCGCCCAGGCCCCCGACACAATGGAGGCTGATCAGGTATCCAATCGTATTGCCGAATTGCTGGGGAATCCATCATTTACCTTTGCACCGACAACATTGTTGAGCATTCATGAATATCTGTTTCGCGACAGCCTGCCGGATGAATGGGTGGGACGTATTCGTGACAAGGATATTACCAAGCCAGAAAGCGCATTAAATGGTGATACGGTACGTTATGCATGGCACGCCGATATTGAAAAGACATTGGAATACGATTTTGACCGTGAACGGTGGTTTAGTTATGCGGGGCTGACCCCGCGTGCCCAGGCGTACCATATCGCCGAATTTATATCCGGCATCTGGCAGATTCATCCATTCCGTGAGGGAAATACCCGCACCACGGCCGTGGTTGTAATAAAATATTTGCGCAGCAAGGGATTTATGGCCGACAATGAACTGTTCAAAAACAATGCCGAATATTTCCGCAATGCGTTGGTTCGCGCCAATTATGAAAATGTAAATACTGGCGTTTCGCGCACGATGGACTATTTGCATCGGTTCTTTGGTAACCTGTTGCTGGGCGAAAATAACGTGCTGGATGCAGGTGATACGCATATACATATCGCTAGTGAAAATATAAAAACTAGAGAAAAAGATAGAGATAAAACTAGAGAAAAGTTAAAGAAATCGGAACGGGCGTTTTTAGAGGCAATTATGCCGGTTCTGGTGGCTAATGGTGAAATTACCACAACAGAAGCGATTGTTATAACAAACAAGTCGCCACAACGTGTATGGCAGCAGTTTGTAGTCTTGGTTGATGCGGGGATTTTGAGTGCGGTTGGTGAAAAGAAAGGCCGCCGATATCGGTTAGTTAAATAAAGAAATCCCCAAAGGAAGGATTTATTTATTCTGTTTTGATATTCTTAATATTTCTACCTTTGAAATAATACCATAATAAATGATCAAAACCATTTTTGCTGATATTATTACCTGACATTTCTAGTATTTTTTCTATAATTTTTGAATATTTTGCATAATCCTCTAGATCTTTTTTAGTAATTTTTATTTTATAGTATTTGGCATAATAAGGTAGTGCATTTTTCAAGATAGAATCATAAATGGAATAATTGTCTTGTTCGTTCTGGCCCTCAAATAGATAAAAACATGCATAATGGCAGAATTTACTGGCAAATGATTTGTTTTCTCTGGCTCTTTTTGTTGCGGATGTTTTATCTGCAATGATTTTTACTAAAGCATATTCTGTTTTATGTGGTCTTTTCAAATAATTTATTAGATCTTTAAGCTGAATATTACAAATTCTATTCGTTATCTCGTCACGACCAACTCCATCGGCATTTAGGTGTGTCGAGTTGTCTCGGTCCACTGCACACACTGCGTTGAATATAATTTCTCTGTAGCGGTTTGTATCTTTTTGGTTACTGTTAATATAATTCCGTAGTTCGCACATACAGTATGCTGTTGAGCCGCCTTTTTCACTGAAATTGATATTTCCTGAATTAAGGTATGCAGCGTCATTTTGTATCATTGCCTCAACCTTAGCCACGTTATCTAAAGTAAGTGCCACTAATTCTGTGTTTTTAATAGGTTTCAGCATGTAGTGCTTAGCTAAATGTAATTCATGGCAGATTTTGTTCATATTTTTGGTCTCCTGAAACTGATATTATTGTAACTATTCGTGGGAATAAATGCAATCTGTGGTTAAGATTTGCAATAAGTTTTTATGTTTGTATTCAAAAGAACAAATAAAATCGCATAGTTTTTCGAGTAAGGGCTGAATAAAACCGAGTCTATACCTTGGCGGGGGCGGGGTGGGGTTGTTCCCTGATGTGGCTGGGTAAAATCCCTGTTTTGTGAAATCAAATTCCCTGATAATCCCTGTATTTTGTTGTATGGCGTTCGCCGTAGAATCTTGCTACACCGCCAGTAATAAGTTATTGATCTTGATTAAGATTTTAACAAGAAAACACCCGCTGAAAGCGGGCGTTTTTATTGTATTATTTTTACTGTATGTAACATTATATAATAAGAACATGTTTTTTTACCTCGTTTACATACATTGCCTATTTTAGGACGTTCACTACTTTGATTAAAATTGATTAGCGGTGGCTATATCAAATAAATTTGTTAAAGTTCATAACGATAATTCAAAGAAAATATAGATGATTTAAAATTTGGGTTAGGAAATAAATAAAGATTTTATAGATTAATTAAAGGGCTTTATGATATTATCATTAAATGAAAAAAAGCAGATGGGATAAATCAAATAAAAGGGACTAAAAATGATCTGGGGGGCGGTAATTGGGGATATAGTTGGGTCGATCTATGAATTCGATAATATCAAAACCAAAGATTTTCCATTCTTTCCAATGCATGGATATATCACTGATGATTCTTGCATGACCATTGCGATTGCAAAGGCGTTGATGGATTGGAAACGTGATGGTTGTGATTTACAACAACACACCATAAAGTCTATGCGTGAAATAGGTTTTCGACATCCGGATATGGGGTATGGTTTCAGATTTGCCAGATGGTTGTTTAATAAAGAAAACGAACCAATTGATAGTTGGGGTAATGGTGCTGCAATGCGCGTATCTGCTGTTGGTTGGATTGGCAACAGTATCAGTGAAGTAAAACGTTTGTCGTATATGGTTACATCGATTAGTCACGACCATATAGAGGGTATCAAAGGCGCCGAAGCAACAGCCGTTGCGGTTTATTTGGCCCGTATGGGTAAAGACAAAAGTGAAATCGCCCAATATATAACTAAAAACTATTACGACTGGTGCGCCAGCGTTAAAGAATTACAAGAAAACTATAGCTGGCACAGTTCGTGTCAGGGCACTGTCCCACAGGCGTTGCAATGTTTTATTGAATCAGAGAGTTTTGAAGACGCGATACGCAATGCAATCTCTATTGGTGGTGATTCTGACACAATTGGTGCAATTACTGGGGCGGTTGCAGGGGCATATTATGGTATCCCAGATGGCATGATACAAACCGCCCGTAAATATGTTCCAGATGATTTACTTGCAATTGTAGACCAATTTGAAAACGGTGTGTATCAAGATTCTTATAATATGTAGTTGTATAATAATCGCTATCAAAATTCCTGTTTTGATTTTATGGGAATTTTGATTGCTTTCTTGTGTAAAAGATATTTTTTACGTGCCGTATATGTGGCGGTATTTTATATTTTTGTGTTGTTAAATGAAATCGTCAAACTTCAGAAAGTGCCGTATATTATACAGACACAACAATAATTGATATTATTGATACCTTTTTTTATGGATATATGGTATACATTAAAAATGTAGAGAAAATAGAAAAGGGTGGTGGAAAAATATGGTTGGTGGAAACACCGGTTATGTAGGAATATAAAGTTGTATAACGACAGCAGATAAATTTTTAAACACAAAATCTAAGGAATAAATAATGGCACGGGACGATTACAGAAAATTTGATGAATTATTGGATTTAATCCAAGATATGTGCCGGCCAATTGGCGGGATGACATACAATGATATTATGGAACGTTTGAATTGTTCACGAAAAACTGCGGAACGCATTATTAATTTTTTATTTGAACGTTTTCCAGATTCGTTTGAAAAAATATCTGATCCAATTAATCCCAAAATACAACGTTTCAGATTGGACAGCCCCGATGGATTGCCACCAGAATATTTAACAGATGATGAAATGTTGGCATTAAATGCCGCGGTAAAAAGGATAAAAAACGAAACAATAAACAAACCTTTATCATCATTGGAATACAAATTAAACCGTATAATCGGTATGAAAAAGGGTGTGCGACAAATGAATGATTTAGAAGGTGCAATTTTATCCCGTACGTCTGTTGTCCGCCCATATCCGCACATAGAAATAGATGCAGAAATTATGCACACTTTACAATATGCGGTGTTGTCCGGTCATCAGGTTCAGATTGAATACAATTCTGCAGACGGGGATTTAAAAAAATATACACTTTGCCCCGTTGGTTTTTTATATGGAAACAGTAATAATTATTTATTGGCATACAAAGATACCGTTTCTGGTAATGTATGTGAATTTATATTATCTAGAATAACCGGTTTAAAAATAAAGAAAGACCATTTTAATGCATCTAAATTTGATATAAATTCATATGTATCTGAATCATTTGGTGCATACCACAGTGAACACGGCAAATATGATGTTGTATGGCATGTATCTAAAAATGCTGCACCGGCTGCGTGCAGATACACATTTCATGAAAGTCAAAAAATTATAAAACACAACGATGGTTCATTAACAATAAAAATGAAATGTGATGGGCTGTGGGAAATGGCGTGGTATTTGTTTCAGTGGCGTGGTGAAATTGTCCCAATCGCCCCACAAGAATTGGTTAATGTTTATTCTGATTTTCTGCATCGTGCCACAGAATCGTTAAAATATAGTAAATGATTTTTGTGTTAATACCTGAACGTAAAAACGCACCCAAAGGTGCGTTTTAATTATTGTAAATGTTTCTGGCGGTATTATATTACCAGGCTGTATATCCGGCATTACATGTCCGAACACATTTCTTTTTTATCGGATCCCATTTGCGGCTGCCCGTTTCATCACTGTAACCGTCCATCTCACATATCGGTACACAACTGTTCCCATCTAATTTATACAATTCACCCTGATACATGCATGACGCTATCTCGCATTCTTGGGTATAACTGCTGACCGCAATTTCTCCCCTTACTCGATACTTGTTCCGACATTCACCACATTGTTTGTTCGGCTCGTTCGATTGCATCGGATCATTCGTGTACCCCGGATTACATCTTTCCGCAACACATTCGCCCCAACTGCTGGTTAATGTATCCCATTCCTGGTTACCTGTTCCAACAACTGCACCATTGTTGTATATTGTACATATACGATTGTTTAATACACACGCATTTGCTAATTCATGATAGCCTGTTTCACATGCCTCTACACGACACTCTGAATACGCCTTTATCCGTTCGTCGTATACTTGTTTCGAACTGGCCGCATTCGGTATCGCACATTCTATCTTGTTTGGTAAACATGCCTGGCCAACCGGATGATAACCAACCTCACAT
>JAZLJO010000014.1:0-156405 GCA_045617905.1 Candidatus Enterousia sp.
TGACACTTGTCTTGCCTACTCTTTGTCGCCCCGACCAGAAATTAAAAAGTCGCAATTTATTGCGGCTTTTTTTGTCGGTGTTGTGGATTCGAATGGTCAACATCTGTGTTGACCAATGTTTGTTCGAATCTTTGTCGTTCAAATTACCGCAAAACAGCGATAAATTTACGTGTAACCTCATAGTTATGCGAACAACGTATGGCTTTTTTTATAAAAAAATGACATAATATCAACAATAGGGAATACAAACATGAATTTTGAAAGGATCCAAGAAACTGCATGTTGTGCTGCCGATATAAAGCCTGGAGACAAAATACCAATTGGTGGTTCATTTCCAGGTCAATATGATTTATTCGTAACTGTTGATTTTGATAAATTCAGCAAATTCTTTGACACAGTAAAAAAAAATGCAATAAACTTACAAAATAATCAATCTATGAAGAAATGGTTAGATGATAGACAAATAAATTTTAAGTTTGAAACATTCGCCCATCTTTATGCTTTTGATAATGTGTTACGTAAAATGTATCCAAACATAACCAGTAATACAGATACACGAAAAAAATTTTATAATCCGAATAAAACTGCATATCTATCAGATGCTGTATCCGCAGGGATATGTCAATGTGCAGAAATTGCTATACTGACCCAGATATATTTACAACAACAAAATTTTGATACAAAATTTTTCAGCGGTGAAATCTTACAATCCGATGGTCAAGAATTTGGCGAACCACACAGCTTTATAATATTGAAACAAAATACGGAACAATACATATATGACCCGGCCAATCCACTGCGAACAAATCAAGAAATCTGCATTCCAAGAATTCAATTTATAAATGCAAACAACCTAAAACGTTTTTATGAAGTAATCAATAAACCGATTTCCAACAACAGTCGAAATTGCGCCTATGTAGAAACCGTTTGTCCTTTTAACAATCAAAAATTGTATTATGGTGTTGGTGATGGCATGAATGTCTTTGAAAAATTTATAATCAAATCCCAACAAGAATATATACAACAAAATTCTATGGGTCGGGAATAATCATCAAAAAAAGTCTGTCCAAAGTACAAAACAAATATATTACAGGTTGCTAATTGCTTATTTAATATAATATCCACCAAATAAAAATTGACACACGGTATTTTTGTGCTATAAAAACAACAAATGATAACGAAAAATAAAACAGATTTTGGTGATATTGGACTTGCTGCTTCATGCAGTCTTTTTAGTGAAGCGGGGTTAAAATACTATAAAGAAACATTGCCAAAGATAAATCCTGATATAATAGATTATATTAACGAACGGAATAAGTGTACTACCTATATTTTAAAATCCGAATATGGCAATAATATTGGTGCAACCGGTAAAAAAATATTAAACGGCATCGAAAAATATAAAAACTTCACAGAAATGTGTGTCGGATACGCACCAGATGTCCATTCACAATCATTACTTTACGCATTACGCTTTATAATGTGTTACGATTTTTTATTGGATAAATATAACCATTCACAAACTAATTTTTCTTTTGTTGATTTGGGCTGTGGTCTTTTCCCATTTGCTGCCATATTTCAAGATATATGTCATATTGATGATACGTATATAATAGATATAAACCCAAAAATAACCGATATTTATGTCCGGGTTTCGCAACAAATTAGTGGTACAATTCCAAAGGTTATATCGTGGCAAGAAGCCAAAGATATGGCACAAAATAAATCATTAAGTGCATTAACTTCTGTGGGATGTTTCCCATACATGGAAAAAGAAGAACAAATTAAACGAATAAAATTCATTCATAAGAATATTCCATATTATTTAATCGAAATAAAATTTAACGTTGATAATTGCGGGGGACCTAATACATTTTCATTAGCAGATTTAATGAAAAATAAACTACAAATAGAAAACTCTCAAACAATGGAATATTTTCTAACAAAAAACTCAAAAAAATTCTTACGTTATTTTTTAAAAGCCAGCAATAATCGTGAATTTTTATTACACGATCGCAGTTTATTTCTAAGCCGATAAAAGTGCAACCAGGCCCCCAATAGAAAAAAAAGAACTGTTTTTAATTAATTACCTGCACCCCCGCCACCATTTATATACCCATAAATTACATTTAACAATTCAACCATCGCCATGGTATCCTGGCCACAGTATTCATGTAAATCTGTCATCATTTTTTGACTTTCACCAATCGATTGTTTACCTGTCATAAAATCCATAAATTGATTACTGGCCTGGGTTCCATTATGTATTCCTAAATCGTCATAAGACATATTTGGAACAAATGCAGGTAATGTTTTTTTGATTGATGCACTGCCACACTGACATGGTTTATACAACAAACGCGTGCGGAACGGTATTAACAAATCAACCATTCTGTCATTTATTGCATTTAATCCATCGGCATATTCTGGAAAATCACGTGCCATTTCGGTATTTCGCCCGTATTCAAATGCCTGATTATAAACAATAACAGATCCCGTTGTTCCGCAACATTCAATTAATTTTTGTATTAATCCAGGGCGTGGATCTGTTTCATTATCTGAATGCAAATATTCATAATGTTCAATCGGGGCATTTGGCGAACGCTGCACATGTAATGAAAATTGAAAACATATTTGTTGATATGGACGACTGTTATCAAACATCGGAACCGCCGGCTGAATCGATTCATAGTCTAAGAAATATAATGGATATTGCAACCCATTTACAAATTCCCGCAAACCCAACTTATCAATATATTCTTGGTTATTCAAATACGCCTCTATATCACCTGGGTGCATTTGTCTTGTCATCGCATCTGGGGGCAATAATTTTAAATCAGCCCCATATTTTGAATACAATTCGTCTGCCAAATCACCACGAAACGCATCAAAAACAGAATATTTCGGCACATTTTCCCAACAATATTTTTTATAACCACATTCATAAAACTTACCACATTTACATTTTGATATAAAAACATCTGAAACCGGTACTTCTAAAAATGCCCGCAACCGTTTTATTTCCCCTTCAACCGTTTCAATCGATTGTAATTCGTCATCGGCCGGATTCAATTTAAACAAATTATTCAAATTTAAATCACCACACCGCACATAATCAGGATTAAATGTTAAAATATAACAATTTTTTACAGACATCCCACATTTATTTAAAACATAACGTTGGAAAGACGTATCTATAAAATGGTAATCATGTGGATGATTAGTCGATTTAACCTCTATGATATTCCACGTGCCATCATAATTATTTTGCAAAATATCAATCGCACAATATTCACCGTTTACCGTTACAAATGTGGCCTCGTAAATAAACGGAACATTTACATCAATTGCGTTTTGTGTTTGAACAATTGCATCATATTCCCATGGTTTCGCCGTTATATTCACACCACCGGGGAAACGACCACACGCCAATTCACCAACACGTGTTCCACGTTCCAAAACTGTCATATCCATTTCGGGGATTAAATCCCTGCGATGTTTTTTAAACCACAATGCATTTGGACATTTTAAGCCCAAGACATAATCTGATTTTGATATTTTTAACATTTAATTTTATCCTTACAATTAGACCTTCATTTAAACATATATTTTATCATAAATTCATAAAAAATCAGTTATTGTGACACTAATAACGTATATTTTATACATTCAACAAAGCTATCTTTCTTGTATCAGTATTGGGGCCAGATACTTACATTATATCATCACGAACAAAGACCATTATTTTTAAATCTATTGCTATTGTTTTTATAACCTGAGACATTGCATCAAAACATATGGTCTGTTTTGAGACAAAAAATACGTAGTTTCCAAAGGTCCTGTTTTTACATCTTTCATTGTCCCATATGTTCCATTCTTGACAAAATTACCGATTATTTCTGTTTGATTCATATATCATTCCTATGATTTAATATTGAAATAATAAAACACAACTACGACATTTTTGGTCGTGTTTTTACAATTTTTTTCATGGTCATCTAAAATCATATCAACAATAAAAATTTTTTATTGAGATAACGTTGACTTAGACAATTTTTCATACATAATTCAATCAACAAGGAGAAATTGTATGAGCATGGATTTTACACCGAAAAATTTACCAACAAATTTGGAAGCGGAACAAGCCGTATTGGCGGCGATCTTAATGAACAATCGCGCATTAGAACACATTTCGGAATTTTTACGTGCCGAACATTTTTCCCACCCTGCACATCAGGCTATATATAAACTGGCCATGCGACAATTTGCATCGGGCATCCCATTTGATATAATTACCGCAAAAAATTATCTGGAACAACAGGGGGAATTAGAAACCGTCGGTGGTGTTGATTATCTAAGTCAATTGGCCGGTGCCGGTGCAACTGTTGTTAATGTTGAACAATATGGACACATTGTATATGAAAATGCAATGCGCCGTGAATTGATTGATTTGGGACATTCTATAACAGATCATGCGTATATCGAAGATATTGATAATCCCGTATCCACACAAATCGAAGTTGCGGAACAAAAATTATTCGAAATGGCAGCAACAGGAACAACGGGACGCGACGTAACACCAATCGCATCCGCATTACAAGAGGCCTTAAAAGAAGCCGAAATCGCATACAAGGCCGACGGTAAATTATCTGGTTTAACCACAGGATTAACCGCATTAGATCAATCAATCAGTGGCTTACATCACAGTGATTTAATTATTATCGCTGGCCGTCCTGCCATGGGAAAAACAACATTGGCAATGAATATCGCATTTAATGCAGCAAATGCTATTTTATATGGTCGTGCAAATGAAAAATACAAAGGTGCCGTCGCATTTTTCAGTTTAGAAATGTCATCATCACAATTGGCCGCACGTGTTTTATCATCACAATCAAAGGTTCCCGCATCCGCTATGCGCGAAGGTAATTTAAGTGATGAAGATTTTTTAAAAATGTCACAATATTCCGATGCCATCAGTCGTGTTCCATTATATATTGATGACACACCCGGTATGTCTGTCCCAATGTTGCGCACACGTGCCCGCAGATTGGCCCGCAAAAGCGGTGGATTAGCATTGATTGTTATTGACTATTTACAGTTAATGACGTCACCTGGTGGTAAACGCAGTGATAACCGTGTTCAAGAAATTTCTGAAATAACCCGAGGATTAAAAATGTTGGCCAAAGAATTAGATGTCCCGGTTATCGCCCTGTCCCAATTATCGCGTAGTGTTGAACAACGTGATGATAAACGTCCACAATTGGCGGACTTGCGTGAATCTGGATCTATCGAACAAGACGCGGATATTGTAATGTTCACATATCGTGAAGAATATTATTTGGAAAATCGTGATCCTTCACAACGAATTTCAGGCAATACCAACGATAAAATCCAAGATTCATGGCAAAAACGTATGGAACGTGCCCGTGGCAAAGCCGATATTATAATCGGCAAAAACCGTCATGGTCGTCCAGAAACTGTTCGCACTGCATTTTTTGGAGATTACAGTTTATTCGATAATTTGGATGAAATCGAGGCCCGCGGTGACAATGATTATTCATTCGACGGTCCAAACCAACAACAAACACCACAAATGACAGACGGTGGATATGGTCCTGAAATACTAAATGATGCAGATATCCCAGATGACATGTAAAAATTCCCCGGCACCAAACCGGGGAATCATCCTATTTGGTATAAACAAATTATTTTTCCTTGCCAAATCAAAAAAAATTGACTAGTATTTTGTCAAGATTAAAACATTCGCAAGAGGGACTTTATAATGGCACAAGAAGAAATCATTTTTCCAAATAATATACGCAACATACGTTTGGCAGCTGGGATGAAAATGACAGAATTGGCCCGACGCACAGGTTTATCGTTATCTGCGGTTTCAAAAATCGAAAAGGGTGTGCGACGTCTGAATCAAAAACAGATTTTAAGCATTTGCAATATACTTGGGTGCAAATTATCTGATATATTTATCAAGGATACAGATGATGTTGCCGATCAATGGCAAAGTGAAATTAAACGCCGTTTAACCGACAATGAAGACAGTGGTTTAAAAATATTCGGCAGTGGTCTGCGTAAAATTCGCCAGTTATCCGGAAAAACAATTGCCCGTGCTGCCAAAGATTCAGGGATGACATTATCCGTTTATCATAAAATAGAAGTTGGACAACGCGAAATATATCAAAATGAAATTGAACCGTTGGCCCAATCATTTGCAATGAGTGTTGAAACCATGTTTGATAAAATTGCAACACTGTATAAATCTGGCGAATTAAACAAACAAATAAACAAAGTCAAAGAACGCGTTAAATCTGTTTTAGAACCCGGCAATCCGGTTGCTGGCATTGACATGAAGGGCAACCTGTACGGTGCGAAATTGTATGACAGTGCACGTCGTAAATTAGTCCCCGTATTTGGCACCCCAGATGGACGTGCAATATCATTTAAAAAAACAGACAAAACAATGATTGCTGCCCCCATGACACTAGAGGGACGTCAAGGCATATATGCCGTTGTTCCAAATTCAAAACGTTTGGGTGGTTTTATACCTGCAAAATCATACGTTTTTGTTGATGCATTAACCGAACCCGCGATTGGTGATTTGGCGGTATGCATTGATACAGATTTCTCAAAAATGGGTATTGACGATACCGCTACCGCCCAGATTGTCAGTGTTCGCCAAGATTCCAAGGGTAAAATATATGGACAAATATCTTCACCCGAAGAAAAATTAATCGGCAAAACAATGCATAAAGTTATTATGATTGTTACCGAATAACAACATCAACAAACGGGGGGATTTTTATATGCAAGCCAAGGCCAGTGTTGTTGCACAAAAATTGATAAATTTATATCGCCAAGAACACGTTATCACGGGTGGTTGGTCTGCAGTTAATCAGGTATTTATTGCCGAAGCAACCCCCGATGTGATCAAAGAATTACAAACCTTACCAACCGGTAATATATTAATCCGTCACATTGAAAATTTACGCAGTGGCAAAACACCAATGAATGGGATTGAACGTGAATTATTACCATACGGTGGCATGATGATGGAAAACACGACAACGTCATCATTAACAGCAACAGAAATTGACGAATTGACAAATACCATTAATTCATTTACCCCAGATCAGTCTGGTTTAGATTCAATATTACAATTAAATTCGGTAAAAAAATTTGGTACAAAATGGTCCACAGCAATTCGGGCCGCTTTATCAGAACATCCTGATTTAGTTCAAAAATGGGCAATTATTACACAAACATATCGTGCATACAGTTTGTGGGCCAATGCCACCACTATGCTGAATCAACCATTGTCCGAAAGAATCAGGGCAGAAATTCAGGCTGATATGCCCGAATTCGAAACATATTTACCAATGTTTGGCATCCAAGGGACCGAATTGTTGGAAAAATTACGTAATTACATCAGAACACGTGATCAAATTTAGTTTTTTATTCGAAGCAATAACAGATATTAATAACAAACAAAGGCGTTCATTTAAGAACGCCTTTGCTTAACGTAAAAAACACATACGCAATTATTTCTTTTTAACAACTTTCTTTGTAACTGGTTTTGCAGCAACTTTCTTTGCAGCTGGTTTCACAGCGGCTTTCTTTGCAACTGGTTTTGCAGCAACTTTCTTTGCAGCTGGTTTCACAGCGACTTTCTTTGCAGCTGGTTTTACAGCGGCTTTCTTTGCAACTGGTTTTTCTGCAACTTTCTTTGCAGCTGGTTTTACAGCGGCTTTCTTTGCAACTGGTTTTGCAGCGGCTTTCTTTGCAGCTGGTTTTTCTGCAACTTTCTTTGCGGCTGGTTTTTCTGCAACAGTTTTCTTAGATGCAGATCTTAAGAATGAAAAAGCCATTCTTTCTCTCCTTTCATATTTTGTTTTGCTTAGAACAAAACTATTTTGTTCTTAATTTTCATTTTATATGAAATGACATTTTTAGTAAAGCATAAAGTGAATTTTTAGGCACATAAAAATTTTTTTTACAACTTTTGTTTTTCATAAAATTTTATTTTTAATGTTAAATCAATTTTTTCAAAATATATTTTTACATAAATTTAATAAATTTTTTTCATTCACAACCACTTACAAAGTGCAGATTTCTGCAATATTATAAACATAATACAACAACACAATATATCCATTTACAAACAAAACGAATAAACAAAATCCGCAAAATATTTTCCGTTTTTTATTTATACAATTATATATTTTTCAAAAATTTTTTTTATGATCTGCATATAAAACATATAAAAATATTCAACTGTATATTTTTTATTAAAATTTTTTCAGAAAACCCACATATAAATTTTAACAATCCGTACATTAAATATTAAATTTTCCGATTCGGATAAACATAAAAATTTGCGCAAACGCATTGTCTGCATTGCGGTAGGCACCGTTATTCAACCGGATGACGGTGCAAGAGTTTTTTGCCCCCCACGATTGTAAAGTTAGGTGCGTTTATGCAGTTATAAAATTGTATTTTATTTCACAATATTCACATTTGGATGGTACATTTTCCCCATTCACCACCACGTTAATCATCCACCCGTTTGTGTTTTATCATTCACCAACCGACCCGAACAAAGAATCACGAAATGCGGTTATAAGCAAAGCTCTATTTTGACAGAGCTTAGGACAAGTGCTAGTGTTATCTGCTGCAATTTGACGTAAAATATTCACCCAGCCTGACTCCATTGGGTGCGTCATCTTGCACCAACAGCGCCGACCTGTTGTTTCGCCTCCAACCGCATCTAAGTCTTTTCTCACCGTATAATTATCTCCACTACCTGATATCGCTAAATCTGCTGCTACCCCCGACACAGCACCATAACTAAATTCTACATTCCATGTTCCGTTTTCATCACTATATGAACCCGATTTCCCGTTTTGACTGGGGTCCAATGCGATTACTATCACATCTTCTTTGGCGCATAACGATGTTGCATTTGCACCAAACACACCAAAAAACGACAAAAACATACATATCATCAACTTTTTCATTTTTTCCCCTTTATTATTACCATATCGATTCATATATCGCACTTCTGTATACTGATTTTTCGGCAATTTCAATGGCACAATCTTTTGCACAATTATTTGCACACGACGTATTATCATTATACGTTTTTATAAACACAAAATACGATGCCGCAGGTAACTTCATTTTGCAAAAACAGTTCGAACCTTCATCTTCGGTATCCGCAACCCCCGTATTTACAATACCATATCCGGCCCCAGGCATGTTCGTACATAACCCTTTGCCCTTTACATTTGTTCCATCGGACATTTTTATTTCCCAATAATTACCTGTTACCGACTTAACTTCACCACCAACGCTTTTTCTTAAAATAGCAACCGCTGTATTCGTTTTTTTACACAGCGTTACCCCATAAACATGCGTATTCATAAATATCAGTAAATATATGCATATTATTTTTTTCATTTTTCCCCCTTTGACTATTTTACTACATGATAGCTTTTGCCATCTTCGGTCCGGATATTTAATGTCCCACGCCCAGTCCCAGGTAACAAATTTACATAACATACGTTTTCTCCAAAACCAACGTTCAATGACGGCGCTATTTGTTTTTCTGAATATATTGGATATTTATATGTTTCACCTGTTCCATTCTTTATGTTAAAACTTTGCGCACCATGACCGCATAATGAACCACATGTCCCCAATTCTGTGTACACGCCACCATCGCACATAATAACACAGGTCTTTATGTCATCTGTTACCGCAAATCCGTATGAATCACAGACCGTATCTATTATTTCATAGTTTTCATATCCATTGGGACATGTATCTTCACTGGGGGCAACTATGACGTCACTGCTGACGATGGCATTGTACAAACCATCCGGACAATTACCCTTTCCATAACTTTTACATGTCCCAGATACCATATATTGACCATCGGGACATAATATCGCATCCGTAACCATGGGCTTTACATAATCATTTGTTATTTTATAAATATCATAACCATCGGGACATTCACCATCTGGGGCAAATATAAATGTTCCCGACACCAATTTGTCAACAATCAAATATCCATCAAAACACGAATCCAGGGCGTACGAAACATTCGAAAACAATAAAACACATGAAAAATACAGAATTTTTATCCCGGCAGAACTATACCTCTCTCTCTCTCTAGAGTTCCGCGGGTTACAGTGTTTCGCATTTCTTTCCTTTTCCTTGGCTTAACAATAGTAAATAATCCATTTTTTGTCAAAGCTTTTCTGGTGACATGTCATCTTTGGGTTTTAATAATTTTACCGCTGCTTTTTTTCATCCATAAATGATTCATTCGGAATATCTGGGGCTGTTTTCACCATATCAGTCGTAATTTCCGTTTCTGCAACAACATCTTTTTCATCTACATTTTTTATATCATCCACATTATTGTCTAACGTATTATTTGACCACGTTTGCATAATCTTCAAATTCGCAATTTGCAACATATCACGTTCCAATATAACCGCAATATATGCATTGATATTATTAAAATTCGGGGTTTCACCTTCACATTCAGACAACACACGTGAAATCAAATCCGCCACATCAGAATCTGCCGTTTCCAAACGTTTTTTTAACCAATCGACCAATACATCTACACATTCCCCATCACCGGTCAGCATACAAAATCCACGTCCGTCTTTATCAATTACAAAACGAGAACCTGTTGGACATATACAACGTCCAGCCCCATCTGGATATTTCGCATTATCTGGGATAAAAACCGCATCACGAATATTACAACACGCACGTCCAATTGTTGTTTCCCGACGCGACACACATGTTAACGGAGGCTTTTTTTTCTGCTTTGCTGTTGCATTATCAACACATCTGTTTCCATTCCAAAACACAGATTTATTTATCAATCTACGCTTACATTCCAAATACTGTTGCAATTTGGAATTATTTAAACATTGAAAACATTGCGGTGTTTTTTTCCAAACACTGTCACTGATTATATACGACCCATTGTTTTTTGGATCGGAATATATCATATCACGGGTTATATCAATTTCACGTCCCGCGTTTTCCGTTTCAGCAACGTAGACCAACAACCCATTTTTACATCCTATATTTTCATCAATACCATTTAACCAAAAATTATTTAAACCCGTAACATCACATACACGGTCTGCAAATGCAGTACGCACCAACAAAAAACAAATAAAAAATAAACGGTTATAATGTATGTACAAATCCCCCTCACTCTAGATATAGCATATATACAAAATTTACCGACATAAATACAAGTATTTTTTATGGCTCAATCAATAAATATCTGTTTTAATCCTTTGACAAATATGGGAAATGAATTTCATCGCCATAAACGAAATACATATTATCATCACGTTCTAAAATAACCGCACCATCATCATTAATCCCGGTAAATTTATACATCTGCCCACGATATTCGACATTTCCATTTAAACCAATTGCCGATTCCATCCATCGGTCACGAACATTATCAAATGATGCATCCAACCATATATCCATATTTTTTAATAATCGTGACAATAATTCTGATTGCAAAACATCCGCATAATTTTCCAATTTTGTTGTTTTATAACCAGAAACGGTTGGATTCGATTTTATATTCACCCCAATACCAACAACAACATAATCACCAACAAATTCAATCAAAACACCACAAACCTTTTGCCCTGCAATCAATATATCATTTGGCCATTTTATTTGTGCGTCCACACCAAACGATTTGATTGTTTCCGCAACCGCAACCGCAACGGAATATGCAATTTGTGGCCGACGAACAGGTGCATCATAAATTATACTGATATACAAATTACCATGATGCGAAACCCACGAACGGTTATACCGCCCATACCCCGCCGATTGAGCTGCAGCACATATAACCATGCAATTTTCCGCGTTTCCACGTTCAATCAACCCATGTGCGTATGTTTGGGTACTGGGGATTTTATCAAACATCAATACTTTATATCCGGCCAATGGTATAAATTCCGTCGTTTTGTAAAATGAAATCCCGACCATATTTGTGTCGCAATTGATAAATCGCGGTATCAACCGCATGTGTCGAGGCATCCGGCGAATACCCCAGTGCAACTTTTAAATCATTTGCACCAACACCACCGCTTTTATCCAATATGGCAATAATCTGTTCCTGCATTGGTGACAATGACACCGGACGACCAAAAATTTTACGAATAATCTTTGAACGGTCCATGGCATTTAATACCGCAATCTGCAAATCCATAATATCAACCGGCCGCGGTATATCTAAAACATCCATATTTACATCGGCAGTATTTGGCACATCCAACACAACCGCCCCCAAATCAACCAAAATTTGTCGCCAAAACACATCGGATGAAAAAATTCTAATTCCGTCAAACATTACCCACAGAATAATACACATGCATAACAAATGTCCATAAAAAATACAGTCCCATAACAGGACTGTGTTCTAATCTAAAATTAATCGTGTTTTTTTGTATCTATGTATTTTGTAAAATCTTGTATTTTCGCACCAGTCGACGATAAAATTTTTGAAATACTGTTGGTTGATGGCCAACGTGGCTGTCCCGCCCTGGACCAACGTTTACTTTTGTTAAATGTTGTTGGATCTAAACCGCTGCTTTTTGCCAATCCCGAACATGACATACCATGTTCAGACGCGAATCGCTCTATTGCCCGCCATACATCATCATGTGTCATTTTCATCCCCTTTTTTTAAGAAATTCTGTCATAGGTCCTTCACCTATGTAATAAATTTTATTCCCAAACACTACTTTTTTTCAACAGGTCGCATTTCCTAAAAACCGCTAAAAACCGCCATTTTTCACAAAAAATTTCCGGCCAATAATAATTGGCCAAAAAATTTTTTGACAATTATTCTTGACAAATCAAATTTAATGTATTACATTTCGATTCGTCAAAGGAACAAAACCGATGACCAGGTGATAACACCTGTGGGGCCCGGGGATTCAGACTCCCTCCTACATTCTCTCTCCTCTGGACCTTGGACCCCAAACATTTTTAGTTTAGAATGCCCATTTCTTTTTCTCCTTTCCTTCCTTTCGGGGCATTCGGAAACACCCCGGGGCAACCCGGGGTGCTTTTTTTATATTTTTGCGGTTTTCTGCAAAAAATTACCGATTCGGCTTTTTGTATGGTATAATATACCCAAATAAACTAAAGGATTATAAGTTATGGCATTAATACCAATGGTTATCGAAGAATCACCACGTGGTGAACGTTCGTTTGATATTTATTCACGTTTATTACGTGATCGTATCGTTATGATTTGTGGTCAAATCGAACCAAATATGGCAAACAGTATCGTTGCACAGTTATTGTTTTTGGAATCTGAAAACCCAAATGCAGAAATTTCTGTTTATATCAACAGCCCTGGCGGTGACGTCAGTGCAGGTTGGGCAATTATGGATACAATGCAATATATAAAATCACCTGTATCAACGATTGGTATGGGTTTGGTGGCATCCATGGGGTCTGTTTTATTGGCAGCTGGAACCAAAGGCAAACGTTTTGCACTACCAAACACCAGTATCATGATTCATCAACCACTTAGTGGTTTTGAAGGTCAGGTAACTGATATGGAAATTCGTATGCGCGAAGCACAACGTACAAAACAAACGTTAATTCGTCAAATGTCAGATTTTACAGGACGCGATGAACAAGAATTGTTCAATGCAATGGAACGTGATAATTGGATGCAACCTGAACAGGCCAAAGAATTTGGTTTGATTGATGGTGTTTTGCAACGTAAATAATTTAAACGGGATTTTAAGATGAGTAATGATAAAAACCAAACACCAACCGACAATCAAAAACAATCCGGACAGTTTTGCAGTTTTTGTGGTAAAGCTGTACACGAGGTTAAAAAATTAGTCAGTGGGCGCAATGTTTGTATATGTGATGAATGTATAAATCTGTGCAATGATATTATGGCTGAAGATTTAAATTCAACCGTAAATCAAAGTGCAGAAAAATTACCAACACCATCACAAATTTACAAGGTGTTAAACGACTATGTAATCGGACAAGATTCTGCCAAACGTGCACTATCTGTTGCGGTATATAACCATTATAAACGCCACAGTGCTGCATTAAAAACAAATGTTGAAATACAAAAATCAAACATTTTAGTTATTGGTCCAACAGGAACAGGTAAAACATTATTTGCACAGACATTGGCACGCGTTTTGGATGTTCCATTTGCAATTGCAGATGCCACCACATTAACCGAAGCAGGATACGTTGGTGATGACGTTGAAAGCGTTTTAACCCGTTTACTGCAAAACGCAAATTTTGATGTAGAACGTGCCAGTCGTGGAATAATCTATATTGATGAAATTGATAAAATTTCACGCAAATCAGAAAATCCATCATTAACACGTGACGTATCCGGCGAAGGAGTTCAACAGGCATTACTTAAATTAATCGAAGGAACAGTTGCAAATGTTCCAGCAGGTGGTGCTGGCCGCAAACACCCGGGTGAAGCAACTGTTCAATTAGATACATCAAAAATATTATTTATCTGCGGTGGGGCATTTGATGGTTTAAATAAAATAATTGCATCACGAAAATGCGAACGTGCGGGTATCGGATTCGGTGCAAATGTTCAATCAAAAAAAGAACGCGATGCAAAATCATATCTGGATGATGTAGAACCTGCGGATTTGGTAAAATTCGGCATTATTCCAGAATTAGTCGGACGTATGCCCGTAATTACAACATTGCAAGATTTAGACGAAAATGCATTGGTAAAAATTTTAACAGAACCCAAAAACGCAATTGTAAAACAATATGCAGCCATGTTGGAAATGGATGGTGTAAAATTAACAATTACAGATGACGGTTTACGTGAGATTGCCAAATTGGCCACCGCACGAAAAACTGGGGCACGTGGTCTGCGCAGCATATTGGAAAAAATATTATTAACACCAATGTTTAATGCACCAGACAATACGGAATTGGTCGAAATCGTGATTGATAAGAGTGTTGTTTTGGGCAAAAAAGCCCCTATTGAAATATTACATGATTCGAAACGTGTCGCATAAAAAACAACCGGCAAAAATGCCGGTTGTTTTTTTATAAAAATCACATAAAATTCTGCGGTCCAACATCAATTTTTATTCTAATATTTACGGGCACTTTAACATTCGAAATCCAATGTGCAACCAATGGTTGCAATAATGCATTTTGCCCACCGGCAATTAAAAAACGCATACGATACCAATTTCTGATTTGATATACTTGGGCCACAATTGGCCCCATTATTTTTACACCATCTGCATGTGGGGCACTGTGTGCCAATGCGTTACAAAATTGTTGTAATACATTTTCTTTTTTTCCTTCAACAATCAACGCAATTAATTGTCCAAATGGTGGCATTTGGGCACTGCGACGGGCAAGCATATCATTTTTCATAAACGTATCCCTGTCGCCAGCGCAAATTGCCGTCAACACTGGATGTTCCGGTTGATACGTTTGTAACAATACCCGTCCAGGAAATTCACCTCGCCCAGCCCGGCCTGCAACCTGAAATAATTGTTGGAAAGTGTGTTCAGCCGCACGAAAATCCGTTCCAAACAACCCCATATCTGCATCAATAACCCCAACCAATGTTAAATTAGGGAAATGATGTCCTTTGGCTAAAATTTGCGTTCCAATTACAATATCTATTTCACCGTTTTCCATTTTTGTAACAATACGTTCCAAACTTTGACGCGAACTAATCGTATCACTGGATACCAATGCAACACGTGCGGTGGGAATGCGTGCAGAAATTTCTTCGGCAATTTTTTCCAATCCAGCCCCACGCATAGATGTTTCACCACCACAATCGGGACAAACATTTGGTAATGGTGCAATACGTCCACACATATGACACAACATTTTTCCCAACCGTTGATGATATGTCATTCCAACACTGCAATCAGGACATTGTGCATTCCACCCACATTTTTTACATTGAATAATCGGTGCATAACCACGCCGATTTACAAATAACATTACCTGTCGGCCTGCACTTAATGTTTCACAAATTGCATCACATAACACCGGAGACAACATTCCAGGATATGTTTTATCATCATTATCGGTCGATAACCGATATTCTGTTGGACGATATTCACGCATATCGATCGTTTCAATTTTAGGTAACGCGGCACCACCAAACCGTGATGTTAACCGCAAATGATTGTATTTTCCAACAATAGCATTTTGCAATGTTTCTGCAGATGGGGTAGCACTGGCCAATACAATTGGAAAACCAGATATTTTTGCACGCAACACTGCCATATCACGTGCATGATAATTTCCCATATCTTCCTGTTTATATGATGTATCATGTTCTTCATCTACAACAATTAATCCCAAATTTTGCCATGGCAAAAACAATGCACTGCGTGTTCCAACAACCATACGAATATCACCACGCATTACACCACGCCATATATCACGACGACGGACGGCTGTTAAATTACTGTGCCAAACCACAGGGGGGGCACCAAAACGTTTTTCAAAACGCGACATAAATTGCGCAGTCAATGCAATTTCTGGCATCATTAATAAAACAGAGGCACCACGATTATATGCACACCATGCAGCATCAAAATATACCTGGGTTTTACCACTGCCCGTAATTCCATCCAACAAATGCGCTGAATATCCGCCATGTTCAATTGCTGTCTCTATTGATTGAGCAGCGGCCGCTTGTTCAGAATTTAAAACAACATTGGCCATATCGTGATATTGATATATAAATTGGTTATCATTTTTTGGGCGTTTTATAGTTGCAACCAATGCACCAGAATCAATCATTGAACGAACAACCGTTGAACTAACCCTGGCAATATTTTGAATATCAGACGCAGACATCGCATCCCCATCATTTGACGCAAATGCATCGGCAACCGCCTGACGATTGGTGGTCATACGAATTTTTTCAGATAAATTGAATTCATATAATTGTTCCTGTTTCGGGGGTAAAAATGCATCTGGAACATTTAATATCATACGTAACACCGCCCCAGGGGCCATCAACGTCCAATCGGACATTTTTTTTATCCACTGTAAATCTGTAATATCCAATCCCATACCCGATATTGGGGTTGCTGATTTTATTTTTTCGTTCGGCAAATTACTGTCCCCTGGCCCCCAAACAACACCAACATATTGTCTGTTCATAACACGACATTCACAAAACGTTCCAAAATCTGCACAATCCGTCAATCGGTAATCATAACCGGTATTTACCACATTCGGTAATAATATTTTAACAATATCGCCAGATTTAAACATAACCACAAAATACTTGTTTTTTTTTATTTTTTCAATACGATTGTTACCAAGGATTTAATATGTTATGGAAAATATTTTTTTTAGGTTTGGATTTTCTATGTAATTTTATTCCACACCGTAATACACGCAAACATATCCGAATACATGTACTGTATGATTGGCGAAAAAAATTCAAAGCATTACGTGCAGCATATCCTGAATTACATTTTCGACATTTCCGCATTATCAAGGGCGGTTGGAATATCGGCTTTATCATAGACAACAAATATGTTTTTAAGATACGTAAATTTTACGATAACACCATCCCTGCCCAACGGATTGAACGTGAACAAAGAATAACAAACGCATTCGCAAACATTGTAAATTTACGTATTCCGCATATTGAAATTGTAAAAACCGGTGGATATACATTTTATAAATATGATTTTATCCCTGGTAAAAATTTAACTACTTTTTCACAAAACGTTATTAACAACAATGCAAAAAAATGGGCACATACGTTGGCACAATTCATTTTTTTAATGCACAATGCACGTCCAACGGGTATTGACGATTTACGTGACATGGATGGTGATGGGTGGAATCATAATGATATTTGCAATAACATTTTGGTTGATAAAAAAACAATGGAAGTTGTTGGTTTAATTGATTGGGAATATTCCGGATGGGGAACACTAGAAACCGAAATTGCCAATTGTACCAGATTTTCAAAGAAAATGCGTGCATCCGGTATAAACGATATGATACAATCAGAATATGAAGCATTATGCAAAAACAAATAAAGGCATTGATTTATGAACCCCCAAAATCCAATTACAAGCATTTTTCAAGATTATAAAAAAATGATGCGCATAACCGCATTCTTGAATGCAAAAAGAAACCAAGACAAACAAATAAACGGTCGTGATTGGCGCAAACATATCGAATATTCCACAAAAATGGAAGAATTCATAATTAATGATACAAAAAAATTTATTACAAAACAGATTGAAAACACGAAAACAACAACCAATTTAAGACAAATTCGTCGTTTGGTTAACCGCATTGCACACTATTTATCTGTATATAAAATGCGTGACGTAAAATTTGATAATGCACCACAGTCCCAATTAATCAAACAAAAACGAACACAAATAAAAAAACTGCTGATAAGGACATTATACACGGAATTACCCGCTGTTAATAGATTGCGCAAAACAAAGATAACAACTAAGAAAAAACCGTTAGTATATATAGAATTATTATCAGTAAGCCAATCCAGATAAACAACGCACAAGCACTAAAAAAACTATCAGAATATATTTTATACATATTATGTCAATGCATGTAAGATATATAGCAATAAAAAAACTTGACAACTTACCATTTAGTATTAAAATACAATCACATGATTAAACGGAGGTAATATGAAAAAAGAAGAAATTTTTCAAGACTACTTAAAATATATCAAACAATATATTATTGATGAGTATCCAAAATCATATATAAATTCAGACAAAATCGGAAACGGATGGTGTAAAAATTTTAAATATTCTGCAAAAATCGAAAACGGCTTGATTGAAAAAACAAAAGTTTTTTTACGTCTTATAAATAATACAGATTTAAATATGTTAAATTTGTTAACAGGTGATATAGCAAACTTTTTGTCTAATTATACATGCAAAAAAAATAAAAACTGTGATTGTTTCGATATCAAATTTAAAGCTGCCCAAGAATTAAAAGAAATACTATTCAATAAAAACACGTACATTCAAACATTACATAAATTTCAAAGAAAGCGCAAAATTGCCAAAGCACAAAGTAAAGAAAAGCGTAAAAAATTTGATAAGGCCATAAATACTGTTAAACAAACAAGAGATAAAAAATTCAGTCAAGATGTTATTAAAGAGTTTTATGATTCAACAAAACGTAGAAACTAGTTAAAATAAAAACCATGTTGTCATGGTTTTTATTTTACAACCATTTCAATATCATTATCCGTTGGAATGTGTTCTATTGTACAATCAGAATTAAATTGTGTCCGAAACCACGTCCGTTGACGTTTAGCATATTGGTTTGTCTTTATAATCCAATTTTCAATACATTTTTCATGCGTAATTTCACCACGTAAATATGCACACAACTGCCCTGCCCCAATGGCTCGATTGGGATCCCATCCGGTCATTATAATATTATGCGCCTCTGCAACGGCACCACCAGATAACATTTGTGGAATACGTTTTACAATGCGTTCACGCAATAAATCCGCCGGTGGATTTATTAATATTTTATATGGTGTTGGGCTTATTTGCCCCACACGCGGCACCGATTGATACTCTGATAAATGGTGTGATGTTTGAAAAAAAACTTCTAACGCACGGGCAACACGTTGTGGATCGGTCGCCACAAAATCGGGGGACAATATTTTACGGGCAGCTTCAATATCAGATTCAACCAATATACGGGCACGTTTACGATTTTCCGCACTGATATCTGGCATTGGAGATATACCATTTATAATGGCATTAATATAATATCCCGTTCCACCAACAAAAATTGGAATCCGACCATTTGTACGTGCAAAATCGTACTCACGACGTGCCATATTTTGATAATCCGCAACACTGATTTGATCCGTTAATGGTAATATTGAAAATAATCTGTATGGCACACCATCAATTTCATCCGTAACAGGACGCGTGGCAAACGGGCTGGCCGAAATATTTTCAATACCACGATATATTTGAACACTGTCACAATTTATTATTGTCCCATTTATGCGCAACGCCAACCTATGGGCAAAATCAGATTTTCCCGATGCAGTTGGTCCAGTAATAACATATGCATTGTGTATCATTTGCCAAAAATTATAAATGTCCCGAATATAAATTTCAATTGTAATCTGTAAAAATGTAGTGCATTATATACAGGTCCAATAAAATGGTACAACAAAAAAAGAAAGGATATAAAACATGTCGAAAGTAAGAGTTGCTATTAATGGTTTCGGACGCATTGGACGTTTGGTTTTGCGTGCTGCGTTGGAATCAGGTCGTGACGATATAGAATTTGTTGCGGTCAATGATTTGGCCCCAGCGGAACAAAATGCATACTTGTTGGAATACGATTCTGTTCATGGAAAATTACCAATGGATGTTAAGGTTGATGGGGAATACATCGTTGTCGGCAATCATAAAATTAAATGCATTGCAGAACGTGATCCATCAAAATTACCATGGGGCGATTTGAACATTGATGTTGTTATGGAATGCACTGGTTTGTTCACCGCCGCAGAAAAGGCCCGTGTTCACTTAGATTGCGGTGCAAAACGCGTTTTGGTATCTGCCCCATCTGCGGGTGCCGATAAAACAATTGTATTCGGTGTTAATCAAGACACATTGACATCTGATGATTTAATTGTTTCAAATGCCTCATGCACCACTAATTGCCTGGCACCCGTGGCTAAGGTTTTAGATGACACATTTGGTGTAATATCTGGATGGATGACAACGGTTCATGCATACACAGGCGACCAACAATTATTAGATAAAAACCACAAAGATTTCCGTCGTGCACGTGCCGCCGGTCTGTCCATGATTCCAACCAGCACAGGTGCCGCCAAGGCAATCGGTTTGGTATTACCAAATTTAGCTGGCAAATTGGATGGTATGGCAATCCGCGTTCCAACACCGGATGTATCTGTTGTTGAGTTAGTTGTAAATTTGGAAAAAGATGCAACTGTTGATGCAGTCAATAGTGCAATGCGTGCCGCACAATCAAAAACATTTGGTTATAATGATAAAATGTTAGTATCTGTGGATTTCACACACGATTCACACAGTTCTATATTTGATGCCGGCCAAACAAAAGTTTTGGGTGACAAATTGGTTCATGTAACCGCATGGTATGATAATGAATGGGGTTTCTCTAACCGTATGGGTGATACAGCGGTTGCAATGGGACGCTTGATTAAATAATTATCATTTCTTAACAAAAAAGATGGATTTACAAAAATCCATCTTTTTTTATGTTCAACAATAAATTTGAATTACTTTTCCAAAAACACGATTATTTTTTTATAACAAAGTTCACCAATTTATTTGGTACAACAATTGTTTTTATAATTTCCGCATTTTCCAATTTCTTGGCTACGACCACAGTTGCGGTTTGAATAATTTCCTGTTCGGTGGCTGTTGCAGATATATCAAAATCTGCTGCACGTTTACCATTAACAGACGCAACAATTGTAACCGTGTGTTTTACCAATTTCGATTCATCATACGTTGGCCATGGATTAAATACCAACATATCTTTATTACCCAATTTTTCCCACATTTCTTCGGTTAAATGTGGCACAAATGGATTCATTAACTGAATCAATGTTGCATATGCAATCCGTGGCATTTTACCAGAAAATTGATTAAAAAATTCCATCATTGCAGAAATAGCTGTATTAAAACTCATATTTTCAATACGATCTGTTACATCTGCAATTAATTGATTAACCAGACGTTCCTGTTCGGCATCCATCAAATCATCAGACAAATTATCTGACATATTTTCAACACGTTTCAAGAAACGTTGAACCCCTGCCAGCGCACCTTCAGACCAATTTGCATTTTGGTTCCACGGCGCTAAAAATAAAATTGTCATACGGCATGCATCTGCCCCTGCACGGGCAACAACATCTGAACTGGGCACAGTATTTCCCAATGATTTAGACATTTTTCGCCCATCAGGTGCCATAATTAACCCCTGGGTTGTACGACGTTGATACGGTTCTGGATTTGGCACCAGCCCCAAATCAAATAAAACTTTGTACCAAAAACGCGAATATAATAAATGACGGGTATTATGTTCATTACCACCATTGTAATGATTTACCGGCATCCATTTTTCCATCTGTTGACGCGAACAAAATTCTGAATCATTTTTTGAATCTAAGTACCGCAAATAATACCAAGACGACCCCGCCCATTGGGGCATAGTATCCGTTTCGCGTTTCGCAGTCCCCCCACAACATGGACATGTCGTATTAACCCAATCCGTGGCACGTGCCAATGGTGATTCTCCTTCTTCGGTTGGTCGATAATTTTCAATACGTGGTTGCAATACAGGTAAACAATCGTCAGGTACAGGAACCCAACCACATTTTTCACAATATACCAATGGGATTGGTTCACCCCAATACATCTGACGTGAAAATGGCCAATCTTTCAATTTATATTGTTTGGCGGCATGTGCAAATCCCCCCTGTTCGCCGACACGAATTGCGGCGGCAATTGCATCCGATTTATTCATCCCATTCATAAAATCGGAATTAATATGTTCACCATCGCCTTCCCACACACTATCAGGTTCACCACCAGATAACACCGGAATTATATTCAAACCAAAACGCTTTGCAAAATCCCAATCACGTTTATCATGTGCAGGCACCGCCATAATTGCACCATGCCCATAATCACCCAATACATAATCCGCAATAAAGACCGGAATTTCTTTTCCTGTATACGGATTTTTCGCCATAATACCTTCTAATTTTACCCCTGTTTTTTCACGTGTAACATCTGTTCGTTCAATTTCAGATTTTGCCTTTGCGGCACAAATATATGCACGGACGGCATCGGCATTTTGTATTTTTCCATTCTTCAACCATTTAGCAACTAATTTGTGTTCAGGTGCCAAAACAGTAAATGTAACACCAAATATCGTATCAACACGTGTTGTATAAACGGTCATTACATCATCACCAACCATAAAATCAACATCGGCACCATATGAACGGCCAATCCAATTTATCTGTTGTGTTTTGATATGTTCAGAATAATCAACCAAATCCAAATCTTCAATCAATCTGTCAGCGTATTTGGTCATTGCCAAATTCCACTGCATTTTCATTTTCTTTTCAACCGGTCCATGACACCGTTCACATTTACCATCTTCTAATTCTTCGTTGGTCAATGTTGTTCGACAATTTGGGCACCAATTCATTGGCATTTCAGACTTGTATGCTAGTCCTGCCTTAAAGAACTGAATAAATTGCCATTGAGTCCATTTAATATATTCAGGGTCCGATGTTGCCAATTTAGATTCTGGATTAAAAGACATTCCCATAACACTGATATCTTTTTCAAACAATTGAATCAATTTTGCAACAGAATCACTGGGATGCAATCCACACTTTGTTGCATATTTTTCCGCAGAAATTCCCATAGAATCATAACCAATTGGAAACAAAACATCAAATCCCTGCATACGGCGAAAACGTGCCCGCACATCCATTCCTGTATATGGCAACATATGACCAACATGCAGTCCACTGCCCGATGGAAACGGGAATTCAATCAAATTATAATATGTCGGTTTTGACCCATCATTTTTCGGAACAAACGCACGTGCATCACGCCAACGTTTCTGCCATTTTGATTCACGATCATGAATTTTCGTAATATCATCTGCCATATTTATCACCCCTGATTTTTTATTCAAATTTTATATAAAATATTCATTGTTTCAAGGCAATTTTACATTTTCCCCGCTACAATATCATGAAATATTTCTGCCGGTACTGTTCCGCCAGTTATTTTTGATGACATTGGTGTAAAATCATCATTTCCAACCCAAACACCAACCACCAAATCTTTTGTTGCACCAACAAACCATGCATCACGATTCCCATTACTGGTCCCCGTTTTTCCACCCAAAACCCCGGCACCTGCAGCACGTTTACCAGTTCCCCCATTACGAATAACATCTGATAATAAATCTGACATATATTCAACCGTTTGTGGCATCAACACCTGTATGGGATCGGATGGATTGCGTTCATACAACACGCGACCTGCGGGATCAGTAATTTTTGTAATTGAATATGGACGTACAGATTGTCCATCATTCCATATAACTGCGTATATTGTTGTCAAATCCAACAAAGACATTTCAGATGCCCCCAATACAGTTGAATATTCACGTCGCAATTGTGTTCCAACCCCCAATCTGCCGGCCATATCCAGCACGGTATCAATTCCATATTCATTTGTTAATTTTAATGGGACAGAATTAACACTTTTCGCAAATGCCGTTGCCAATGTTATATCACCATAATATCGCTGATTGTAATTTTTGGGGTTATAATCCCCGATTGCAAATGGCGAATCATTTACATATGTTGACGGTGTTAATCCATGTTCCAACGCAACCAAATATACAACCGGTTTAAATGTACTGCCCGGTTGACGCATTGCCAAAGCACGATTAAATTGACTGTTTTGATAATCGGCACCACCGACCATCGCCCGCACCGCACCATCACGCGACATAGCAACCAAGGCCCCTTGGTATTTATCAACATGCCCTGGTAATATTTTTGCCGCAGCGGCCTGTAATTTCATATTCATTGTTGTATAAACTAATAAATCAGAATCCATTACACCGATACGTGATTTAACTTCATCCATGACAAAATCAGTCCAATATCTATAAATATTTGTATCAGGCATTGATACCGCCGCCCCCAATTCACGGGCAGCAATTCGTGCCTGATTTATGGTAATATAATTTTGCCGAACCATTTCTTGCAATACAACACGTGCACGTGCAATGTTTTTTTCAGGATTTCTAATTGGACTGTATGTTGTTGGTGCCTTTAACATTGCGGCTATTTGTGCGGATTGTGCAATCGTTAATTTGTTGGCTGATTTATTAAACATTACCCGCGCCACGGCATCAATGCCACGCATTCCACCAACCAATGATACACGGTTCATATACAAATCCAAAACCTGATTTTTATCAAATCTGTTTTCCAACCAATATGCTAATATTAATTCCTGAATTTTGCGTGACACCTTTTTTTCTCGTGATAAAAATATGTTTTTTACTGTTTGCTGGGTAATAGATGATCCACCTGCCGCCAATCGACCATGAATTAAATTCGCAACCACTGCCCGTAAAATTCCACGCATATCAATTGGCCCATGTGAAAAAAAACGTTTATCTTCTATTGCAATTATTGCCTGCCACACATGGGGTGGCAACGTATTAACAGAAACAGGTGTCCCCATTATTCGGTTTGAACTGCGAATTTCATTTCCATTTTTATCCAAAAATATTATCGCTGGTTGACGGGTTTCATGTAACACAGTATCCAATGAAGGCATTTGCAAAAAAATAATCAACACATATATCGCGCAAATTGCAATACACAACATCAATAAATTGATTAACACACCAAATACACGCCACCGCAGTTTGCGTTTTTTGGGTGCATTTTTTTCATTATTTTTATCCTGCCTGCAAATTTGCGCCACAAAAAATCCTTTTGATAAATTATATCACAAAGTACGCAACATACCAAAACATCCACGTAAAAATTTGTATAAACAGCGATTATTCTTGATTTAAAAATTCATGACTCGGTAACCTGCACAAAAAAATTAAACCAATAATTTATTTTTTTATACCAGAACCACTGATTACAGTTTTAGAACGCCAAATTAATATCCCAAATAACCTTATATCACATTGAACCTTGTTATATGAAATCGTAATTACATTAAACAATCCAAACAAACGACATTTTTTTGAATAAATACGTAATGCCTGAATCACATCAATAACACCCTGAACGTCACCATTTGCCAACGCTAAAAACAACCCATTATTATTTTTACGCATTTTTTCCAAAAATTTCATTTTACGAAATAATTTACACATGGCATACGCAACATCCCCAACCCCCTTTACATTTTTATGCAATAATTCATCATATAAAAAACTGAAATGTCTATATGCCCCACAAACATAATCACCATACGAAACCGACACACTGTTATATATATTTATGTTATATTCCATGGCTTTAACAGCATCAGCAAGCTTTTTTTCATTAAAAATATCCGAATTCAATGAATCAATTCTACGACAATAATTGTAATAAACACCACGAACAATTCCCAATTCTGTCCGCATTGCACAAACAACCATTGTCTCGAAAACCTTATCCTCACAAACCATCAATTTAGGATACCTGATATTTGCTGAATTTAAAAAATCACGCCGATAAATTGCCGTATAATGATATTTAAAGTTATGCTTATTTATGCGTAAATCACGCATTGAACGATTTGGATCTATACGAATCTTTCCATCAACCTCGAATACACGCAGCTGGCCACAGGCAACATCTAAATTACCGGTATCGGCACATCGGACCAAGCGTTCAAAAAAATATTCGTCCACAAAATCATCTGGATCAACAAAACCGATATATTCGCCACGTGCTGCGTCAATACCACGATTACGGGCAACGGCCACACCCTGATTTTTTTTATTTTCAATAACACGCACACGTAAATCGGCACGTGCCCACATTTTTAAAATATCCAGTGTTCCATCTGTTGATTTATCATCAACACAAATAATTTCAATATCACGTAATGTTTGGTTTGATATACTTCGCATTGCCCGATCAACGTATGGGGCAACGTTATAGCACGGAACAATTACAGACAATTTCATATTAAAAAACCTTTAAAAACAACCATAAAATTAAACGTTTTCGCAATGACAAATATTTTGTCGGGAACACACGTGTTCCGTATATTGGCCGCAACATATCCGCAACCTGATGCATCATTCGTCCAAAACCAATCGATTTATAAACCGTTTCCTGCAACACCAATAAACCATATCCCTTATAAAACCATTTTTGAAACACGGGATGATAATATTTATCCATAATTTCACGTAACCTGTATAACGTCGGTACCATCCACGCAAATTTTTCCTGGTTAAAATCCGTACGCGATATACAATTTTGTGAAAAACGATGATATACCACCATTGTTGTCGATTCAACTATACGCGGTGCATGTGGAATAATTTCAAACATGAAACATGTATCCTCGCCCGGGTACAATTTTTCATCAAAACGTACATTACCGATACATTCACGCCGGAACAAACGACGCCATACCCAAACAAAACGATATTGTCCACCCATTTTTGACATTTCAATCATATCATCAACTGTATTTGAAAATAATTGAAATGGCATATTGGCATAATTTATATTATTTGGACAACGCGACAATGAAAAATCTTCATCAACGATAACCCCACCACCACCGGCAATATCTGCGTGGTTTTGTTCAATTAAATCATATAATACACCAATGGCCCCGGGGCAAAAACAATCATCTGAATCCAAAAATGTGATATATTTTCCACGTGCCATATCAATACCACGATTACGGGCGGCACTGACCCCGGCATTTTTTTGAAAATACGCAACAAACCGTTTATCTTTCTTTAACCAACGGTTAATTATTTTTTTACTGTCATCTGTTGAACCATCGTCAATAATAATACATTCAAAATCTGTAAACGACTGCGTTGCAACAGATGCCAAACAATCATCTAAATATTTGGCATTATTATAATTTGCAACAATTATTGATATTTCTGGCACCTTTTTCATAGAATCATTTCCACCATAAATTAAAAAATTCTAACGACAACCAAAGTTTTCGAAATCTTTCGTTGATTAACATTTCTATGTTACTTATTTATTCTTTGCTTTGCAACATTATACTTTTCTTTTTGCCACAATTTTGTCCGTATAACAATAAAGTTCAGAAATAGTAACTGTCTTTCTATAATACGCTTTGTATTCCGTCATACCCTATTCTAGCATTTAACAAATCCCATATTTATTACCCAATAAAACAAAATCCAAAGGCGTATTATAATAAACCTTTGGGGTATTATTGCGTTCGTATCTTTATATTTTCAGTTATTACAAAACGATATACACCATTTTATGACGACAACAGATAATAACAACTTGATTTAAAATGATAACTTCCTTTGGCATCGGAAAAATAAGTCGTCGACGGATAATAACAACTGGCTTGCCCACCATTTCCACTGCTGCTTGGGGTTTTATTATCTTTTTTAGGACAATCGAGACAAGTGGTTGAGCCTTTGTATTGGCCAGACTCGCAACATGTCCCAGTTGTAGTATCAAAATAAACGGCACAATTAGAATTATTCGTTGTACTGCTGTTTCCTATTGTACTCTTCGTACACGTAGATTTAACCAATAAAAAACCAGACCCCCAAGAAGGCGAAGTTCCACATGGCTTTTTTTCTTTCAAAATTTTCTCACTTGCCACAGAATTGAAACATATATTTCCACCACATAAAGATCCGCTTATAGATCCGTCACCTTTATTTTTCCATGAATGACTTTGAAAAGCATCAGTGTATAACAATGCGGTTGTCGAATTATTAGAGTTACCGCAACAATAAATAAAACCACTTGAAACATACGCTTCTGCAGCCGCCTGTTGTTCCATACGCAACAACATCATCAAAGCCATCAATGCCAAACGTCGTAAAAACATCTTTTCCCCTTATACCACACAATATAAAGGTTATTATATATATATATATATATATCAAGCACAAATTTTTGTGCCATAATCCCAACATCAAAATATATACGATTGAAATTTTTTTTGTTATCATTAGAATAAACATGTTATTAATTTATAATAAAGTAATATTAAATGAGCAAAGTCAGCATTATTATCCCTGTATTTAATAGCGACAAATGGATATCACGTTGTCTGGACAGTTTAATTAAACAAACATTAACAGATATTGAAATAATATGCGTAAATGATGGCAGCACCGATAATTCATTAAAAATTCTGAATAAATATGCCAACAAAGACCCAAGAATTGTCGTAATTTCACAAAAAAATGATAAAGGCCCTGGCAAGGCCAGGAATGTTGCAATAAAACATTCGACATCACCATACATAATGTTTTGTGACAGTGATGATTGGTATGAACCAAATATGTGTGAAATAATGTATAATACAATTACAACCCAAAACATAGACGTTGTTTCATGTCATTGCAGTTTCGAATACGAAAACGCCGATACCAAGAAAAAAGAAATTAGGGATAAAATTTATTATAACAAAAATTATGAAGGTAAATTCAAATTAACCGAAAAACAATTTGCAAATACAAACGTATTATTATGGGAAAAAATTTTCCGGGCGGATATAATAAAAAAATACGGGATAAAGTTTTTACACCAAAATCCCCACGATGATGACAGTTTTTGGTTTGAATATGCAGCGGTTGCAAATAACATTTATTATATCAAAGAAAAATTATATCACTATTTTGTCCGTATTGGTTCTATCATGAGCAAAAAACTTAATAAACAAGAAGACCCATATTGTAAATTTGCCATTGCAGACCATGTTTTAGATTTTTATATTCAACATTATAAAAATGTTACCCATCGTATGTTAACCAGTATTATACAATGTTATTATGTTTTGACATTAAATGATCTGATACAGGATGGAAAAGAAAACGAAATTAACGATTTAATTTCAAAAATAAATACCAAATTAGAAAACATCAACATTCCATACAGATTGACCATGTTAAAAAATAAAGTTCAAATTATAAAATTAGAACACAATCAAAAATATTCTTACCGTCCTGATTGGGAATACATGTAATTTTTAAACATATAATATTGAAAAATTTAATTTTAAATTTAATATAAAGCGTATGGGGTAATAAATTGAAAACAATTTTAGTTTGTGGTGGCACCGGTTTTTTGGGTTCAAATTTATGTAATCGTCTGGTTGCAGATGGCAACAATGTAATATGTATCGACAATAACTATACAGGTCGTATTTTCAATATAAAAAATTTATTAGCCAATCCAAATTTTACCTTTATAAATCATGACGTTTGTAATCCAATTGATATCACAGAACCATTACATCAAATTTATAATTTGGCATGCCCCGCATCACCCGTCGCATATCAGGGTAAACACAGTATCACAACAACAAAAACATGCGTTTTTGGTGCAATAAATGTATTGGAATTGGCCAAACAAAATAATGCCCGTATTTTACAATTTTCCACATCAGAGGTTTATGGGGAACCAATGATCCATCCCCAGGTTGAAACATATCGTGGAAACGTAAACCCAATTGGGATCAGATCATGCTATGACGAAGGGAAACGTTGTGCCGAAAGTCTGTTCTTTGATTACCATAGACACGAAAATGTAGATATTAAAATTGTTCGAATATTCAATACATATGGCCCGAATATGGATCCAAATGATGGACGGGTAATAAGTAATTTTATATGTCAGGCATTGCGTGGCCAAAATATCACGATTTATGGGAATGGGAACCAAACACGATCGTTTTGTTATGTTGATGATTTAATAGATGGTATTATTCGCATGATGGATTCAGAAAGTAATTTTACCGGTCCGGTAAATCTTGGCAATCCTTATGAAATTACAATCAAACAATTGGCAGAAATGATCATTACAAAAATTGGTGGAAATATTATATACAAAGATTTGCCATTGGACGATCCAACACAACGTCGCCCCGATATCACATTGGCAAAAACAAAATTGGGTTGGGAACCAAAAACAACACTTGGTGACGGTTTAGATAAAACAATAGAATATTTTAAAAAGAAAATTTCATCTATTTAATATATATTAATATGATGTGCTATTAAACAGATATAATCTTTAATAAAAAACGAAACATTTTCTTATTATTTTTTTTCATAATCCCCACAATCACGAGCCAAAATAATAACACGTTTCCGACATCTTAAAACTTCCTTTGGAATCCCTGCCTGTCGCCCCAGCAGGTATATAGCAGCCCGTAATACCAACCGGACTTGTATTGGTATTTTCGTGTAATATTTTTGTATTACTACTATAACTGGATGGTGCACTTGGACATTCACGACAAACATTACCAGATGCCAGATAATAATCACCATAACATCTGCACCCATAAGCCTCTGTTAATAAATCGTTCCATTGGTATATGTTCCACCAATTCCACCGGTAATATTACATTTTTTTGTAAAATATGTTTAACTATGGAATTATAAGGCAGATGAATTAAAACATATACAATACAGCACAAAATTATTGAATCAAAAAACGCCCATTTTATGACGTATAATTACAACCATTGGTAAAATAAAATGTCCCCTTAGCATCTGTAAATCTAGTCGTGCTATCAAACCTACATGCAACAATAGGTGCCTGTCCCCCTGCCCCACCTGGGTGCACATTATAATGTGCAGGACACTGTATACAATCACCACTTAACAAATAATAGCCGGATGAACATGAAACAGACTGACCAGATGACGCCAACATAACATCACACGAATACCCAGCAGAAGATGTTGTCATTGTAGACTCACACCCCTTCATAATCCGAATTTCTTTGCCAGCACCACCAAACTTTATAGAATTGACCAAATCTGAAGAAATACACACCGCTGCCGTTGTATTATTACAAACTTGATTTTTACATCGGCCCGTTAAAGCATCTGACGACGCATAAGTAGCAACAGTACTTGATGGGAACGAAAATTTATACGTAGAAACCGCACTTGATACAGATATGCCTGCACCGCAATTTCCATTACATGCACAATACACATACCCCGCATACGCACGTTGTTCCATACGCAACAACATCATCAACGCCATCAATGCAAAACGTCGTAAAAACATCTTTTCCCCTTATACCACACAATATAAAGGTTATTATATATATATATATATATATATATCAAGCACAAATTTTAGGGTAAAAACATACGTTATTTTTCATTATTATAATAGCGCTGAACTTCGGTCATTACAAAATTAAATAACTTTCCGGCCATTGTATCAGATGGCACCGACCAATTTTTATCCAGGTATGGCATCGCTGCAACCAATATAAAACGTGCCATAAAATGAAAGATTTCACTTTCCAAAACCTGATTGGGACGAACCGGGGCATTTATTATATGAAAAACTTCATTCTCGATCGCATTATCTAATTTATCCAAAATGGCATCAAAAATTTTTTGCGGATAATGCATTGTACAATTTTTTGGAAAACCGTCAAATATTGTAACGGCCCCATCTTGGTTATACAGCATATTCCATCCAACACGATCAAATAAATCATCCAAACATTGACATATCATTAAATTGTATTCACGCACACCACATTCATGAATATTTGCCCCAATACGTTCGAATTTTCCCGCATTTTTGACACCATCTTTACGTGAATGTTCGTATTGGATATGTGTTTGACGTTCAAATTCAAAAAACGTCCTAACCTGGCAAATAATTTCCATTGGTACGATATGATCTGCTGTTCCAATATTAATAATCAATTTTGCATCACGATAATTGCGTTGATTTTTAACATTATAAAAACTGTCCCGTACACCCAATACACGATCCGGCATCACTTCACGAACACGTTCAATAAAAAAACGTGCCTGCGGGACCAAATCAAACAAACATTTTACACGCCACACATCTTTTAAACGCCTGTGTACAGGGACGATTTTATCCAATGATCTTACCAAATCTACGGATATATTTTCATGTCCAGATCCAATTATCCCCAACACGACCGCCGCTGCATTAGTTATAAATTGAGATTCAAATTTTTCACGTATTTTATCACAAACCGCATTAACGGATGCATTCCGCCCATGTTCTGTTAAAACCTGGGCGGTTGTATCCAAAACATCCTGCAAATATTGTTTATAATATTTTCCGGTAATTTTATCTAATGCCCTGTTAATATTTTTTTGTGCACCAACAATCACCGTTACAATGGATGATACAGACAAATCAATTTTATGTGCATCACCGGCCGAAAAAAATTGATTACGCATTGGATCCGCATCCAAACGATGGTGAACAATATATGGCATCAATGGATGAATGTCTGATATTCTAATACGTTCTTCTATGGCACGATCATTTTCGTAATCATACCGCAAAACCGGGGCCTTTGGTGCACCAAAACATTTACCTAAAAAATAAAAAACCTCACCAAACCATTTCATACCATTTGAATACAGTTGGGATAAATATTTTGCCGCATCATCATTGATATCACCATTTATACGGGCATTATCAATAATGGACAGATTTTTTCTGTCATGTTCGGCCACCATATCTTCAACCGATTGTTCAATAAAATTTTTATTTTCCATATCAGACATATATTATTTACACCATTATTTCATTATAGGGAACAAAACGATATCACGCGTTGTCGGCACATCAAATATTATTGTTGCCAAACGATCAACCCCCATACCAACACCAGATATTGGTGGAAAACCATGTTCCATGGCACGAACGAAATCGTTATCCGGATTAAATGCCTCATCATCACCATTGGATATATTTTTTGCCTGTTCTTCAAATGCCGCCAACTGTTGAATCGGATTCACCAATTCAGAATACCCTTTGGCCAATTCAGCACCACAAACAACCAATTGGAACATATCCAAACGTCGTTCATCCGCATCAGAACGACGTGCCAATGGCACCATATAGGTTGGATAATTGTATAAAAATGTTGGTTGAATAATATTGCCACGGATTTTACGTTTATACACATAATCAACCAATGCAGGTAATGATTTTAAATCATCCAATTCACCGGCTGGGAACATACCATTTGCAACAATTTTTTCACGCAATGCATCAACATCTTCAAAATCCAAAATATTACACCCAAATAATTCATTCATACGTGCGGTATAATCAATCATTTCATATTTTGAAAAATCCAACGGGGTTCCCTGATATTCAATCTGTAATGTACCACGACATTTCTGCAATAAATATTGAACCAAATCCCATGTAAATTTAATATTGCGCTCAAAATCCCAGTATGCCGCATACCATTCAACCATCGTAAATTCTTGCAGATGCATTGCATCCATGCCTTCATTTCGGAAATCCTTGGCAACTTCGAATACACGATCAAAACCGGCACCGATTGATTCCTTTAAGAATAATTCTGGTGAAATACGTAATTGAAAATCTGCATCCAATGCATTATGATGTGTAACAAATGGACGTGCCGCAGCCCCAGATGCAATATTTTGCATAATTGGCGTTTCGATTTCCAAATATCCATTATCCCACATAAATTCGCGCCAATAACGTTCCATTTTAAAACGGCCAACCAACGCACGACGTGATTCAGGATTTGAAATTAAATCCAAATAACGTTGACGATAACGCGTTTCCATATCGGTTAAACCATGGAATTTTTCCGGCAACGGACGTAATGCCTTTGATAAAATATCATAATGTTGAACACGAACCGTTAATTCACCCGCAGTCGTATGATACAGAACCCCAGTAATACCAATAAAATCCCCTAAATCAACATTAGCCTTCATAAATTTATACTGGTCTTCACCCAATTCTTCACGTGACATAGAAAATTGAATTTCGCCATCAATATCATAAATGCGGCCAAACATCAATTTTCCCAGCCAACGCAGGGCTGTAACACGTCCCGCCAATTTAACAGACACGTCATCCGACAAATTACGTGCATCACAAATTGTATGGCTGCGATCAAACCTGTCTTTCCATACAACACCATCACGTGCACGGATATTTTCAGCCTTTTGTAATCTGGCCTGTAATTCATTGGTTGATATTGTTACATTTTCTGACATTTTACGTTCCTTGTTATACATTTACATAAAAAACGGACGCACAGAAATATGCGTCCGTCCCAAACTGATGGTCGCACGCAATTAATAATTTTTTTTCAAACCACACATTTTATACATTTTCATACGTCCCGGTTCCATTACCATTTACCGCAAATTGCGAACCACACAGATTATGCCAAAAAAAAACAAAAAGTAAAGAAATAAAAACATTGTTTTTTAGGGCGAAAAAACCTCGCCGGTTCTGTCACACTCCGATTTTCCCACAGATATGAATTTATTATCCATATAAATTTGTGCGAACTACATTTTTTATTATTGTCTGCGACGCAATAGGCCCCGTTATTCAACGGGGTGACGGCGTAAGAGAAAGTTGCTATCCCAGATTACGTTCTTTTGCATACTTTTTTAGCAACAAAATCATAGTTACGGTCGGAACATCTCTCTCGATCGTCATGCCGGCCATCATCGTGATTGCAATAATCTAACATCATCAAATTCTGGATACCTGGTAAACATTGTGCGTGCGAATGGACACATTGGTATAATTTTACGGTGTTGTTTACGTGCCAAATCACAAACAAGACGAACCAAATTCAACCCTATTTTTGAATTTCTGAAATCATCCGATACAAATGTATGATCGATTATAAATTTATCAATACCAACGCGAACAAATGATATTTCACCAATATTTTTTCCATGCAACATTGCATAATATCCCGTCCCGTTATTACATAAAACATATTCAATATCATCCATTACATGCCCCCTTTTTATAAATTATACCAACAACCATTTCGCATATAAATATGATTGAATACACAAAAAAAGGGGCATTTAGCCCCAAATAATATTATTATTTTTTTAAATTTATCGCGTCATAATTTTTTCTTATCACCTTCGCACTGTTTTTCAACGCAGTTCCATCATCTGGTGTCATTTTTGGTGTTAATGATACCACCGCCCCATTAAATCCAACAATGCGTGGCATTGACATTGCAACTTTGCGTGGCCCAATACCGGTCGTACAACTAACGGTTAAAATGCGATGTTCATCATTTGCAATACAACGCACCAAATCGGCAACCGCAGCACCAATTCCATCCCATGTTGCACCACGCCCCCGAATAATTTCATACGCGGCACTGTGCACACGATGTGATATTGTTTTACGCGCAGTCACAGACAAAGGTATTTTTACCTGTTTGCAAAGATCATCCAATGCCAATCCACCAATTGTAACCCCCGCCCAATCAACAACACTGCTGTCACCATGTTCACCTAATACACATGCATTTACCGATTGACTGGATACACCAAATTGATGTGCCAATATTGTTCGCAAACGTGCAGTATCCAACATTGTTCCCGTTCCAATCACACGTTCTGATGGTAATTTTGTTAATTTTTGTGTTAACATCACCATTACATCCAACGGATTTGTAACGACGATTATTTTAACCGTTTTTGCATCAACATTTGCCATAACATTTGGAATAATATCGGCCAATACTGCTGCATTTTTATTCAATAAATCTGTGCGCGTTTCCCCCGGTTTTTGATTTGCCCCTGCTGCAATTATCACAATATCTGCCCCACGAATGCCTTTATAATTACTGGCCGCAGATATTTTTACATCAAAACCAAACGTTGCCGCATGTCCCAAATCAGCCGCCGCCGCGGTTGCACGAATGGCATCACGGTCAAACAAAACCATTTCATGAACATACCCGGTATTACGCACCGCCGTTGCAACGGCAGAACCGACAGATCCAATCCCAATAATTGCGATTTTCATATTCAATCCTCTTAATTATATTTCTTTGAATATTATAACATAAAAACACAATAATCTGTATAAACATATTGGATTCTAATCGCAATACCTATACATCAAAATTATAATTTTTTACAGATTTTACAATTGATTCAACCAATTTATCTTGATGATTGGCACTTTGTAATAATTTTTCTTCATCCGGATTTGATAAATGTCCCAATTCAATTAATGCCCCCGGTACGGTCGAACGCAATACGGCGAACGGCGCATGACGAACATCTGGCCCCGGTTGTTGTTCAATATTTGATTTCACAAATGCACGGGAACAACCGCTGGCGTATTCTTCGGACATTTCTGCAACCGCATGCTGTTGCAATGCAGACAAAGCACTGCGAATATTTGGTTCAAAATCTGAAAAACCATTTACGCCGATTTTATCTGCTGCATTTTCCGATTCTGCTAATTTTTTTGCTTCCTCGTCAGATGCCTTTTCCGATAATGTATAAATTGAAAATCCCTTCATTGTACGTTTTGGGTTGGCGTTTGCATGTAATGATAAAAACAAATCTGCTTTACGTTTTTCGGCAATTTCTGCACGTTCTGCCAATTTTAAATATCTGTCATCACTGCGGGTTAAATACGTTTTAAAACCGTTTGATTCCAAACGTGATTTTAATTTTTTTGCAACAGATAAAACTATTGTCTTTTCCTGGGTTCCGTTACGACCAATACACCCCGGATCTTTGCCCCCATGGCCCGCATCAATAACAACAATATATTTTTTTGATGTATCAACCGATGACTTAGATGTTTTATTTGTCGGCTTTGATGTTGAACGTTTACCTGCGGCAAAATCCAAAACCAAACGATAATCATTATCACCATTTGGTTCCAAAATCATAATTTGCGATTTTGGGATTTCTGCAATATCAGAATTTAAATTTGCAATAATATCTATACGATCCCCTGTTTGGGTCTGCGTTATAGATTTAACCAATGTCCCATTTGCCAAATTTGGTTTCAAAAATTTATTTGGTGCCGTATTTGCAAAACCAACCGTTAATTGATTTGGTGAATATGTTAATGAATATGATGGTTTAACAGCAGTTTCAATAACCAAACGTGTCTTTCCATCTGGCTGATTACCAGTTCGAACATTTTTTAATGCGTTTCGTGCTGCAAATGCAACACGTGGCAACATACACAGCGCCGCCACACCAAAACCACCAATTTGTAAAACCGCCCTACGTGAAAACTTCATTACGATATTAAATTATACCAAAAAATATCATTTTTTTCAAGTTTATCAAAAAATAATAACGGGGCCATTGGCCCCGTTTATATTTAATTCAAAAAGTATTCAATTGTTGATACAACACGAACCGTCTTATTTATCTGACTGGTTTCATCGGCATTTGGCGTTTGTTCACGTGGCAAAATTGAAAACACACCCTGATTTGCACGACGGATTTTACCAACCCGGGCATCAGAACTTTTTGCAAATTCATCTGCGGCCTGGCGTGCATTTTGTGTTGCCGCCTGTAACATTGCAGGTTTAATATCGTTTAAGCCCGTAAACAAATATGCAACGGGCGATCCATATTCTTGGTTATCAAAAACGACCCCTTGGGCAACCAATGATCCGATATTACGTAATGTTTCTTCAACTAAATTAACCTGTGCAGACCGAACTGTTATTTCCTGGGTTAAAATATAGCGTGGGCCATTTGAATTATCACGATATGGATTGGCCATTAAATCGTTTGTATTTATACGCCCAACCATAATTTCTGTATCTGTAAATCCACGTGATGTTAAATAATCTGCTATTTTTATCATATTATCATGCAATTTTTTCTGCACAGCCGCCAAATCAGAACCGGTTGATTGAAATTTAATTACCCATACTGCAACATCGGCAACAACATCACGTTCAGCCAACCCTTTAACGGTTACTGTTCGATTATTCATATGTGCGGCATAATATCCGCGTCCAACCGAAAAACCACCAAACGCCAATCCAACACCAACCAACGCAGCAGAAATTACTTTATTTTTAATTGTCATCCCTTTGATTTCCATTTTTTACCCCCATTTTTATGTTAAACAAATTTTTCTGGTATAAATTTCAATATACGTTTCCATATACGACGGAATAACCATGTGTCCGGGCAACGATAATGCACACGTGGTAACACATCATTTTGACGTTGTCCAATCCATATTGGTGCATTTCCTTGCATGGCAATCCGCCACGAAATTTGTGTATCTTTTTTTATCATATCACGTAATTTTTTTGCAAAATCTTTACTTTCAAAAATCGCAACATTTTCTGTATTAAAATATGCACTGCGTGGATCTAAATTAAAACTGCCAATCCACGAAATTTCATCATCAAAAACAATTGTTTTACTGTGCAATACAGAAAATTTAGATATTTTTTTATTTTTCCGCCATGGTCTGCGTCCATGTAAATTTTCCGCCGCCGCCATAAATTCATAAACATCTGCCCCAGATTCCAATAATTTTTGTCTGTATTTTTCCCATTTTGCATACACCGATGGTGCATTTGTTGATGCCAATGAATTTGTTACAATTGTTAAATGAACCCCACCATTTTCTTGGCGTAATAAATTTTCCAACCCACCCTGACCTGGGACAAAATATGCCGCAGACATATAAACACTGTTTTTTGTTTCCGCCCATAAATGTTGCAACGCGCGCACAATATCACCACGATATTCATGTTTTTCCGCCATTGTCATTTCAATTTTACGTGGCATATCTGCTAAAAATTTTCCACGTCCCCAACTGAAATCAAAATTTTTTTTCTTAAATTCAGATTGGACATACGATGTAATTTTATTATGACGGCGAACCGCATCCGCACTTTTTTCCGCCATATCCGCAAATTTTCGTTCCAAACGCCGAATTGCCCCATGCGATTTTGCACGTGGAAAAACAGACGCCGGTATTGCCAAATGATAATTCCAATATTCATCAAAACTGGCGGTGGCATATCGGGTCATATCACCCAAAAACAAAACATCGGTATCGGAAAAATTTGATGCAGTTTCCGGATAAAAATAATTACTGCCAACATTACGACCACCGGTAATATACGCAACATTATCAACAATAAATAATTTATTATGCATTCTGGAATTTAATCGATTAAAATCCATAAAAAATTGCGGATAATATAAAACCGATGATCGATTGGCAACGGTATTAAAAACCTTTACTTCGATATTTTTATGTTGATTTAATAATAAAACATCCGCGATATCAGATTTTGTCCCATAATCATCCAACAATATTCGAACCTTAACCCCACGATCGGCCGCATTTTTTAATTCACCAATTAAAACCTTGGATGAAAAATCATTGCTGTATATATATGTCTGTAAATCAATTGTTTTTGTTGCCATACGTGCAAACGCCGCGCGTATAATAAACGCCGCCAATCCATCATCAATCAATGTTGCACCACTGATTGCATGACCACACATCAATTCATCGGCATAGCACTGGGCAATTGGTGTTTGCATTGGATCATAATCAAAATCGGCATCTGTAATTTTTGGAACATATTCACACAATCGTCGATCATATGTTGATGTCGGCACTGTTATATAACCAATCGGTAACCACCGTATAAAATTATTAAATATATTACCCAAAAACAAATTATCCCATTCCTTTGTGTTTTGGTATTATAAAACAAAAAATATTTCATGCCAATGGAAAACATCCATAACAAATTTTAATTTAAATAAATCACACATGCCTCAGGCATTAGGTTTTCAGAAATAAAAATACCCCGCATGGGGTATTTTTATTTCGAACACTCCGTCGTACCATCATCTTTTATTTTAAAAGTATACCCAGCACTACACTGACAATTCGGATATGTCCCTGGGGATGCCGGTGCATAAGTGGTTGGACAACTCATACACTTATTATATATCACGGAATAAACACTCGTGTTTGCAGCACACTTACACTCTGGATAGATGCCCGTAGAACCATCTGGGCAGGTTTTATTCTCTGACATCAGGTTATTCACAAACTTTACAACATCTGCCCCATCAACACTAGATGAATTTACAGACATACACGTACTCGCCAATGCACCGCATGCCTTTATTGCAATATTATTAGTACTAGCAGTTGCCGAATAAGCCGAAGAATACCCATTAGTACTTAAACATGCCATCAGTTCGGTTGGACAATTTTCTGCATAATTGGCAACGACCGAATCCTGTTGCGCCTTAATCGTCGTTAACGTCCGGTTCAAATACTCAACAACGACCTGATTTTTCACCTTAAACGATCCTTTTTCATATGTATAATCCTGACATTTATTCAACACCGATATACACATACCATAATTTTTTCCCTTCTCTGCATAACCAATTTTATACATCAAATACTTCGCCAAATTATTATCAGTCGGCATATTTTTAAGTGCCTCATTTGGCATACTTTTATCTACATAAGCCGCAACACTCCCAGTAGTCCAAGCATTCACAGCGGAAGAATCCGTATATCCCCATGTAGCATATAACCCCGAGGTTCCACCAACTGCCCCCGGTGTTCCACCAACAACAATTGCACCATCAACAATATATTTTCCGGTTGGGTCTAAACATTTTTCATAATCATCACCACAGACAAAATCATCCTGCATACATGAATCCAATGCATTTACACATGCGCGCAAATCGTATTGATTTTTTTGTTGGGCAACCATTAAACGCGCCTTTTGTAAAACTGTTTTTGCATTACGCACCGTTGCAGTCATTTGATCATTTGAATCGGATAATTGACGTTCATACGCAATACATTGCTTGTCAATTTCCAAATCATACGCATTTGTTATTACATTTGCATCAACACCCTGGGCTGTGCAATTATTCAAAACCGCCGCCTTACACCGTGATGTTGCCGTTTTATATAATGTTTCACCACGTTGATTGCTGATTGTTTCTGTATTACTGGACGTACCAAATAACGACCCCAGATCAAACCCAGTACTATCGATATTAAAATTCAATAACCCCGACAAATCCAACGACATACCATTGTTATTATCAGACGCCGCCGCCTTACCAGTTTTGATATCGACAATCATATTTTTAATTTTATCCAACGATGTCTTTAATGAACTGTTATCGGTTTTACCACTCATCGCGTCTTCGGCCGCCGTTTGCGTAAACAATGTTTCAACTTCATCTGCCGACAAACCGATATACTGAATTTGTTGTGCAACATCTTGCAATGCCATTGTTGCTTCTTTCAACGCAGTTTCCGTTTTTTCATAATTTTTTAAATTTTTACTGCATGTGCAACGTCCCTGATTATCGTCCAAAACGTTACAATAATTATCCATACATGATTGATACTGGGCCTTACAATAATCTGTCAATTGGGCCAATTCATCCATTGTTGTTGTATCAGTCGCCGTGGCGGCATTTGTTGCCGTTACATTAATCGCACTGCCGATACCAGATGAACGTGCCATTGGGGCACGTGATGCCACCGCAACACCAACACGGGCATTTGCATTATATAACGAATTATTTGACGTCGTTAACGTTGCCGCACGTGCCTGAACAGCCGGCTGTGTGGTTGCATTCATACGACGCGTCGACACATTTTGCACCGTACTATCTTTCACATTCGCAGAACGCACCGCTGTTCCACGTCCATTACGCGTCACTGTTGTACGACCAACCGCAGCATTTGTCCCCATCGTTGCTGTTGCATTCCCAACAACGGCACTGCGTGCAGATATTGCGCGCCCACCGCTGGGCATTGCACGTGACACAGTCCCATTTGTCGATCGCGTTGGGACTGCACGCGTTGCAGCGCCACGCGCATTTGCATTACGCGTTGCAACCACATTCGAGGCCGATTGAACAATCTTTGCCTTTGGCATATCATCTGTAGAAACTTCAACACCTGTCATCACAGCATCATCTGCATCCGTATATTCAACAACATCATCTGCGATATATTCCGGTGCAACCTCAGCAAATGCGGGCATTACCAATAATCCAGCGATAACAACAATCAATCTTTTCATGTGAAATTTCCCTTCTTTGGTGTTAATTATAACATAATACACAAATCATAACAAACGTTTTTTACAAAAAACAATGCATTTATTTACCAATTTGGCAAAATATTTATACAAAAAACAAAAATCCCCGTTTGGGGATTTTTAATATGATTTTGCAACAAAAACATACGTTGGATCTTCTTCATCCAAACAACGACGACTGATTTTATACGTATCCATCAACGTTTCAAAACGATCATTCGTTGTTAAATCATATTTAATGCGGAAAAATCCAATTTGTCCCGCCTGTAATGCAGCATCCAATGCATCTACAGATTCAACATTATGAATCATCCCCTTATTACGTTCACGTGCCGCATTTAACATATCAACCTGCATCTGGGACAATATTTGTTGTACATTTTGCATCAAATCTGCGTTACCAATTGAACGTTTCGATTCTTTGCCCAAATCACGACGCGTAATTGTCACCGTCCCTGTTTCCATTTCACGTCCCCCAATTTCTATACGCAATGGCACCCCACGTTTAATCCATTTCCACATTTTATCCGGCGCCCGCATATCAGACACATCAACCAATACACGCACCCCCAACGCCCGCAAATCGTCACCCAATTTTTCAGAATACGCATTTAATGCATCCGCATTTTCATCACGCGTAATTGGAATAATTACAATTTGATATGGCGCAACCGCCGGTGGTAAAACCAATCCATCATCATCAGAATGTGTCATAAACAGCCCCCCCATCATACGTGTTGATGTTCCCCAACTGGTTGTCCATGCATGTTGTAATTTACCATCTGTTCCCAAAAATTGAATACCAAATGATTTAGAAAAATGTTGTCCCAAATCATGCGATGTCCCGGCCTGTAACGCTTTGCCATCTTGCATAATTTGTTCATTTGTATACGTATGGTCTGCACCGGCAAAACGTTCTTCGGGGGTTTTTTCGCCCATAATAACCGGCACCGCTAAAACCTGTTCCATATAATCACGATACATCAAATGCATTTTTATTGCATCGGCATTGGCAGCATCGTGCGTGGCGAAAACATTATGACCTTCTTGCCAATTAAATTCAGATGTCCGCAAAAACATACGTGGCCGCATTTCCCATCGCATAACATTAACCCACTGATTTAATTTCATCGGCAAATCACGATATGATTGAATCCAACGGGCCATTGCATCACCAATGATGGTTTCTGATGTTGGACGGATAATATACGGTTCCGTTAATTTAGATTCTGGATCCGGTTGCAAAACCCCGTCAATATTTTTCAAACGATAATGTGTAACAACGGCGGCCTCTTTTGCAAAACCTGCAACATGTTCTGCTTCGCGATTAAAAAAATCAATTGGTATCAATAATGGGAAATTTGCATTCAAAACCCCACAGGCCTTAATTCTTTTATCCATTTCATCACGCATTAATTCCCAAATTGCCCATCCATACGGTTTAATTGTCATACATCCACGCACAGGGGCATTTTCCGCCAGATCTGCGGCAACGATTAAATTTTGATACCATTCACTAAAATTTTCCGATCTGGTTGGTGTAATTGCTGTTTTCATCTTGTAATCTCTTTTTCTGTTTTATCTTTTAATTCCATATATTTATCCGAAACCTGTTTTTGCAATATTTCTGCAATTTGTTTTCTATCTAATCCCACCAATGGCGGCGGTGGCAATAATGTTATTTCAACCCGAAAACCACCAATCAACATGATATGAAACACCTGCATAAATGCACTGCGTTCACGTGTGGCCAATGGACCAAAATCAATTTTTTTATTATCAAAATACCCATAATGATTTGCCAAATCGTTATCCGATATAACATCACCATTACGAAAACGATAATGCATTGCAATTGGTTGAACAACAACATTTGAATTTTCAACAAAATTAAACAACGTACTTTTAAACGGTTTTACATATGCCCCATTTGTTGTTGTTCCCTCTGGAAAAACGAACATAGGATATTTAACATGCATCACACATTCTTGGACATCACGCAATGCCTCGGCGGCATGGGATGGACGTCGATCTACAAAAATTACACCAAATTTTTCTGCAATCCATCCAACAATTGGCCATGAACGTAATTCTTTTTTTGCAACAAAACTGCCACCAAATGCAATCGGAAATGTAGCAATTTCAAATATAGAAATATGATTTGATACAACCATCAATGGCCGACGTTTATCCAATTGACCACGAACAATAATTTTTAATCCCGCCAATTTTACCAAAAACCACATAAATACCCGCATATACGCAACGGATATTCTGCCACGCGGCAACAAAATAATTATTGGCAATTGTCCGACCACCAATAACCAAAACAAAATAAAACGAAATACGGCTGATATAAAATCAAAAACGTTTGGATGTTTTACATATGCCCCAGACATTATTCATCACCTTTATCCGTTTCTTTAACATCTGCAATATATTCTGCATCATCCGCATCTTCTTGTAAAACAAACTGACACAACGCACGTATAACCTTAAACGGTCCGGTTACTGGCAACAACATTATTTTACCCAACGTTTTCATCGTTCCGTCTTTTTCTTCTATATCATTTAATGCGTTCTCTGTCCCCAAGAAATGTTTTTGATACGTTGGATCCATATCACGCGTCCGAACCATTACAAAGACATCATATGAATTAAATGGCTTATCAATAAAAACACCACGTCCAAATGTTGCCCCTAAACGCAAATACCCTTTAATCAATGGGGTCATTTGACGTTTGGCTTCATCCGCATCAACAAATTCTTCGGGCAAAATATTCATACGTGACAATTTTGGATTAACATCCGATGCAAATTTTTCTGGTAAAACCGTTGCACGTAAATTCGCAGGTGATAAATGATTATAATACAAATATGATATCGCCTGGGCTGATGCAACAGATTTTGTCCCAGCCCACGACGCAACACCAAACAATACAGCGATACGATGTCGCACAATATATTCACCCAAACCAGCCCACAACATACGCATCACCAATGCATTTTCACGATATTCTGGTGCCACACACGCACGTGACATTTCAACAATATTACCTTTGTATTTTTTTATTTTTGAAATATTAAATTCGTTTTCTGTATAAAACCCCCCCATTTTTTCGGCGGCACCACGATCAATAATACGATACGTTCCAACGACACGCCCATTATGAAATACAGCCATATAATCCGCAAAACGATCATATGAATCATATTCTTCACGTAAATTTTTTTGTTCTTCGGTGGCCGACGCCCCCTCTTCTTCGACAAAAACATCATACCGCAATTGTCGCACCTGCCGACGTTCATCTTTGTTACGTGTCAAACGTACTTCGAAATCACGCACCTTAATAGTCATTAATAAATCCTTTTTATAAATATATGTTGTCAAGAATATCAAAGAATATGCACATTATCAATTATTTTCTTATTGTTTTTACCCTATAAACAATTTACAAAAATCGCCAGAATTGGCGATTTTTATTTCAATTTATCGGCCAGTTCTGCAATCGCAATTGCATACCAATTTGAACTGTTCCATTTTTTTATACGATAAAAATTTGGATATGTTAAATACGCATATACAACCGTTTGCGGCATAACATCTGTATCCATATCAACCGCAACATCCGTTACATCACGCGAATCTGTAATTGTTCGAACATCTGCAACTAAACCGGCTGTTATATCTGCAACCGGAATTGATGTCCCATCCGGATTGGTTATACCCATCATTGCCCATTCGGTTAATGGACGACGTGTATTTCCATCCAACAGTGTTAAATCAAAATCAGCGGGCAAAATTACCCGACGGACAATACGTTCATGTGGGTTCCAACCTAATTTATGTAAATAATTTCCGGCACTGGCCATTGCATCACCGACACTGTTAATTATATCTATTTTCCCATCATTATTACCATCAACGCCATATTGTGCCAACGTTGTTGGTATAAATTGAAAATGTCCCATGGCACCAGCCCAACTGCCGTAAATATTATTAATTGGCAATTTGTTTTTGTCTGCAATTTTCATCAATGCAAACAACTGATTTGTAAAAAATGTTTCACGACGGCCATCATACATCAATGTCAAAAAAGCATCCGTTAAACGATATGCCGCCTTAAATTCACCATAATTTGATTCCATTCCCCAAAATGCCAAAATAACATTTGCCGGAACACCATATTTTTTTTCAACACGTGCCAATAATGTTGGGTATTTTGTCCGCATCATACGACCATTTTTAATACGCGTTTGATTTACCGTCCGCGTCAAATATCCATCCAGTGTTAATTTGAATTCTGATTGATTTTTATCACTTTTCACAATACGCGGTATAAACGCCGGTGTTTTTAATGTAGCATCAATCGTTGCCTGTGATATTTTTTGTTCGCGTGCACGCAACCGCACACCATCAACTATTGCATCCCAGCGTTCCATATCGAATTCACCAGATGCAATTGCACAATTAAACACAATAAACGACATAACAACCGCACAAAAAATGCGTTTAACATACAGATTATTTATCATATTTCCCCCATTAAAATGCGTATTTTACACCCAAAGATATACCAAATGATTGCCAATTTGCATATTTTAATTGGTCTTCGTATTTTTCGGTATGTGCAGGCACCGTAACCAACACAGGAACATAAATTTCTTGTCCCGCTGAATTGGTAATTATATCATAAACATATTGACCGTATTCATCAACCTGGAATGTCGAATATTCTGCGACATACAATTCACCACCAACTTTACCTACATGATACATGTTTGTATCAACCTTTAATGATAATTGAACACGATCAGACAATCTGTAATTATATTCCATTTCTGCAGAATACGAATACGACCCATTACTGCCTTCGTCTAAGAAACTGGGGTTTTGCTGCCAATCCGTGCGATTTGGCCATGTTCCTTCGGATGAATATTTGGGCATACCAACCTGAACATAAAAACGTAATTTATCATTCAACGTCATCTGTTTTTCAATTTCCAAACCAAAATACAGACCACTCCACGTTGTATTATAAATATGCGTTGTTCCATCAACACGAACAGGACCATCGCCACCAATAATTACACATTCACCACCGGCAACACCCCACGGCAATTCACCCATCGTTGAATTCCAATCAACCGTTGTTATCGTTTCACCTAATCCAATATATCCCCCCGTCGATTCCAATGGCACAACCTTGATATCTTCGGGCGACATACAAACCTGATACAAATTTGGATCTGGGACAACATTTATCGGCAATGCAAAATAATTCCCCTCTTCATCACCATAGACATAGTCACCGCCACTGGTCATCAATGGCAAATAAACCGCCTGATTTGGATATATATGATTCGACATTTCCAAATTGTGTTTAAAAATTTCATAACCAATCGTTGGCGACAATTTCCATCCCGCAACATCCCAAATATGACGTGCACCAAAACCTAAACGCAATCTGCTGGTATTACCAGTTTGATTCCCCATAGAAATTGTAAATATACCAATATCTGGATACGCCCAATCGTATGGTTCCAAATCATAATCCATGGACAGACCGCCACTTTCAAATTTACCATATGCGTATTCACCATATGCAAATAAATCAAAATTACGCAAATTAAAATTATGTTGTGCCTTTACCCCAATTTCATTAAATATCATATCATCCCATTCTAAAATGGAATTAACGCTGCTTTTAAATGAAAAATCTGCAAAACGTCGTGTATATTGTGCGGTTATTGTTGTCGCACTTTCCGTCTCAACCGGCATTGCGATACCATTTGGGGTCATAATACCACCAAACGAACCATTTGCAGCATTTGGCATTTGCTGACGTGGTATTTGATACGTATATGAACGACTGCCAACAATTTGTTTATTTCCAGATTGCCCAACATAATGGGTATACCCCTGATTTTGGTACGCATTATACCCAATTTGATTTGCATTTGCCCCGGACATTTTTTGATAATATGCCGGCACCCCTTCGTTTGACGCAACGGCATCAAACGACATAATCAAAGCGGTCAAAAACGCGATATAACTGCCTTTCATAATTTAGATCGTATGCATTATATCATAAAAACACATATCTTTGAAATGTTTTTATTACACAACCTTTAATCTGGATTTTTTTTCAAATTGTTTTATCATGCCAACAAATGATTGACGCACACAATATTTATATTCATACACCGTTTTGCATATCAAAATGCAGATATTGTGCATTTTATTCATTTGCATCACCCGCCCCAGATTGGGACACCTTTGCCACCGGCATAATAAATGAAATCAAATATTGGGCAGAACTCATCGGCAAATTTTCTGTTCCAACAATATTTTTTGGTGGTGGCACACCATCTTTGATGCCCCCAAAAACATTAAATTCAATAATCAACGCAATTAAAACACATTTTTTAATTGCCCCCAATTGTGAAATCACAATGGAATCTAATCCTGGGACACTGAATGCAGAAAAATTGTCCGTCTTTAGATCAATTGGGATAAACCGCCTGTCGATTGGGATTCAACGATTGGATGATGAACAATTAATCTTTTTGGGACGTCGTCATACTGTATCGGACGCCATGCGATTAATTGATGCGGCCAACAAATTAAATTTACGCGTATCCGGTGATTTCATATATGGAATACCAAATGATACACCATCGGACATTCAAAAAATGTGTAATGAAATAAATACAATTGGCCTGCAACACGTATCAATGTATGAATTAACAATCGAAACAGGAACCCCATTTTATAAAATGGGATTAAACATGCCATCAAATACAGATATGGCGGATATGTATAATGCAATTTCAAAAAATTTATCTCTTCCGCGGTATGAAGTTTCAAATTATGCATGTCCCGGCAATGAATGTCGTCACAATTTGAACATATGGAATGGTGCACCATACATTGGTCTGGGCCGCGGGGCGGCCGGTCGGCCATTTTTCAATAATCACTGGCATGAACAATCTGGGGGCATGCCACCTAAAATTACTAATTTGACCATAAACGCACGTGCCACGGAAAAAATTATAACAGGACTGCGGACATTAAATGGTGTAAAAATGACGACTGATGTAAAAAATATTATAAATTATGATTTTATAAACAATAACCCCGATTTGTTACAGATAACCCCAGACAACAGACTGCGGACCACTGAAAAAGGCATGTTGATTCTGGATAATTTATTGGTAAACTTAATATAAGCAAACATTTAAATCACAGGACAGGAAATGGAACACAAATTGTTAAATATAATTGGCGTTGCCGCTGTAATCGCGGCATTGTCTGTTGCACGTTACATTACCACACAGGAGAAAACAATGAACGCAGGAATAAAAACCGAAAATATGGACATATCTGTTCGCCCAGGCGACAACTTTTTTGACTATGCCACCGCAGGATGGCGCAAATCTCATCCGATTCCAGATGATTATACCAGATATGGCACATTTGAAATATTGGCAGAAACAAATATGGAACGCGTTCGCAAAATTGCCGAAACAGATTCTGGCAAAATCGGCACACTATATAAAATTACAATGGATACGGAAAAACGTAATGCCGATGGTATAAAACCGGTTATAAAACAATTAGATGAAATCAACGCATTAACATCTGTAAAACAACTGCCCACATTTTTGGGTAAATTTCATCGTATAACATCTGCATTTTGGGGCGATGGGGTTGGTTTAGACGAAATGGACAGCGAACATTACCTGTATAATATATATCAGGGTGGACTGGGCCTGTCACGTGATTATTATTTCGATACGGATGAAAAATCTGTTGAAATTCGCACAAAATATAAAAAATTCATTGCAGAAATACTGAATAATTTTGGAATTTCTGGGGATGCAGAAAAATTATATAAAATCGAAGAACGTATGGCGGGGGCATTTTTCACCAAAGAAAAATTACGTGATCCAAACGCAAATTATCACAAATTAAGCATTGATGAAATTCGCAAACAATTTTCTGGTTTTGATTGGGACGCGTATTTATCATCACGTGGTGCAACGGCCGCAACACACATTAATATTGGCCAACCCGCAGCGATAACAGAATCAATAAAAATAATGAATGATACTGATTTTGAATTAATTAAAACGTATTTAAAATATCGTATTGCCTTGGCCGCCGACACATTATTAGACGATAAAACATACGATATAACATTTGATTTTTATAATCGCACAATGGCCGGCCAACAAGAACAAAAACCACGTTGGAAACGTGCCGTAGGTTTGTTAGATGGAACATTAGGCGAAGAAATCGGACATTTATATGTAAAAAAATATTTTCCATCAGATGCCAAAAATCGCATGCAAAAATTGGTAAAAAATTTACAACGGGCATTAGGTATGCGCATTGAACAATTATCTTGGATGTCGGACACAACCCGTCAACAGGCATTAAAAAAATTAAATACATTTAATGCAAAAATCGGTTATCCCGATAAATGGCGCGATTATTCCAAATTAGAAATTGTCGCTACTGATTCTTTGTGGGATAATATGATGCGTGTTTCACAATTCGAAGATGAATTTTGGTTAAATAAAATTGGTCAACCCAAAGATTCTACGCTATGGTATATGAACGCACATGAAATCAATGCATATTACGATCCGTCTACAAATGAAATCTGTTTTCCTGCCGGTATTTTACAATACCCCTTTTTTGATATGAACGCAGATGATGCATTTAATTATGGTGCCATCGGCAGCATTATCGGCCATGAAATGACACACGGTTTTGATGATTCTGGCCGAAAATTTGACAGCCATGGCAACATGACCGATTGGTGGACAGAATCTGATGCCGTGGCGTTTACAGAACGTGCAAATGTATTACGTAAATTTTTCGATAGCATTGAAATTGCACCAGGCATTCATGCAAACGGTGAATTTACATTGGGCGAAAATTTGGCGGATTATGGTGGCGTTACCATATCATTTACCGCATATAAAAATTTTGGTACCCCAACGCCAACATCAAATGGATTGACATCTGATATGCGATTTTTTATTTCATACGCAACCAGTTGGGCGGCCAATATCCGCGAACCCGAGGCATTGCGCAGAACAAAAATTGATGAACATTCATTACCACAAAATCGTGTAAATGGCATATTACCGCACATAGACGCCTGGTACGATGCATATAATGTAACACCCGAAAACAAAATGTACATTGCACCAGAAAAACGCGTAAAATTATGGTAAACAAAAACGGGGCAAATGCCCCGTTTTTATTAATAAAAAATTATCAATAATGTGATATAACATGTAATACAACACTGACAACAAACAACAATGTAACCACCGCTAATATCACTTTTTGTTTATGATGATTATTTGTTTCATGACAATGTTGACACGCGCATTTACAATCACGCATAACCAACACCCACGACAGTCCCAACATCAATGCCGAAAAAACAAACAACCATGGTTCCATCCACTGTGATATGACATGCGAATGTGCAAATTCTGGCCCAAACAATGATAATACAGACAAACCAACTGGTAACACACAACAAAACAAATGCGGCACTATTGATGCAATTATACCAATTTTAACAGCCTTGTTTTTCATATATTCCCCCGAATATTTTTATTTATCTGTGTCCATTGTTTTTTGCCATTATTTTTTCAAGCACCATTTTCATCGGTTTATTTGCGTCAAAACAACTGTGTCCAATATTTTTCACAGATGGCATTGTAATATGATTAACATTTGTATCATACCGTAAAAAACCATTTGATACAGAAACCGTTTTTTGAAAATTTACACCGATAATGTTACCGTCTTTAACCTTAACGATTTCTTTTTTCCCTGCGATAATTACATATTTATTAAAATCACCTTTAATTTCAACTTTTTTATTTTCTATTTCTTTTTGAAACATACATATAAAACCATCAAAAACAGCCGCCGGATTATACAAGCGTTGCTTTTCGATATCATAAATAAAATACCCCATCATTAACTGTTTTTTTGAATCTATTTTATAAAAAATATCTTTTTTGTTATCTTTAACACAATAACCATTTTTATTAAAATATACATTATTGACCCGGACATTATACCCTATGATACGGCCATCTATTGTTACCATAAACTTTTGTTCTTTTTTACTCATCTAACACTTATCCTTTTTATTTGGGTCTTTTCTTATATCACAATTTTTTTTCATTGTCAAAACAAAACCTACCTGGTGCAGGCGGGGGGATTTGAACCCCCATAGATTACTCTGCTGGAACCTAAATCCAGTGCGTCTACCAATTTCGCCACGCCTGCAAATTTATCAATATACCGGATAGTTACGCGGGTATAACTTGCCAGGATGTTCCAAATCGGTCTTAACCCCACAAGATGTTACCACCAACGTAATCAACAATAAAAATCCACAAAATATTTTATTCATTCGTTCGGATTATACTGCACACATGCATACATGTCAAATTTTTGACTATTGTATTTTATATTTTTGTATATATAACCCAATTAAAAATTATCATCGATAAATAAATACTCTTGCAAAACAATTATTATTTCGTATAATCTTCCCACAACAGGAGACGTGGCAGAGCGGTTGAATGCGCTTGACTCGAAATCAAGTATACGGGCAACTGTATCAAGGGTTCAAATCCCTTCGTCTCCGCCATGATAATGAAAAACACACACCAACATGGGTGTGTGTTTTTTGTTATCACAGACGCAAATCGACAAATTAACCGGTAATGTGTTATAAATTTTCACTAACGCATTATTTGCTGTATTTCATTAATTATAACTATTTTTCTTACCTCTTCCCAATACTTATCCGTAAATTCAAAACCTGCTTTTTTACAAAACTCTGCCTCGTACCCACGTTTTATACATATTGGTTGTTGGCTTCCAGATTGCATTTGCTTACACCAATCTGGACGTTTCGGTGAATCATACAATTTTTGGAACCCATCGCTTATTTCTTTGCTTTTGAGACTCCCATTTTTTATTAATCCCCTAAGGTCTCTAGTACTCAACCACTTATTATCTTTTTGTGGTAAATCATTTTCCTTGGTCAACAATTCAAAATCATACCCATGATTGTTTGCCCAATCACAAAAATCATTAACATTATTTTTATTTATACATATTGGTTGCAGGGTACCAGATTGCATTTTCTTACACCAATCTGGACGTTTCGGTAAATCATACAATTTTTGGAATCCATTGCTTATTTCTTTGATTTTGGATTGGCCATTTTTTATTAATCCCCTAAGGTCGCTAGCATTCAACCAATCAGATGTTTTCTGTTCTATTGACGGATGATTTCCCTCATATTCGTTAAACAACGTTATTAAGTCTGCTGTTTTTGTTATTATGCGTGTAAAACCATATTGAATATTTTCCGATGTTTTTTGTTCTGATTGTCGTTTAGACATTTGTCTGTTATTTTTAATATCATAATTATCGGGCAATACTATTGGTGCATGTATTATATCTTTGAATAAAATCTGCGATACACCCGCTGCCGTTTCTAACATAGACTCAATCGGTTCATTTGCAACGCGTTGGAATACCATATCAATCACAAATGCAAACTTATCCTTATCTTTTGGATTTACTCTTAAAACACGACCGGCTGTCTGTTCTGCCTTGACCCTGGAATGCGTTGGATAATTCATACATAAACTAACATTCACATCATCAAAACCTTCGGTCATGGTACCAACCTGACATGCAACCTTGTATTTTCCATTTCGGAACTTATCTTGATATTCTTTAAAATTATCCGTTTTACTGTTTAATGAAATCGCAATTTCCTTTCCTGCTAATTTATTTATTTTTTCTGCCTGTAAATTTGCAATTTCTATATTTGGACAATTTATTAATGCCTTGCATTCACTAAAATCCACCCCTGTTTCTTCATCACGCTCCTCCATATAAACCCGTGCAACCTCTTCTGTCAATTCTTCGGTATTTAATTTAAACGATTTATAATCATAATCCCCGGTATTATCTAATTTGGCCTGTGATAAATCACATACCATACTGGATCGTACCAAAATATTCTTTACCGGACACAATATCGATTTTTTTACCGCATCATTTATTGGCATTGCCACCAATTCTGTGGGCAATAATTTGGCAACTGTTTTATTTGCTTCATAATCCGGCGTTGCACTAAAACCCATAACGGGGCTGTATTCAATTAACTTTTTTAATAATTGTGCGGTTTTATCCCCCAACATATGATGTGCTTCGTCCGCAAATACAAACCCAATATTTTTAACATCTATATTTTCAATTAATTTTGACAACGATTGATACGTTGTAATTATTACATCTGAATCCGTTTGTTTTTCTTTACCATAAAACTCGCTGGCTGTTAAATTTGCAAATCGTTTTAATTCGTTTTGTGTTTGGTCAATCAATGCAATACGTGGTACAATAATTAACACCTTTTTACGATTATCACCTGCACCATTTAAATACGCATGTGTTAACAAAGAAAATGTAACGGTTTTACCAAAACCCGTTGGCAATTTACAATAACTGTGTGCGAATTCAGACGCAGTAAATCCATTAAATTTATTCAAAATATCATATTGATGATCACGTAAATCAACCGTTGAATCATTAATAATCCCAGCATGGCCTTCATGACCATTCAAACCCATAAATAAATAATTTACCTGTTGTTCAATATCAGAATGCATAAACAAACCTCTTCAGTCAAAATATAATACAACTATTATAATTGTCAAGTTTATGTTTGAATTTTGTTATTATTTAACCGCCTGTTCATATCTATGGTATTGGTACAGCTTTTTAGGTAAAAATCCCTGTTTTATAAAAATAAATTCCCTGTTATTTTTACGGGAATTTTTATGATAACGGCCCGAAATCTGGCGTATTTAACAAAAACATCGTGCAAAAAAACACTAAAAAATCCCTGTTTTATCGTTTGACACATCGGGCTATTATTAAACACCACCAGGATAACAAAAAACGCACACAAGTTGGGTATGTGTTCACGCAAACAAATATTGACACAAATATTTTTTATAATATGATTACAGTGTTTTATATTAACTAAAAGTCAATTCTATGAACAACGATAAATTATTAAAAGTTATCAATTTCAACCAATACAAAATAAATAACAAATTGTCTGCGTCTGTCATGTTAACAAAGACTTATCATGCATGGCTGGAAAATAAAATATCCAACACAGAAAGTAAATGTTTATATGCGGTGCAGACTAACACCAAAGAAAATCCATCTTTTAAATCTAATTATTCATCTGGTTTTCAAAGTATTTTTGATTACAATTGCGCATCCGGTTTACGCAAGGCGTTTAATTATATCATTGAACAAAAAGATCAATATATAGATATACATGAAATAACACAAATCCATTATTTAATATGCAATGAAAATAATATTACCGTTAATGATACATTCATTAGACCTGGTGTAATAAAACGTGAAACCGCAAACATCTTACTTAACCGGTTGCAATTGGCACAATACGAACAAGAAAAAAATATTTATCCAGCCTTTCGCATCCACTATGACATAATTAAATTACAGGCATTTGATGATTATAATAAACGTACTGCTCGAATGGTTATGAATTGGATTTTAATAAAAAATGGATATTCCCCAATATTTTTTATCAAAGAAAACGATAAAACAGAATATCAAAAATCATTACTTAACAATAAAATGGGTAATCATGAACAATATATTGAATATATGTTACAAACAATGATATCATCCCAAAAAGATACATTGAATTTTTTATCCAAAACCACGTTTCGTTAAACGTATATGGAACAAGAAACACCAATAAAGCAGCAATAAACAATCCCCCCCAAAACGGGGTATTACGTTGGCAAAATAAAACACGCCAATTGGCGTTTTTTATTTACATGAACAAAATCCATTAATTATTTCTTATCTTTGTGCTTTGGCATTTCTTTTACATCATTGTGCATGTTGGCACAATCACATTTTTTATATTCATTACGTGTATTTTTTAATTGTTGTTTTTGTTCATCAGTCAAAATCGATTCAAAATCATGCCTGTGTTCTTTAAACAAACGGTGTTGTTTTTCATCCAATTTTCTTAAATCTTTTCGTAAATCTTTACGCATATTTTCAATTTTACGAAATTGTTCATCGGTCAAAATCGCCTCTATTTTTTCTTGATAACGTTCATGCAATGCAACACGGGCCATATGCATTTCATGAATATCATCTTTGTGTTTTTTACCTAATGTTTTAAATTTTTCACGTTGTTTGTCTGTTAATTTAACATCATGGTTAAAATCCGGCCGTCCAAAATCATGTTCCATACGCATATCATGCGGGGGCATCATCACACCGCCATCAATCATAAACATCGGACGTGGGGCATCCATTAAAACCATCATCTCAACCCCCGCATCTGTTTTACTTTTTTGTGGTACTTTTATTACATCATTTGCAAACGAATTTGACACCCCAATCAGCATATAAACAACACCCACAAATATTTTCTTCATTTATTTCCCCTTTGGTTAATACATCTAAATAAACGACTAAACATAATAAAACGTTCATTTTTTATAATAAAAATTTTAATTCATCCGCTAATTTTTGACGCGCGGTAAATATACGGGATTTAACCGTTCCAACAGGTATTTTTAATCTTTGTGCAATTTCATCTTGGCTATACCCTTCAAATTCCTGTAAAACGATTACCTGTTTTAATTTTTTTGGTAATTTATTAACTGCACGTAAAACAATTTTTTGCCGTTGGACCACATAATACATATCTTCGGGGTTCGGCATACCATCCGCTAAATTTTCTGGTATTTCTGACGCATTACGTTCATGAATAAAAAACTTACTTTTGAAATAATCTGTACAAATATTATTTGTTATTACACAAACCCACGATTTTTCTTTACCTTGTTCCCGATAAGTTTCACGTTTTTGCCACAGGCGAATAAACACCTGTTGTTCCAAATCAGGATTTACGCCCCCTGTTTTTTTACGTATTATGCGACGCACCAGTTTTTGATATTTATTCACCATATCAAACATTAAATTATCCCCATTGCATCAAATTCATCGATATAATATTCCATACTATCATACGATGGATACAATTGCGCATATAAATCATTAACCGATGTATGGTTATTATATTGATGAATTGCAACCGGTGACATAATTAACACAGCCAACACAATAACGCAATTATTGCGAATCGTTCGTTTCACACTTTTTCGATGTTGATACAAGGGGCGTGCCTCTTGTAATAAAACAGACAATTTATCCATAAAAATCGTTCCTTTGCATATATTATAACGATATATTTTACATTAGGGTTCAAAAAATCATATAAAAAAATAATTATTTGTTTTTTTCACGATTTTTTATTTGACACAACAACTTTTTTTGATATATGTTTGCGAAACATTCACCACCAATCAAAGGAGTCCCCATGTTCCCCAAAACACTATATGGTTTCTATTGGCAATGTATAAAAAAACACCCATGGTATTTTAGTATCATGATATTACTTGGCACAACATTAACCGCTATGGAACGGGTGCTGCCACCATTTGTATCAAAATGGGAAGTTAACATTTTTGAATATGCCATAACAAATAATACATCAAAAATTATCCATTTGATGATTTTGATATTTTTATTAATGACAACCACCAGAATAATAGCTTGGTTAGAATCGTGGTGTAGTTCACATTACAGTCCATTAGTTAATCGTTATACAGATATGGCATTATTATGCCGAATATACCAAAATGATTGTGGTTATTTTGTTGATACAATGGCCGGTGAAATATCCCCAAAACTATCAAACATTGTTCATGGATTAAATGACATGATATGCAATCCTTTAAACAGGTTTGCAGGACTTATAACCAGTTTTATCATAGTTATTGGTATGTTACTAAAAATAAATATTTGGTTTATGGTAATAATTTTATCAACAAGTATTATCCGCTCCGTGTGGCGTTTTATGTGGCAAAAACGTACGAATAAATTACGCAAAGAACATGTTGCTGCATCTGCAAAAATTTCCGGCATAAAAACCGATGGTCTAAACAACGCATTGACCGTTCAGTTATTTGCAAATGAAAACACGGAAACACAATGGTTATCCAAACAATTTGATGAAAGTATAAAAATTGAAAAAAATATTCATTTTATTAATCGCATTCGTTTTGTTCCAACATCATTTGCATATATGTTTGCCAGTTTGGGAACATTGATATTGGCAATATTCTTAATCCAAAACAACCAAATTTCTTTGGCAGATGCAATTTTTTCAACCACAGCATTTATGACAATTAATAGTATTTTTTTCAATTTATCTGATTTGTTTTTAAAATTTTCTGAACAACGTGCAACGATTGAAAAATCATGGTCAGACATTATCGCCCCTATATCTGTTATCGACAAACAAAATGCACACATTTTAAAATCAAAACAAATGGCGATTGAATTTGACAACGTTACATTTGCATATAAAGACACAAAAATTTTAGACAAATTATGCATAAACATACGCCCCAACGAACGTATCGGCATTGTTGGCTTGTCGGGTGCTGGCAAATCAACAATCGTAAATTTATTATTACGTATGTATGATGTTCAATCAGGTGCAATAAAAATAAATGGTCATGACTTACGTGATATCACAAAAAAATCATTACGTAAAAATATCGCCATTGTTCCACAAGACACATCACTGTTTAACAGAACAATTTTCGATAATATTGCATATGCGAAACAGAATGCAAAAATGTCGGATGTTATTCGTGCAGCAAAACAGGCACAAATACATGACTTTATCACATCGTTACCCGCAGGATACAACACAATCATTGGGAACCGTGGATTAAAATTATCTGGGGGCCAGCGCAGCCGTATCGCCATCGCACGGGCAATATTAAAAAACGCCCCTATTCTGGTAATGGATGAAGCAACCGCCGCATTAGATTCAGCCAGTGAATCTGCAATTCAAACCGCAATGAAAAACGTAATGAAAAACAAAACAGTTATTGTAATAGCACATCGGTTATCCACACTAAAATCAATGGATCGCATCATTGTTATTAACAAAGGCCATATTATCCAATCCGGCACCCACAAACAATTAATACAAAAAAACGGTATTTATAAAAAATTATACACCATACAAAAACAGTAAACAAAACAAACCGCCATTTTTATGGCGGTTCAATTCCTGGCGCACCCGGCGCGATTCGAACGCGCAATCCCCGCCTTCGGAGGGCGATGCTCTATCCAGTTGAGCCACGGGTGCATCTGCAACTATTATATTTATATCCCTATGAAATGCAAGTTTATTAAATTACGCACGCTGCAATGCCGCCAACATAAAATCATCTAAATCACCGTCCAAAACCGCTGTCGAATCGGTATTTTCAACATTCGTTCGAACATCTTTGACCAATTGGTATGGATATAAAACATAGTTACGAATTTGGCTGCCCCATTCTATTTTTTTCTGGGCCGCCTTGGCTGCATCTTCTTCAGCTGCACGTTTTTGCAATTCCAATTCATACAATTTACTGCGCAACATTTTCATCGCCATTTCACGATTTTGAATTTGACTGCGCTCATTTTGACATGTAACAACCGTATTAGTTGGAATGTGGGTTATACGAACGGCACTGTCCGTTTTATTGACATGTTGTCCACCAGCACCAGATGAACGATATGTATCAATCCGTAAATCTTTTTCATTGATTTCGATTTCAATCGTATCATCAACATCAGGCCAAACATCCACAGATGCAAAACTGGTTTGACGTTTTCCATTGGCATTATACGGTGATATACGAACCAAACGATGAACACCAATTTCATTTTTCAACCAACCGTATGCACGTTCACCTGATATACGATAGGTAACATTTTTTATCCCAGCCGTATCGCCTTCGTGTTCTTCAACAACATCTATCCCAAAATTATGACGTTCAGCCCACCGCGAATACATACGCGATAACATTTGCGCCCAATCCTGTGCTTCGGTTCCACCAGCACCAGCCTGAATAAATAAAAACGCACCATTTTTATCCGCAGGTTCACGAAATAATGTGATAAATTTTGCACGATGTGCAACATCCGCCAATTTTTCAATTGCATTCAAAACATCCGTATCATCTGGTGCCAATTCATATAATTCACACAAATTAGCATACTCTTTAATCATCGATTTTAATTCATCCAATGATTTTTCACGTGCAGATTTTTTTTGCAACAGTGCACGTGCTGCATCGGGATTATCCCACAAATTCGGATTATTTACCTGTAAATTTAGTTCATCAATTTCATTTTGCAATTTATCTGGGTCAAAGAAACCCCCTGACGGCAGAAATGTCGTCAGAAATTTGTGTCAAAATTTCATTTACCATAATCATGATATATCAGGTTATCAATTTATTTTTCTAAATCAATGTTTTTTGCACTTTTTAAATGAATGTTTGCCTTTCACAGCACAATATGATACAATAAACACGATAAATACGAGAGGGATTTCACAATGAAACGTACGATTGTTGCATTAGGTGCACTGGGGGCGATTATTTTTGGGGACGCATTTGCGGTCACACGTGGCAACCAGGTAAATGCAAACGCGTACAAACAGAATCAAAAAAACACATATTTTTTGGTAACCCAACCAGATGTTGACACAGCATGTCGCGAACGTATTTATAAATGTTTATCTAATTATTGTGGTGACACAACAATTATTCCAGGCCAAAATAATTCACGTTGCCAATATGCAACAGAAAGTGAATTATATAATTATGCCCTGTTATGTCTGCAAAAAGATACATCTATACTGTTACCACAATACAATGTGAATTATCATAATGGAACTGGCGGCACAAACACTGCAGCCCGCCTGTGTCCACCGTATGTTCAACAAGAATTGATGTCATATTTATCGATGGCCAATATGGCAACACAACTGCAAAAATCGCACTCTGATTTATGTTTGCAACGTCGCCAAGAATTAGAAGCTGCAATTTCATGCCATGCGATTGCGATGGAATACGGTAACAGTACATCCAGTCAATTAATCAATCAATTAACAGAATACTGTGGTTCTGGTGTTCCAGGGGGCAGCACTGAAATGGTCACGCGTTTTTCCAACGCCGGTAACATCGGGGCAAATATTTGGGATTGGGCTAATAAAATCGTTAGTGCCGATATGAATAAAAAGGGAACTGATTGGCAAAATGCGATGGATTCCGTATTGGCCACCTATGCCAACCGTATGAATTTGGCATGTGGGGATGATTATAAAATAAATACAGCCACACATAACACCACAATTCCTAACACCAACACATTACAAAATGCAATCATTGGAACATCCAACACCGCATTTCCATCTGCAATCACAACCCCCAATCAGACCGGAACACAGTCGTTATATATGGAAATAACAACTATGTCCGAAATGTGGGATTACAACACCGCATATCAGGTTGTAAATGCCGCAATGTCAAATCCGGCCACAACGCAAAATGCTTTTCTAACGTCCAGCCAGATGGACAATATGCAAAATGCATATAAATTAGGAACCAAGGTTTTCATTATGCGTGACAGTGCACGTTGTTATGTAATTCCAGTAAATTCATTAACAGCAACCGAAACATCCCTGATTGCACAAACATTTGCCAGTTGTATCAGCAAATAAATAAAAAACAAAGCACCTTTTGGGTGTTTTTTTATACTCCAAAGCACAAAAAATAAAAAAGTTTAACTTTTTTTATTTTTTTTGCATTTTATGCTTGACCTCCGATTCGTTTTTATTCTAAGATTGTTGTATATACAAGGAGAACAGATAAAGAATTCCAAGAAAACCACGCAAAACGCCGGAATTCTAACAAAACGAACAACAAAAATAAAATTTATATATTTGATTTGTAAATACACCGTGTAAATACAAAAAATATTAAAATTTTACCGCCAACACCCGAAAGGAGGGGACAGATGCAAAAAAACATTAAAGATATTATGATTGCTTTGAACAAAGTTTTAACAACAACCGTTTGGGTTAACGAAGACCGTCAAATAGTATCTTTGGCCGACGAATTGCAAATCGGCAAAAACAATGCCCCACGTTCAATTGAAGATTTATCACGTGCCGCATTAATTGGTGCATACGTTTCATTACAAATCCGCACAGATAACTTTGATGTTGCAGCTGAAACATTAGACACACAAATATTGGCTGTTCGCGTAAAGGAAATGGTATTCGCCGAAGCAAAAAAGATCATGGATACAGCAGATCAGTTTACAAACGAATCCGTCGCACGTGCCGCATAAATCCGCGTCATACATGCCAAACAGTTTCTGGTAAAACCAGAAGGAAGGGAGCCGCCGCCGTCAAGCAATTGACGGCGGTGTTTTTATATTTTTTACAATAATATTATGATATAATTTATGACATGTAATACAATCAAAGGATACAAAATGAAATATTCTGATTTTGGTTTGGTAAACACACACGAAATGTTTTTAAACGCAATCAACGGTAAATATGCCATACCAGCATTTAATTTTTATAACATGGAAACATTAAATGCAATAATGGCCGCCGCACGCGATACAGACAGTCCTGTTATACTGGCGGTATCAGAATCCGCATTAAAATACATGGGGCCAAATATGTTAATGGGAATGATTTCTGGATTACGTCTAAGTCCCGAACGATCTGTTGCATTACATTTGGACCACGGTGGCAGTTTCGATGCATGTAAAAATGCTGTTGATTTAGGTTTTTCATCAGTTATGATTGACGCCAGCAAATTATCATTTGAAGCAAACATTGAATTAACAAAACAGGTTGTAGAATACGCCCACGCCCACAATGTTTCTGTCGAAGCAGAATTAGGCACATTGGCAGGAATTGAAGACGAAACAACATTTGGCACAGAATCCAGTTATACCAACCCAGATGATGTTATTAAATTTGTAAATGCAACCAATATTGATTCGTTGGCAATTGCAATCGGAACCAGTCATGGTGCCTATAAACGCAAATCCGATGACGAAACATTACGTTTTGATATATTAGATGCAGTTGCAAAACAACTGCCATCATTTCCATTGGTATTACATGGGGCATCCAGTATTCCAGAACATCTGGTAAAAACAATTAATAAGTTTGGTGGTGACATTAACGGGGCACGTGGCATTTCAACCGATCAATTACGCCACGCAACAGAAATGAATATATGTAAAATTAACGTCGACAGCGATTCACGTTTGGCATTTACTGCCGGTGTCCGGCAATATTTTGCAGAAAATCCATCAAAATTTAATCCACGTGATTTTTTAGGAACCGCAATAAATTTAATTCGTCAAAACTGTATTGATGAAATAAATAACGTAATGGGGTCAAATAACAAAATATAATCACAATATATTATTAACAAAAAAAAACGGTTCCAAATAAACCGGAACCGTTTTTTTCATTATCGAAAAAATACATTACTTAGCACGTTCAACATATTCTAATGTTTCGGTATTAACAACAATTTTTTCACCCTGTTCAACAAATAATGGAACCTGAACACGAACACCATTATCCAAAATCGCAGGTTTACCACCACTGGACGATGCCGTTTGTCCTTTTAAGGCAGGTTCTGTTTCTTCAACCGTCGCAATAACTGTTTTTGGTAATGAAATTGATACAGGTTTACCTTCTACAAAATTTGCCTTTACCATCATTTCTGGGGCCAAGAACTTCATCTGATCACCCAACGAATCAACCGGCATTGTGAATTGTTCATAATCCGATAAATTCATAAAGAACGCATCTGTGCTGTCTGTATACAAGTACTGACAATCAAAATCTTCGACCATCAATTTTTCAACTTTATCTTCTGCACGCCAACGATCACCACCTTTGTTACCTGAATCAATATCACGCAAATCAGCCTGAACAAACGCACCGCCTTTACCTGGTTTAACCTTGGTAATCGATGTTACAGAATATCGACGTCCATTGTGGGAAATAACCCAACCAACACGCATATCATTTGCAATATATGATGCCATTTTTAATTCCTTTGTTTAATTTTCTTTATTTTCGTGTGCTGCACGATAACGTTCAATTGAATCCATGATGATTCTGTCTGCAACTTCACGTGTTTCCCAACCCTTGATTTTTGACCAAGAATTTGGTTCCAAATCTTTGTAATGTTGGAAGAAGTATTCAATTTTGTGTAATAAAATCTTTGGCAATTCTTCTAAATAAGAAACATTTTCATAAAATGGATCAATTCTATCACGTGGAACACAAATAATTTTTTCATCACCACCGGCCTGATCTTCCATTAACAAGACACCAATTGGGTGAACATCAATGATAACCCCCGGACGTAATGGGGCATTACATACTACAACACAATCCAATGGATCACCATCATCGCCCAATGTACCTGGAAAATAACCATAGTTTGCTGGATATGCCACAGGTGTGTGTAAAATACGATCAACACGTAACAGACCAGTGGCCTTGTCAATTTCATATTTTACGAAACCATTTTCTGGAACTTCGATTATCGCATTCATTTTTTTCGGTGGCAATTTGCCCGGTTTTATTTCTTCTAATGTCATTGATGTTATCCTTTTGTAAATACGTGAAAAATATTAACAGAAAATTTCCATTTTGCAATCTATAATTACATAAACAAAAACCGCCCAAATCGGGCGGTTTTAACACTGCATAATTACATCCGCATCGGCATCAAAATAAACAATGCATCTGTCTGTTTGTCTGTGGATTTAATAATCGTTGGCGACAATGGATCCTGCATTTCCATTTGGAATTTTTCACCTTCGACCTGCGATGCAACATCCATCAAGAATTTTACATTAAATGTAACAGTAAACGTCGCATCTGCATTATATTCGATATCCAATTCCTGTGTTGCAGTTCCCGCATCAGGACTGGATGCATTAACAACCAATTTATTCATTGAATATGTCAATTGAACAGATTTTGTTTTATCAACACTGGCCACAGATACCAAATCAACCGCATTTAAAAATTGTTTTCTGTCCAACACTGCGATTTTATCATTACCACGTGGAATAACAACACGATAATTTGGATACTGTGCATCAACCAATTTGCTGGTCAACGTAGCCGCACCAACCGTAAAACGTGCCTTGGTATCTGATAATTCAACCATCACGTCATCAACATTGGCGTCCTCTAACAACTTTGACAATTCACCAATAACACGACGTGGTAAAATCACTGACGGCATTTCCGCACTGCCCGCAGGTGCATCCATTGCACATAACGCCATACGTTGCGCATCAGTTGCAACCGCAGTTAACTTTTTACCATTACCTTCATCTGCAATATGGAAATAAATTCCCCCCAAATGATAACGAACATCATCCGTTGGAATTGCAAACTTTGTCTGATTAATCAAATGTGCCAAATCCCCAGTTGTCATCTGGAATTTTGTGGTTAAATTACTGCCCGCCATGGCTGGGAAATTTTCAACTGGCAACGTTGGCAAACGGAAAACTGCACGTCCACTGGAAACAATTAACTGGTCGCCATTCTGTTTAAATGTAATTTCCGCATCATCTGGCAATTTACGAACAATATCATACAACATCTGCACAGGAACCGTTGTGCGTCCCGCCAACGTAATATCTGCGGCAACATGTTCAACCAATTCTAAATCAACATTTGTTGCAGATAAAATTAAATCATCTGCCACCTCTAATTTTACATTCATCAAAATCGGTAACGTTGCACGTTTTTCCACAATCGACTGCATATGGCCCAACGCACGTATCAAAACCTGACGAAAAACCGTAAATTCCATCTTGTATACTCCTAATATTACTGTATGTGTTCCCACATTCTTTTGCCTATACTTTACCAAAAAAACCCGATTCGGTGCAAGGGTAAAAGAAATTCAAAAGCAAAGTCCTGTAAAAACAGGACGTTACTTATCTATCTATAATTCTTGATTTTATGCGCTGAATCAAAAATTCCATTTTGTAGTTCTGCTATTGGCATATCCAACCATACAGGATCACCTTTGAATACCGGGGCCCCTTTTTTCATTGCAGTTTTACATGGCTGATCATCGGCCAACCAATTTGATAACAAATCCCCTGCCAACAATCCAACCCCTGCCCCTGCCAATACCCCCAGTCCACCGGTTAATGTTGCAACAACACCACCTAAAACAGTCGCAGATACCACTTTGCCCGTAATGGCAGCACCACTAATATTTATATCAGGTTCTGCCAAATTTCCCCTTATTTCAATTGAATTAACAACGTTCCCAGTTAACGACAATTTTATGCCACGTGATGGCACAGTTGTTAAAGCCAAATGCATTTTTTCCCCACCTAAATTCAAATTACCGACCAACCATACATTTATTGCATTTGATTCCAAAGCAACACCATTACTGGTTTCTGCAACACCATTACGTAATTTAGTATTTAATGTCAGACATGATATTTTTATTTGATTATGTTTTTTTTCAGACGTAAATAAATCTTGAATACTATGACGCAATGATGTTAAAAAATCAGTTCCATATATATAAGACACCAAATCAGAATGTGCATACCCACCAGATTCCGCATACGCCACAACAGGCCCGGTTATCGTTTCCATCAATTGTGACAAATTGGCCCCATATCCTTCTAAATACGCATCCAAACTGACTGGCAATCCAGAAATTAAATTATTTTCACGTATCTGTTCTAATAAATTTCCGATCGTAATACTACGCCCACGAACCGCAGCCTTTATATTTAAAATCCCATCATTATCAATGATTATATCCCCACCAATTTTTATATCACCCGATGCAAACCCAACGGTTCCATCAATACGCCCGGCCCCATTATTAAATCGCAAATCCAAATCAACATCACGTAAGTCCAAATCACGATACATAATAAAATCATCAACGTTTATGCGCAATTTCATATCCATCATGGCCAATTCATGTCCAAACATCGGTATATCATGGAATACATTTAATTCACGTTTTGGGCGCACCCATACACGTCCATATATATTTGGAAACATTTTAACCAATTCCACACGTCCTGCATCAACATCAGCATTTATAACCGGCCGATTTCCCGACCAATCAACATCACCAGAAAATGAAATCGGCACCCCATGAATAGCAATCGACGATTTACGGAACGTCAATTTTTTCCAATCAAAACCACCCGCAATGTTAACTTTTAATCTTGGCATATATGACCAATCCAAATTAAACACACGTCCCAAACTTTCTACATCCGTAATATCACCCTTGATTATAAAATCAATTGGGGCACGACTGGTTCCCTCCAACGCAACATTGGCAATCAGGGCATCACCACCTGTAGATACAGCGACACGCATTGGATAAATACGGCGTTCTGCATTATACTCGGAAAACGATATAATAAACGGAAAAACATCTTTATCCGGTTTTATCCACCCAATATATTCACGTTTATCACGACGCGACATATAATGAATATTAAAACCTGACAAAGAATAGGTTTCATCAAAAATTTTGGCGGTCAAATTTTTAAACTCTATCCCCCCCAATCCAGAATCGGCAAACGGATATTTTGACTGTGATTTAACAGATAACGTATCTTCATCATCTGAATTTGTAGTACGTGTCTGAACTGAATACAAACCATCGGCATTTTTTTCAATACAAACAGATGCATCATAAATTTTTATTTTTTGAATTGTTGGACGTGATTGAAATAATGATAATAAATTTATCCGAACATCAATTTTTTCTGCACTAAAGGCGTTTTTACATTTTGCCCATTCTGCATTTGGGACACGAATTTTATTTAATTCAATAATTGGGCGCAACGACAATTTCCATGATACATTACCATCAATTTCAACAGGAACACCGGTTGCATCACGTAATATTCCCAAAACATTGCTACGTAATTTTTCTAAATTCAATTGATTTAATGCCACAACAACAGCCACCACCATTCCAACCAAGAACAGTCCCACAACACGCATTGCTGCCAATATGTTTCCGCGTCTTTTTGCAGACATTTCTTATCCCCTATGGCAATGGCAATTCCAACATTTTTACAACATCTGCCATAAAATCCGGCAATTGTGCACGAATATTTATTATTTTACCTGTTGTTGGATGTCTGAAAGTTATTCTGTATGCAAATAAAAATAAATTTGTTTGATGCAACAACTCATCATTGGAATTTTCACGCACACCACCGTATAACATATCACCAACAATCGGTGCATTCAATACCATGGCACTGTGAACACGCAATTGATGTGTCCGCCCGGTATGCGGCAAAAACAGCATCCACGACATACCATTTCCTGTTTGTGCCAAAACCCGATATTCCGTTATTGCCCGTTGTGGACGTTGTCCATTGCCATCAATGCGTGTTGGGGCATCAAATACCGTACCACGGGCCATATAATTATCAATTACACCAGAAGCATTTGCGATACGCCCCGCCAATAATGCCAAATATTCTTTATGTGCCCGTCGCGATTGAAATTCATCTGATAAAATTTGTGCAGCCTTCATATTTTTTGCAACAACCAACACTCCACTGGTTTCACGATCCAATCTATGAACCAATGATATTTTGTCATATGGGAACAACGCTGCAGCCATTTTATCAACAGATTTTCTGATACCCGTTCCCCCCTGCACAGCCATACCGGCCGGTTTATTAAAAACAACAATATCATCATCGTTATGGATGATACATTTTCTTAAAATTTCCAAATCAGCCAATGAAAAATTATCACCAGATTCCGTTTTCTTTTTTTCCATACGATATCCGGCAACCGTTGGCGGAATACGTATCGCATCACCAGAACGTAAAACCTCACGTCCATCAACCCGTTTTGAATTTACACGTATCTGCCCCCCACGACATAAACGATAAAAATCACGCTGAGGCATCGACGGAAAATTACGCAAGAACCATCGTAACAAACGTGTTCCATCTTCGGTTTTTGGAATAATAATTGTATCTGCCATAAACAAACCCTAAAATTTAGGTATAAAATATCCCTTAATCACCAAATGTTATTTGAACTGTATTATTACCAGATGCAGAATCACAATTACCAACGGCCCCACTTTGTTTACCATCCGACATTTGATAACCAATAGAATCAGACCAGGCCTTTGTCACAAAATATTCACAATCTGATTTCGATAAACCATTAATTGAAACGATAAACCTATTTGCATTATACGGATCAACAGATAAACTGTACGTTCCGCCAGCATACGGCGTTTTATTTGATACACCAATTGCGCGGAATATTCTGGAATTATCAATATGTGAATAATCATCGTATTCACCTAATAATTGACGAACACCGGTTACAATTTGTATAACATTATCGTTAACAGTTGTTCGTTTTTGTGTTCGCATAGCAGTTGAAATCATTCCAACTGCGCCAATTGTGATAACACCCATAATTAATAACACACCCAACATTTCAATCATAGAACGTCCGGATTCTTGTTTCATTTTTTACTCCATTTGATATTTGTTTTTTTATATTCTATCATATTCATTATGAATATTCAATTTACAGATTTAATTGCAAACAGTCCCAACGCCCCCGGGGTATATCGTATGTTTGACGCCGACAACAATTTATTGTATGTAGGCAAGGCAAAAAATTTATCCAACAGATTAAAACAATATATTGACATATCAAAATTAGAACCACATAAACAGGTTATGCGCACTTTGGTGACCCGCGTAGAATGGGAAACGGTTGCCACAGAATCAGATGCATTGATACGTGAACAAGAATTAATAAAAACATTAAAACCCAAATATAACATAATGTTAACAGATGGTAAAATGTATCCAATGATTGCATTAACAACATCTGAGTATCCACGATTATTAAAATTTCGTGGAAAAATTTCACAACGTCGTGATGTATTTGGCCCTTATCCATCTGTCAATGCACTGAACGAAACAATAAAAACAATACAAAAAGTATGTCAAATCCGCACATGCACAGATACATTCATGCGCAACCGTTCACGACCATGTCTGTTACATCAAATCGGCAGATGCAGCGGTCCATGTTGCATAGAACAAACAGATTATAATTTACGCACACAACTTGCACGTCGCATTTTATCTGGCGACAGTGAACCTATTATCGCGGATTTAACCCAACAAATGAAAAACTTTGCCATTTCTATGGATTATGAATCTGCGGCAATATGTCGCGACAAAATCGCCGCATTAACTCATACATCCAGTCGCGGGACATTAAAAAACACCAAAACAAACAATGGTGAAAATATTAATTGGGATGAAACAGTAACAGAATTAGAAAAATTATTAGGAATAAAAATTGAATGTGCAGGTGTATTTGATAATTCCCATCTGTTTGGTCACAGTCCGGTTGGTGCAATGATTACATTTGGTCATAATGGTTTTATTAAATCCGGTTACCGACATTTTAAATTGCGTGACACAGGCCGGGCCGGCAATGATATCGCAATGATGGCAGAATTTGTAACACGTGCCACAGAACGTGGGCCAAAATTAGATTTAATAATTGTTGATGGGGGACCGGCCCAATGGAATATTGCCCATAAAACCGCACCTAATATACCAATTTTTGGTGTAACAAAGGGTGTGGTTCGAAATGGTGATGAACACTTCATTATGCCCAATGGGGATATTTACCGGGACATGCCTCATGACAGCAAACTGTTTTTAATGTTACGTTCTGTTCGGGATGAAGCACATCGTTTTGTAATAACATATCACAGGACCGTTCGTGCAAAAACATTAACATCATCTGTATTGGATGAAATTGACGGCATTGGGGCGAAACGAAAACACGCATTATTAACGCATTTTGGTTCGGCCCGTGCGGTGGCGGATGCAGATTTAGCAACATTACTGCGTGTCCCCGGATTAGGTAAAACTGCGGCCGAAAAAATTTATGCCCATTTTCATTCAAACGTGATACAATAAACGACATTGATACATTATCAATTCATAATCAAAAGGAGTATTATTATGAAATTTTTTGTAAACTTTTTATCCGCATTTCGTATTTGTGCATCATTTGCAATTATCCCTTTATTAATGCTGGGATTATATACAACAACATTGATTGTATATTTTTTGGCAGCGGCATCCGATTGGTTTGACGGATATTTGGCCCGCAAATATGCAGTTTGCACAAAAATCGGTGGTGTAATGGATCACACAGGTGATAAATTATTGGTGGCAAATACACTGATAATGTTGGCTGTAATGATGCCAGTTTGGTTTATTGTCGTTCCAACAATTGTTATGATTGCACGTGATTTGTATATCAGCGGCTTACGTGAATTTTTGGGAACACAAAAAATTGAAATGCCCGTTCCACACGCACGTTTTTCATTAGGTAAAGTAAAAACAACCCTGCAAATGGTTGCAACAATCGCATTTTTAACATGGTTGGTTATCCCACAAATGATATCAGTTGCCCCCAGCAACCGTACATTAATCGTTATATTTGAACAAATGCCATCAATTGCGGTTACCATTTTGTGGTTGGCATTAATTGCATCCGTTGTATCGGCCATGCAATACACGGTAACATTTATCCAAAAATTACAAAAAATTAAATAAAGAAAAATAAAAACAGACCGAAAAAAATCGGTCTGTTTTTTTACAACAAAAATCATTACATTTCATCAACAACGGTTATTTCTTTAATCACAGGTTCTGGTTCCGCATCAACCTGTTGAAATACGATTGTACGTCCGTCTGCATTTTCCAATGTTAATTTACCTTCATCCGTTAATGTGTATGTTTGAACCGTTTCTAAAAATTTGAAATAATCTTGTTCTATTTCCATTTCATTCAAAGGCCCCATCATCATTGTTGATGCAATTGGTCCAAAATTGATTTTATCACCGTTTAATTCATACGTTCCGTTATATAAATTAACGACACGACCATTTACACGCATTTCATCATTGGCAAACGTTAAAACAATATTTGCCCCACGTTCATCGGAAACAAAATTTGTGCCACGCAATGGATTTGCATTATCATTTTGTCCACATGCCGCAACCGTTAACAATGAAACAGATATTAAGACATTTTTTATATTCATTATTTACCCCTTTTCCATAATAAATTGGTTTTATGACACAAATCATACACCAGACAAAAAAATATGTAAATATGAAATAAATCATAAAAAAATACGCATCAAACAATGATGCGTATTTTATAACTGTGGCGGGATGTAAGGGGCTCGAACCCTCGACCTTCTGCGTGACAGGCAGACGCTCTAACCAGCTGAGCTAACACCCCAAGCGCTTTATATAATATACTGTTTGAAATATAAATGCAAGTATTTTTTAAAATTTTATCAATTAATTATACATAATTGTATATCTGAATAAAAAAACATAACCAATAAAATCTAACCAACGTTTTTTATTCATGCAGGAATCATATCACAAAATGCCAGAAATCTCAATCTTTTTGTCTTTAATTATAATAAAAATCTAACGTTCGATTAATCTTTCTTCTAAAACACAAAAATATCCCGATCCACAGGTTGATTGTGATATTGCAAATATCGACATTATTGAACGTAATTTACACCCCGATATATTAAAAATATTATTATCGGACATGACAACCGGGCATAACATTGTATGGGCATGTGATGATTATATTATATATGGGAATAAATATAAACCCGGCTGTCAAATCACAAAAGATTTAATCACACACAAAACAAATAAAAACATTATCCAACCACGTATTTTAAAAGAAAAGTGTTATCAACGCGAACGCACCAAAACCCATGCCGAGGTTTTTACCCCATCCTGGATATGCAATGAAATGAACAATTATTGTGATGAAGAATGGTTTGGCAGAAAAGACGTTTTTAACACAGTAAATAATGATAACACATGGACGGCGACAACAACACCAATATATGTCCCGGGTGACAAACAATGGCATCAATACGTTTTATCAAAACGAATTGAAATTACCTGTGGCGAGGCCCCGTATTTAGTATCACCATACGACACAACCACAGGAAAAATTATTCCAATTGAACAACGTATCGGACAATTGGACCGAAAATTACGTGTAATAAACGAAAATATGAATTCGGAACGTTATTGGTTTGATTGGGCGGCAAAGGCATACCAAAGCACATACGGATATGAATTTCAGGGTGATAATTTATTATTGGCACGTGAAAATCTGCTTTATACGTTTATTGATAATTACAAATTTAAATTTGGCAAAGAACCAAATATTCAAAAACAAAAGAAAATAGCCCAAATAATCGCATGGAATATGTGGCAAATGAACGGTTTAACAGATTGCACACCGTTCAGTTCTGAATCCGGCGACTTTTATCAAATGGGCATGTTTGGCAGTGCCCCATTACCATGCCGGATTATTGATTGGGAAAAAAATTTACAAATATTTTTCAAAGATTTAAAAAAGGAAAACAGCAATGAAATTTGATTTTTGCATTGGTAATCCACCATATCAGGAAATGAAACAAGATACTTCTGATAAACCTGTTTATGATAAATTTATGATTGCTTCATATGATATCAGTACTGTTGTAGAATTAATTACACCTGCTAGATTTTTATTTAACGCAGGAAAAACTCAAAAGCACTGGAATGAAAAAATGCTTAATGATGAGCATTTTAAAGTTTTGCATTATTTTCCAGATGCAGGCAAGGTATTTCCTAATACAGATATTAAAGGGGGAGTAGCTGTTCATTTATACAACAAAACTCAAAAATTTGCAGCAACACAAATTTTTACATCATTCATGGAATTAAATAGCATTTTAAACAAGGTCCGTGCAAATGAAAATTTTTTTATAGATTCTTATGTTTATTCAGAAAGTAGTTATAGGTATACTCAAGAACTTATGAATGAAAAACATGAATTAGTCCAGAGATTAAAAAAATCCAGTCAAAATTTTGTTGCTTCTAATGCATTTGAAATTCTTCCGGAAATATTTTCTGAAAAAAGGAATGATGATGACATAGAAATAATAGGACGTTTTTGTAATTCTAGAACATCACGATTTATAAAAAAGAAATATATCAATGGCCCAGATAATTTTGATAAGTATAAAATATTTTTACCTAAAGCAAATGGTTCAGGAGCATTAGGAGAAATACTTTCTACTCCACTGATTGGCCATCCACTGATTGGCCATACCCAAACATTTATATCCATAGGATTGTTTGAAAAAGAATCTGAGGCAGAAGCCTGTTTAAAATATATAAAAAGTAAATTTGCAAGAGTTTTGCTAGGTGTCCTTAAAATAACACAAGATAATAAGAAAAATGTTTGGAAGTATGTCCCATTACAAGATTTTACAGAAAATTCGGATATAGATTGGTCAAAGTCTATTCATGAAATAGATTTACAATTATATAAAAAATACGGTTTGGATGATGCCGAGATTGATTTTATCGAAACACATGTAAGGGAGATGCAGTAATGAAAAAACTGAATATCAAAACTCGTTCTGCTGTTGTTCCAATGTGTTATGCATATACCACACCGGAAATACAGCGACATAATGGTTGGACAAAAATAGGTTATACTGAAAATGATGTAAAACAACGTATTGCACAGCAAACACAAACCGCGGATGTTCGGACTGTTTTACATTGGTACGAAAAAGCAATCTATGCAGATGGCAGTGGTGATACTTTTTCTGACAAAGATTTTCATACATATTTAATCAAAAATGATGTTGCGCGTTTAGATAATACTGAATGGTTCAAAATATTACCGGATAAATCCCATGATATGTTTTTCGATTTTACTAAAAATCGTGGGGTATTAACCAGTTTTGGCGCAATTGATTATACATTACGCGCAGAACAAGCAAAGGCCGTTCATGATGCCAAAAGATATTTTGATGCTAAAACATCTTTAGATGAACCAGAATTTTTATGGAATGCCAAACCAAGATTTGGAAAGACATTATCAGCCTATGATTTATGTAAACAATTGGGGGCACAAAAGGTTTTAATTTTAACCAATTATCCTGCGGTCGCAAATTCTTGGTATAATGATTATGTTAAATTTTTGGGAACAGAATCCGGATATTATTTCGTTAGCCAGGTCGATGCATTAAAAGGAAAAAAATACGTTTTAAGCCGTGAACAATATACAAAACATTTATCAGACCCCAACCATAAGGGATGTATTGAATTTATATCGCTGCAGGATTTAAAAGGATCCAGATATTTTGGTGGACAATACGATAAATTACAGGAAGTGGCCACGATAAAATGGGATTTGTTAATTATTGATGAAGCACATTATGCCGTAGATACATTTAAATCCGGTATTGCTTTTGATCATATACAACGAAAATACACATTACATTTATCTGGCACCCCGTTCAAAGCCATTGCAAATATGAAATTTGATAACGATGCCATATTCAATTGGACATATGTTGATGAACAAACCGCAAAACGTAACTGGCCAAAATATAGCGAAGAAGAAAATCCATATGCTGTGATGCCACAACTAAATATGTACACATATCAAATGTCCGATATTGTGCGCGATAAATTACAACACGGTGCAGATTTTGATAATGATGGTGAAGACGAGGCGTATGCATTTGATTTGAACGAATTTTTTATAACAAATGCAGATGGAAATTTTAAACACGACGAATCTGTTGATAAATTTTTGAATGCACTGGTTACACAAACCCGTTTCCCATTCTCTACACCTGAATTACGTAATGAATTAAATCATACATTCTGGTTATTACAATATGTTGACAGTTGTAAAGCATTAGCTAAAAAGTTAAAAGAACATCCCGTATTTAAAGAATACGAGATTGTACTGGCTGCTGGTGATGGCAGACTAGATGAAGAAGAAGCAAGTATAAAAGCATACGATAAGGTTGTTAAGGCAATAAAAGAACACGATAAAACCATTACATTATCCGTTCGTCAACTGGCAACCGGTATCACAATTCCGGAATGGACAGCAGTATTGATGTTAGGTAACATGAAAACGCCTGAATTATATATGCAGGCTGCATTTCGTGCACAAAATCCATGCTTGTTTAAAACAAAAGATGGCAAATTGCAACGGAAAGAAAATGCATATGTATTTGATTTTGATCCATCCAGAACATTAACTGTGTTTGATGACTTTGCAAACAATAACCATTCTGGGACTGCTGGGGGACGTGGCGATACAGATACACGAAAAAAACAAATAAAAGAACTTTTAAACTTCTTTCCTGTATATGGCGAAGATGATAGTGGTGAAATGATATCGTTGGATCCAGAAAAGGTTTTGACGATACCACGCAAAATTCACGCCAAAGAAGTGGTTCATCGTGGTTTTATGAGTAACTTCTTATTCCAAAACATACATAATTTATTCAATGCCCCACAAAGCGTAATCGATGCCGTTAATAATATTGCAGCGGTTAAAGAACCAACAACAATTACCCCTAAAACAGGCGAATCATTGAATATTAATCCAGAAACCGGCGACATTGAAATACCACAAGAAACTGTTGTTGGGTTGGCCACAGATGTATTTGGCGAAAAAATTTATGGCAAACAAGAAATTGAATCAAACAAACAACCTGCCATAAATATTCCAGACAACATAAACAAAAATTCTGTTTTAGATGAAATGAAACAGGATTGTAAAAATAATGTAATAACACCTTTAATAGATAAAGCAAAAGAAAAATACGGCAAAGATGTAACGAAAACTACAATACAATCTATCGAAAAAAAAGCTGTTGCTGCGGCTGATTTCGAAATTAATAAAATTTATGCTGATCACCAAATTGAAAAATCCACATTAGAATCACAAAGACAAGACGCAATTGCTGTTGCATTAACCAAAGACGACAAAAAAACCGTAGAATTACTGTATGACGCAAAACAGGCAGAATTAGATCAACAATTCAAACAAACAGTTGCAGAAAAAGAGAAAGAAATAATAAAGCAAACCTGTGAAACGATTGTTACGCAGATTGAAATTAATAAAAATAATAAAGAAAAAAATAAAAAAGAAGACGAAATACGCGACCATTTACGTGGTTTTGCACGCAGTATACCGGCGTTTTTGATGGCATATGGGGATGAAAATACCACATTGGAAAATTTTGACACTATTATTCCCGCCAATGTTTTTCAAGAGGTCACTGGTATAACGCTGGATCAATTTATAATGTTACGCGATGGTGCAGATTATTTTGATGAACAGACCGGTACTACCCAGCATTTTGAAGGACATTTATTTGACCCTATTGTTTTTAATGATTCTGTTATCGAATTTTTAAATAAAAAACAAAACTTGGCAAACTATTTTGATGAAAATAATACAGAAGATATTTTTGATTACATTCCACCACAAAAAACCAACCAAATATTTACACCCAAAAAGGTTGTGAAAGAAATGGTTAATTATTTGGAACAAGAAAATCCCGGATGTTTTGATGACCCAAATAAGACTTTTATCGACCTGTATATGAAATCAGGTTTGTATATAACAGAAATTGTTAAACGCCTATATAATAGTATCGGGTTAAAATCTGCATATCCCAACGGGGCGGAAAGATTAAGACATATATTTGAAAAACAAATATACGGACTTGCCCCAACAGAAATTATATATCGTATTGCAACAAATTATATTTTGGGTTTTGATAAAACATCACAAATAACAAAACATAATTTAAAAATGTTTGACACATTACCTTCGGCCCAAAAAGGAACACTTGAACAGGATTTAGATAATGTTTTTAAAAATTAATATATGATTTATATAACATAGCATAACTATAAAAAACGCCCCAAAAGGGGGCGTTTTTTATTTTCCAAATTTACCACTGCGTGGGAAACCCAATGGAATTGTTCGTCCCTGTGATGCACGTTTTGCCACCCACGGTTTCCAATCATCTAACTTTGTTGTTCCCCGTCCTGTTGTCCATCCAAAACCATTTGCCGCATCAAAGAACATAACGTCCAAAACATATGTGCGTTCTGCGTTATATTTTTGCAATATTACCCCTTTACCACGGGCCATTTCTGGAATTTCAGATGCAGCAAATATTAACAATTTGTCGTTTGAACCGGATACAGCAACCGTATCACCAGATGCCGGCAAACACATTATTGCAGGATTCTGTGCATCAACATTCATAACCTGTTTACCATTTTTGGTTTGTGCAATACAGTTTTCACCGGATACAACAAATCCATTTCCATGTCGTGCAACAACCAAATATTTAGCATTCGTATCCAAAACAAATATACGAACAATTTCTTCATCCGCACCAATATCCGCCATCATACGAACAGATTCACCAAAACCACGCGCCGATGGCAAATCGTTTGCCGATAATGTAAACATTTTCCCAGATGATGTAAACATATTAATTTTATCCGTGGACATCGCATGGAATGCCGTCTGCAATGCATCACCTTCTTTGAATTTAACATCTAAATTATTCAAATCCATATGCCCCTTGGCGGCACGAATCCACCCCATTGTCGACAATATTACCGTCAATGGTTCTTTTTCAATAAATTCATCTGTATTAACAACGATTTCTTCAGATTGTTCCGCCCACTCTGAACGACGACGACCCAACGCTGTTTTTTTATCATAACGCTTTTTAATATCTGCAAACCATAACTTTAATTGATCATTTTGTGCAGATTCATTCGCCAATAAATCTTGTAATTTTTGCTGTTCTGCACGTAAATCCGCATCTTCACGACGAATTTCCATTTCTTCCAATTTACGCAAACTGCGCAGACGGGTATTTAATATGGCTTCGACCTGAATGTCCGTCAAATTAAATTCTGCAATCAATACAGTCTTTGGATCATCTTCGTTACGGATAATTTCAATAACACGATCCAAATTTAAATACACAATCAATAAACCACCCAAAACCTCCAAACGGCGTTCAATGTTTGTTAAACGCCACTTTGTACGACGTTGTAAAACATCTTTTTGATGTGCAATAAATTCACGTAAAACATCACCAATTCCCATAACACGTGGTGCCCCTTTGGAATCAATGACATTCAAATTCATATTAAACCGATATTCTAAATCTGTTGTGGCAAACAGATGGGCCATCATCTTATCAGCCGGCACATTACGATTTTTTGGTGTAATAACAATCCGAACATCGGTTGTTGATTCATCTGCGATATCATCAACCAATGGTAATTTTTTAGAATCGATTAACCCTGCAATCTGTTCAACCAATTTTGATTTTATTATCCCGTATGGAATTTCTGTAATCACAGCCTGCCATCCACCACGTTCCAAATTTTCAACAGACCATTTTGCACGAATACGAAATGCCCCACGTCCTGTTTCATAATTCTTAATAATGGTATCCATGCTATCAATCAAAATACCACCGGTTGGAAAATCTGGCCCCGGCATTCTTTTTATAATCTGGGCCGTCGTCGCATCGGGGTTATCTATAACCAATGCCAATGCATCACAAACCTCGGCCACGTTGTGTGTTGGGATATTTGTTGCCATACCAACCGCAATTCCCATACCACCATTGGCCAACAAATTTGGAAAAGCACCCGGCATAACAGTCGGTTCCAGCGTTGTACCATCAAAATTTGGCATCATTTCAACACTGTTTTCATCGATTCCTTCCATAATCAACATGGCGGCATCAGTCATTTTTGATTCAGTATAACGGTATGCCGCCTGCGGGTCACCATCAATATTACCAAAGTTTCCCTGACCATCAATTAAAGGATATCTGACCGAAAAGTCTTGGGCCAAACGCACCATCGCATCATAAACAGAACTGTCACCATGTGGATGATAATGTCCCAACACATCACCAACAACCGTGGCACACTTACGGAACGCAGCCGCAGGCGACAATTTTTGGCGTAACATGGAATACAAAATACGACGGTGCACAGGTTTCAATCCATCACGTACATCAGGCAATGCACGTGATACAATGGTACTGACCGCATATGATAAATAGCGTTCGGACAACGCCTCGGCTAATTGTTGTGAATCAATATTCTCTATTATTTCCTTACTCATGACGACTGAAAATTTATAACATTTCAAAAAAAATAACAACAGAAAAATAGCCCACACATTTTGTAGGCCATATTTTTATCCAATTTTATGTTTTATTTCACGTATGCGCGCTAAAATTTCACGTAAATCCGCATCTGTTACAGATGGCGTCGGTCGGTTTTGCAATTCATCCGCCAAAACAATACATAACGTCGCCAACAAAGAATTTTCAGGCAATGGCCCTATTTTATCCAAAATTTCACGTGCACGTGCATCAACCATACGTCCCAAATCAATCAATCGAGATTCTTGACCGTCTTCACATCCCATGGGATAATTTTTATTAACAATCGGTATTGAAACAACACTCATGATAAATTCTCTAATATTGATATTGATTGATCAATCAGTTCAGCTGCCCTTGCGTGTTCATCCCGCAATATTTTAACCTGTTTATTCAAAACAGCAACTTCTAAATCCGTTTGCCGTCCTGCATCATTCGCCATTCCACGCAGGCGGGATGCAGCCTCTTCCAGACTGGTTAATTCTTGAAAAATTTGTTGTTTTAAATCTGCCATACTGCCAGTTTAAAATATTTTTTATATGCGTTCAATACAAAATATGATATAATATACCAGATTAATTTATGGGGAAAAAATCAATGAAAACAAAAATCATATATATTTCAGGCAGTGAATTTTTTGACATGTCCGATATCCGGACCGCATTTGAACAGGTTCGGACCGCTGCATCTTTGCCAACAGACACCGTATTATTTGGCATCCCCGTTGATTCTGATGACGCATTGGCAACAATTAATACCAATAATATAAAAATTTCAATATCAAACGAAACAAATAAAATGGACGAAAATCCCCAAACAAACGTCCCAGAAATTACCGAGAATACAATTACATCTGACATAACAGATAATGATAATAATAATAATAATACAATTTCACAAAACGACCAGGTATCTGTTACAGACACAGACACCCCAAAGGTCCCTAAGAAATCCCGTCGTCGTATAAAAACAGAATCGGAACCTGTTTTAAATCATAAAGATACCCCACACACAGTTGACGATACAGATATCACATCCATTTCAACAACAGACGCCACACCCGTTCCAATTTTATCGGTATTGGCAAAACATAACAATAACACAGAATCTGTTTCACAATCTGACGCCACAGATATTCCAGATTATAAACCAACATCAGGAATCGTTTCAGAAACATCTGAAACAATTGATGATTCAAACGATGTTGAACAAAATACAATCGAACAATCCCAAAAAAATCCAATATCAATTGATGAAGAAATTGTTGCTAACGATCCCGACACAATAAACCAAATTGAAAATATTGCCGATAAAATCGCGGAAAATCCACCAATGGAAATAACAACATTGGAAGAATTACTGGATGGGATGGAACCATTAAGTGAATTTCATGAGACAAAACAATCTATAGTTTCATGGGACGAATCTTCAACTGAAAACACAACAACATATCAAACCACCGACGCAACAACCGAAGATGGAACCGATATGACATTAGAAAAATTGGCCAAAGATTTATTAAACAGTGAAAATCAGTATTCCGAAACACCACATGAATCCCACAGTAAAATCGGCAAATTAAAAAACATATTACCATTTAAAAAAGCCAAACGCGATGATTCTGGCATAATGGGTATGGGCGATTTATTCGGATGGGCAGGCGTGGCAAATGATGACGATTTTACCATGCCAGGATTTTTCACCAGCACATCTAAAAAATAAATTCAAATAACCACGTATGGAAACTGAAAATATTCTTAGACTGTTATCGAATTCCGGATTTAATATTCTGGCATCAGATAACATGTACATATATTTAGAAAACCCGGCATGTATAACGCGTGCATTTCAAACATTTACAGAATATGCATGGGCAATTATATGTGTTATCACAGGTATGTTGTTTTTTGGATGGGCAATATCTATGATTCGTGGTGCAAAAAACGATTTATTCACCAACACACGAAATTTGATTTTAATATTGGGAACATTAAGTATTGCCGGTCCAATTGTTAACGCAATATATGGTAACGATTTATTCGCCCAAGGATGCAGAACAATAAATGTTTCGATAAATGAAATTAAACAAATTTTAAAAACAAAAGATTTATCCAACCTGGATAAAATTACAAAACCAAACGATTATCCTGTTTCACAAAATAATTCCAATTCAGATTCACCTGAAAACACACCGCACGCCATATCGGCCGTTCAAACATCCGCCAAAACCGTTGTATACACAACCCCAGATGGGCAACGTTTTCAACGTTCAAATGGTTCCGCAGCATGGCGAAACTTTAACCCCGGCAATATCCAATACGGTAAATTTGCACAAAGTATGGGGGCAATTGGACGTGCGGGCCGTTGGGCCGTATTTCCAGATGAAGAAACCGGTATGGCTGCGATTCGTGCATTAATGCGAACCGGTTCATATCGTAATTTAACAATTGCACACGCCATTGAAAAATACGCCCCACCACATGAAAATGACACTGTGGCATATTATAATCACATTGAAAAGTTAACCGGTTTATCCATTAATCGTCGTGTTGGCGATTTAAATGATACAGAATTAGACAGTATGGCACACGCCATAAAAATTATCGAAGGATGGATACCCGGCCAAACAACATTTTTATAAAGGGAAAAACAATGTATACAAATACTGTAACAAACCAAAGATATAAAAACGTAATCACATTATCTGTAATGGTATTATTAACCGCCGTGGTATTATTATTTTATTTTTTTACAAAAAATTATGATAAACACACAAACAATAAAAATGTCACCGATACGCACATTTCACAATATGTCCAACCCCAAGAAATAAATCTAAGCGGTTTTGACGATGGATTGGGCCATCCAACAGACAGGGTTATAAAAACAATAAAAAATCAAACCCATACAATAGATACATTTAACCATGACATAAATGGTGATGGAACAATCGATAAAATTACACGCACACACATTGATGAAGAAACCGCACATTTTTATGACGAATACAAAATCGAATTAAATATTAATGGTGAATTTCATAACATAACCCCAGATGATTTTAGAACCATCAATGGGGCAGATTGTGCATTACAACTGTTACATTTTACATTTAGCCCAAAATTTCATATAAAAAAAATATCACGTCCATGGCATGATACTTGGACCACCCCAACATTGGCAACTAAAACAGAATTTGCAATATACAAAAACAAATTACAAATTACAACAAACCAACCATTAACAAACATATGTGATGTAGCCGAATTATTTTAATAAATTAGAATCTTTCGCCGAATAAACAACTTCGCCAGATACCACATAATGATCATACAACCCGATATCTACAACCTTTAACAGATTACTAATCTGTTCTGTCACAGCAATATCCTGTGAAGAAAATGCAGTCCCAATTGTTGGATGATTATGTACCAGAACAACACTGCGTGCATTTAAATCCAGCGCACGCCGTAAAATTTCACGGGGATACGCCACAGTCGTATTAAATGTTCCATTTGAATGTAAATCGTCCGACAACATCCGCCAATCGGCATCAAAATACAAAACATGTAATTCTTCGACCGTTTTTCCACCCAATTTTAATACACAATAATTTTTTAATAACGCATCATTGCGATACAGGGGGGCTTCCTTTAAACCGCCACGGTATCCATCCAACATAATTTGTCCGACAACCTTAATAAATATCGCGGTATTTCTGCCAACACCATCAAACTCAATCAACCGATCCATAGGTGCAGTCAATATTTGATATACCCCACCAAAATGTTCAATTAAATTACGCGCCAACAAATGAACATCACGACGCGGAATTGCATAACTGATTAACAATTCCAATAATTCGTAATCGGTTAATTTATCATCCAAAAATTTTTGACGTAACCTTTCACGGTGCCCAATATACCAGGCAATTTTCTTTACATCATCCACAGTAAATATCCAGATTTAAATCATACGTTCTGTAAATATTGTAACCCCATCTTCTGTAATCCCCAACGTATGTTCCCATTGGGCCGACCAACCACCATCAACCGTACGTGCCGTCCATCCATCTGCATCAATCTTACATTCGGGGCGTCCCATGTTTATCATAGGTTCGATTGTAAAAACCAATCCTGGGACCATCTTTATTTTATCAAAATGTTTATCATAAAAATGCAAAATTTCTGGTTCGTCATGCATTACCTTACCAATACCGTGACCTACAAAATCATGCGATATTGAAAACCCATGTGGTAAAACGACAGATTCTATTACACGCCCTATTTCAGACAACGGAACCCCCGGTGCACAAACTGAAATTGCTGCATTTAATGCATCCTGACATACCTGAACCAATTCACGTGCCTTTGGGGCAACATTACCAATCATAAACATTCGTGATGCATCACCATGGAAACCTTTGTATTCAGCGGTCAAATCAACATTAACAATATCACCATCTTTTAAAATAACATCATCACTGGGGATTCCATGAACAATAACATCATTTACAGATGTACATATACTTTTCGGATATCCATGGTAACCCAAATCAGATGAACGGGCACCATTTGCACGCAAAAATTCCACAACCATTCTATCTATTTCACCTGTTGAAATTCCGGCCCGAATATGCGGTGTTATATATTCAAAACAACGTGCAACCAAATCACCAACAACACGCAAACGTTTAAAATCTTTGGGTGCATATACAGATGGTAACATTTTACATTCTCCTTTTCAAAGCCAATTTACTTGCGCGTACAGCCAATTTCAATGCAAAATCACGTAATAAAACCTCAGCCGGCATACCGGTTTGACGTAACTGTTTTTCCAATTCATTCAAACGAAATAAAACCCCGGCAATTTCCGATTCTGGCCAAATTTTTCTGGCCCGATCAAATTTATCCGCAATTTTCCAAAACGTCGCCTGTGGCAACTGTCCCGTTACCACGGCGGTCATCAATTTTTTGAAATGTGCGTCTAATTTTCGAACCAATAAATTTGGTTCTGTATTGTCATATAACAAACGATCCAATGCCGTCATTGTCTGTGTAATATACCCCGCCGTTAATGAATATAAAAAATCATCAGTATCCGCAGCCCCAGTATCGGGCAAACATTTCTCAACATCATCCAATTCAACAATTTTTTTATCATCAACATATAATGCAATCTTTGCCAAAAAACTACGCGTAATCCCACGATCACCACCTAAATGGTTTTTCATATATATCATTGCATCTGGTGTAATCTGCACAATACCAGCAGCGGCAGATAATTCACCACGAATCAGTTGTTCCAATTTTTCTGCATTATCTGTATAACACGGCAATATTGCGATATCACTGCCCCCTTCGAACAAAGATCGCAAACCACCACCCGCGCGTAAATCACCGGCGGTAACAATAACTGTTGCACACAAACCAGGATGTGTCACCAAATCGGCAATCTGTTTAGCATCACCATCTGCCGCCCCAGAAATAACAACCATTTTCTGTCCACCAAACATTGATGGACTGCAACTTTCGGCAAATACAGCCTCTTGTTTTTCCCGTAATTCATCTGCATCCAATGCAAACAAATTATCTTTTTCTATATTTAATTTTTCAATCGCTTTATCGCAATATTCATCAACTTGACCGGCATCAGGTCCATAAATTAACAATGCTTTGATTTTGGTTATTCCACCATTAAAATCCGTATCTTTCCATTTCATTACTTGTTATCCCCAGAATGTTTTACAGTTTCTGCAATAACACGGGTACCTATTTTATCCGCCAATACCAAAATTGTATTTTGCACTGCACTGTTATACGACGCATTGGCGGCCACCAAATAACGAACGAATGTATATGATTCGGACGCCGTTTCAACCCCACGTGCAATTTCCACATCATCACGATATAACGTATATTCTGCACGCAAAATTATTTCTTGCCATGTGGCGTTTCCCGTTTGTTCCAATGCTTTGTATTTTGTTTTAGGTTCACTTAATTTAATCATCAACACATATTCTGCCCCAGGATTTTTTTGCCCCCCAAACTGAGCGTTTAACGCATTTCGCAATTCTATACCATTGATACCACTGATTGGTTTAACATAAATATCCGAACTGTTTCCAGTAAACATCGGCTTAAAACCACATGAACATAAAATCAAAACACATAACACAATCAATAATTTTTTCATATTTAATCCGTCTATCTGTTTTCCTGTTGCATTTTTTTCATATATTACCTAGACTTTTAATAAATCGCAAGGGGGAATGATGAATATTTTTGTTATGGTATTGGTCGCAATCTTTGTCGCTGGTTATTATGTCTTGACTGCACCTAATACCCGTACCCCTGAACAAGAAACGATGTATGCAATTGAACGTTCGGATCTACGTTCTGTTGCTGAATGTACAACCGCAGTACACAATGCACAACTGCATGGCGAAACATTTGATGATATATGTGTTCAACAAAATAATATCATCAGTCAAAACGTATGTTTAAACAAATCATCAAAAATCATCCCATGCGATTCAACAAAAACACCTGTATTAAATTATGTCATAACAACGACAAATGTTTTACCTGAATCAAAATTTAATGCAATGACAGAAATCTTGGAACAATATTATTCAAACATAGGAACATTTGGAATATTAACGAATAAAAATATAGTTTCCGGTGGCATGCAAAGCAAATATTCTGTTCCAAACACAATCGTATCAAATTTAAAATTACAAGATGGGCAATTAATATACATAACCCAATATGCAGTCCCCATAAAAAAAACAGTTTCCATCACCCCAACACAACAAAGCATAGGTTGTCCAAACGGAACGGTAAAAACGTATCGTTTTGGTCGTTGGCAATGCATTGCAACCAATGATAAAACCACATGTGGTGGTGATATGGTTTGGAATTCCGAACTGTTAGAATGTATGCCTGATGAAACCAGAAAACCATTATGTGCAAACAATCAAACCGCCGTTATGATTGATGATATATGGAATTGCATGGACCCAATACCAGAAAACGCATGTTCGGATAATCAGGTTTTACAAATGAATTATGACACAAACACATGGGAATGTATTTCATCCCCAACAGAAACAAACATATCTACAAAATGTTCAAATATAAAATCGAACGATTATTATATAAAAATTGGCACAACAACACGCATTCCAATTTCATCGTGCACAGATTGTGAAAAACATATACTGGATACAAATACGTGCAAATCGTATTGTATCCCAGATCCAACAAAAATTGGCACCCCTGGATGTTACGCGGACGCGAAAAAATGCACCGGCCAACGACATGGTTTTTATTTTGGCTTTCCAAACGCAGAATACATTACACACATACCGGATATTGAAAAAAAATATGTCCCCATAGATGCACATCATTCACAAAACAGAAAATTTAACTGTCTAGATTGTGGCGATGGCACCATTGATACAGAAAAATCATTTCCACCATATATTGCAATATGTAAATAACAAATTACTTCAGTTTATGGACTTTGTTGTTTTCCATAATTGTTGTCCGAATAATTAACCCAATAAAGCGTGGGACGAACCGAAATCCGTCCCAATAAACAATTAAAGGGTAATTATCCGCAGTCCGAGCCGTAACTCGAATCAACGAATCTCTATTTTACACGTCTGGCGTATACACTGTATACTAAATCACGTGTATTTATTTCTGGTATTATCTACTTTTTTTTATAATTCATCAAAGTGCCCAAGATATATCCCAATTTTTCCCGTTTCAATACCTGCAACATTTTTTGTTCGATACCAGATATTTGCTCTCTAACCATATCTAAATCTTTTTCCAGTAATGGAATATTTGGACGGTCACTGGGATCATCTGGATCCATACAGCACAATTCATTTTCTAAATTATGTTGTTCTTTGAAACAACTTTCTAATTGTTTTTTCAATTGTTCCTTTTCAAAATTCAAATTCATTTTTGGGTTAACCATATTTTTTCCTATTTTTTAATCGGTTGAAATTTTAATAAAATTTCGAATATCTCTTTTATTTTAGACATTTCTTGCAATTGTAATCTACAGTTTTCATAATTTGCTTTTTCTACTTTATTATTATATTCTTTTACGATTTCTTCTAGTGCAGATATCAATTTAGATACCATATCCTTATTTACCGCCAACGCTTGCCGTATTTTTGGGTTGTTAACTAAATCCCCCAATATACAAACCGGTGCTTTTTTCAAATAAATATTTAAATATTTTTTCTCATCTTCTTTAGAATTATACTTATTCGATAAAAAATTGTTTGACTGTTCAATTTTCTTTATCATCTTTTCTCGTCTTATCAAATTTTTTTCAAAATCACAAATATTTTTTTCTTTTATAATTTGTAAAGCATCGCGTAAACACTTCAACAAATTATAATTATCTATCAAATCAATTTCTCCACTAATTTTAAATCCATCCGTCCACGACGGCCCATTCATCCACCATGGTTTAATAGCCTTAGCAACTGCTTTGAACACAGCTTTAGCCTCATCACTGTATCGTTCATCATATTTATTATAAAAATCACAAAAACGCCCTAAATCGTTTTTTCCCATAAACAAAAATGGTGATTCTGTTCCAAAAACTTCTTCATTATATGACATCTGTTCCCACAACGTATTACATATAACATCACCGTCTATATATCCGACATCTCCCCAATGAGGCCAACCATTTGTGTTAAACCCTCTTCTATGAAACGCCTTATATGCCTCATAAACCGTCCCAAAACATAATTTATCTGTAAAATAACATTGTTGGGCAGAATAACCAATTTTTTCATTTAAAAAATTCATATACTTTTCTGTATACTGTGGTATTTTAGTAATCTGGCGACGATACATAAGAAACTCCTTTAGACAAAAATAATTTATTCCACAGCAATTGTCAATTTTTTTATTCGGCAATAAATTATATTTCAAAAAAATCATCCGCCCAAAGGCGGACAATTTTTTAAATATCAACCAATGATACAAATATACACTTTTATTCTGTCGGTAATGTAAATTCACCACGTTCTAACATTTCTTTGACCATAAAATGTTTAATTTTACGGGCCGATGTTTGTGGTAATTCATTTTCCGTTATTGCAAAATGCTTTACCCATTTATATGGGGCAATTTTAAGGTTCGACGCCTTCAACAAGACGGCAACACGTGATGTTGTAACCCCAGGGGTAACCTGAAATACTGCAAATGGAACAACTTTACCATTTATCACGTATTCAAAAACCGCGGCGGCCAATATTTCATCATTTTGCATATACAGATCTTCTAATTCATCTGGATAAACATTTTTGCCACTGTCTAAAACAATAACCTGTTTTTGACGTCCCTTTACAATTAAACGTTTTTTATTGTCTAACTTTCCCAAATCACCCGTTTTAAACCAACCGTCTTCGAATGCGGCTGCATTGGCGTTATCATTATCAATATACCCCGGCATAACCATGTTACCGCGCATCATGATTTCACCAACGCCGTCTTTATCTGGATTATTAATTTTTATTTCATTTCCCAACAATGGTCCCGCATACCACATGCGTCCATCATCACGACGAAATGCAAAATTAAAATTGGCGGGGCCGGTTGTTTCCGTCAAACCATAACAATCCCCAACAGCAAAATCCAACCGTTCAAAGAAACGACGAATCGTTGGTTTTAATGTTGCACCGGCAGACACCAAGACCTTGGTATTACCACCAAATAATTCATGTATAGGACGGGTTACCTTATTAACAATCCAACCCAAACCAATTGCACGTAAAATGCCACGCATTGATACAACAACACGCATCAATGTATAAACATGTTTTTCTTTGGCAGCATCAATAATTTTTTTATAAAACGTTTCCCAAATACGTGGAACCGCAGGAATAACCTGTGGATGATATTTTTGAAAATCGTTCATAAATTCACGTGGATTTAAAACAGGCTGCAATAACAATTGTCCCTGCAAAACAATTGGTACAATTATATTAATCACAACACCATATATGTGATACAATGGCAAAAATCCATAAAAAATATACCCTGGACGAATTACTGGACTATAAAACAACGCCCCCTCAGCCAACGATAAAACATTATTATGTGTCAAACCAACAACTTTTGGATTACCGGTTGAACCAGATGTAAATGACAACATTGCAACATCATCACGCGATACATCTGCGGCCACAAAATCATTTGGATTTGTTTCATCAATGCTTTCAATATCAAACATTTCTGCACCACCATCAACAAAATGCGATTTTTGCGCCAATGCCAATTTACAATTTGTCCGTGTCATCATATTAACATGTTCTGCCGGTGATAAACCGGTATCCAACATCAATACTTTTGCCCCCTGGGATAAAATTGCAAAATATGACCGAATAAAATCCGGTGTATTCCCAGACAATAATGCGACCGTATCACCCTTTTTAATACCAAATTTTTGTGCCAACAAAACCGCACGTTGTTTTACTTTGTTTAACAAATCTGCATACGTTTCATTCTGTCTGACAAAGAAAATACGATCTTTGTTCTGCACGCAGGCGTTATGCAACATTTCATATATGTTTTTTACCATATGTGTTTCCTTTTTTGTTTATAAAAAAAATCTGGTCACCACAACACACCAGACAACAAACATTGTATATTGTTTTCTAGGAATTGCAACCTATTCTAAAAACACCACCATAATACTGTAACATCTGCTTTTATATACTATCAACATATAGTCGATTTTCATCAATCTATATCTATATTTTGTATTTTTTAATTTATCCGAATCACTTTTTATTTAAAAAGGCAACTTTTTTTGACACAAAAGTTCGTTTGGTATAATACACATAAACCGTATCTATATATGAATTGGGCAGAAAATCCGCATTTTCAAATGTAAAGTAAAAAAAAGAAAAAAATTTACTTTTTCTATGTTGCAGCAAATTCAAAAAAACTATATGTTGTTACTATAAATTCAAAACAACCACTACATATAGTATTTTTAAAGAATCGGGGCAACAATGAGTAACGACACACAAAACGAATTAAAAATGCAGTTAATTCCTACATTTAAATCATCTTTGGCATCTGTCCAAAAACGCAATGGTGAAACGGTTGCATTTGATGGACATAAGATATTTAACGCTATCAAAGGGGCTGTTGCTTCAACCAAAGAAATATCAGACGATCAAATCGTAACAATAACACAAACCGTTTTGGATAAACTGGATGCTAAATTCACAAATCAGGTTCCGAGTGTTGAATCGATTCAAGACATTGTTATCGAAACATTAATGGATACCCATGCATATAAAACTGCCCAAGCATATATCATATACCGTCAAAAACACACAGAAATTCGTAATTCATACATAGACGCCGTAGATGTTATTGACAGTTACGTTGGTGGTTCAAATTGGCGCATCAAAGAAAATGCAAATATCGGTTATTCAATTGGCGGATTAATTTTACGAACCAGTGAACGCGTTACAGCCGAATATTGGTTAAATCTGTTTCCACACGAAATTGCCGAAGCACACAAAAATGCGGCAATCCATATACACGATTTAGGTTGGTTAACCGGTTATTGTGCAGGTTGGTCATTACGTGAATTATTATACGAAGGTTTTAACGGTGTTCCAGGCTATTTGCAATGTGAACCGGCAAAGCACATGGCAACCGCAATTTCACACATGGTTAATTTCTTGGGAACATTGCAAAATGAATTTGCGGGTGCCCAGGCATTTTCATCGGTTGATACATATTTGGCACCATATGTTAGATTGGATAAATTATCATATCCCGATGTAAAAAACGCAATGCAAACATTAATTTTTAATTGCGCCGTTCCATGTCGTTGGGGGACCCAAACGCCATTTATAAACTTTACATTTGATTGGACCTGTCCCAAAGATTTACGTGCACAACATCCTTTTATTGGTAAACAACAGGTTGAATTTACATATGGTGATTTGCAACCAGAAATGGACATGATTAACAAAGCATTTTTAGAAGTCATGACCGAAGGTGATGCACAGGGCCGTCCATTTACATTTCCAATTCCAACATACAATATTACAGATGATTTTCCATGGAATCATCCAAATGTAAAACCATTGTTTGAATTGGCGGCAAAATATGGTATTCCAAATTTCCAAAATTTCTTGAATTCAGATTTGAATCCAACAGATGTCCGTTCAATGTGTTGCCGTCTGCGTTTAGATGTTCGTGAATTATTAAAACGCGGTGGCGGTTTATTTGGTTCCGCAGAAAAAACGGGATCAATCGGTGTTGTAACAATTAACTTGTCCCGCCTGGGGTATTTACACAAAGGCGATCGCGATGGTCTGTTCCGCGAATTACAACAATTATTGAATTACGGCCGTCAAGCATTGGAAATCAAACGCAAGGTAATATCTAAAAATATGGAACGTGGTTTATACCCATTCACACGCCGTTATTTGGGGAATTGGAACCATCATTTTTCAACAATTGGTGTAAACGGGGCAAACGAAATGGTTCGCAATTTTACAAATGATCGTGAAAATATTGCCACCCCAATGGGTAAACAGTTGGTATTGGATGTAATGGATTTTATTCGTGAAAACCTGGCAAATTTCCAAGAAGAAACTGGCAATTTGTATAATTTAGAGGCAACCCCAGCCGAAGGTTGTTCATACCGTTTTGCAAAAACAGATACTAAAAATTATACAGATATTATTACCGCTGGAACCAAAGATGCGCCATATTACACCAATTCAACACAATTACCTGTAAACTATACAGATGATCCATTTGTTGCACTGGAACACCAAGAAGAATTGCAACGTAAATACACGGGTGGAACAATGTTACATTTGTATATGGGCGAACCTGTATCATCTGGGGACGCAGCACAAAAGATTGTTCGGACGATTTTTGAAAACTACAAAATACCATATATGACATTAACACCAACATTTTCAATATGTCCAAAACATGGATATTTGCCAGGGCGCCATGAATTCTGTCCAAAATGTGATGCAGAAATTGCGGCAAACCAAAATCATGAACATTCTGAAAACAATTAAACAACGCATAACAAAGAAAAAAGGAGAGTATTATGCAATCAGGTTGCACACAAAGAACACCATGTGAAATTTTTTCCCGTTCAATGGGTTTTATCCGTCCGGTATCAAATTTCAATATCGGTAAATATTCTGAATTCTGCGAAAGAAAAACATTTACAGAAAACAACAGTTTAACGACGGGTGCACGTCACAATGATTTAATGAAAATGGCTGCATAATAAAATGTCTGATATTCAAATTGGGGGGGTGGTCTCGTTTACAACAATTGATTATCCTGGGAATCTGGCCGCGGTATTGTTTTTGGTTGGATGTCCATTACGATGTGCATATTGTTCGAACCCCCATTTGTTGTCTTTTCGTTCGGGTGATTATGATCCGATTAAAGTTTTTGAATGGATTCGTTCCCGCGTTGGAAAATTAGAGGCCATTGTATTTTCTGGGGGCGAAGCATTAATGCAATCTGATGCATTGATACAATATATGCAACAGGTTCGTCAATTGGGTTTTAAAATCGGATTACATACCAATGGTTTTTATCCTGAAAATTTAACGCGTGCAGCCCCATTTATTGATTGGATTGGCTTAGATTACAAGGCCACACGTGAAAAATATCCCGATTTAACGGGGCAAAATATTGCATATAACCGTATGATTGATTCACTTAACATTTGGCAATCCACGGGCAAAGATTATGAAATTCGCGTAACATGCGACCCACGTTTTATATCACCAAATGATTTATTAACAATTGCGAACGATTGTGCAACACGTGGTGTAAAAAATTTTGCGATTCAAAAATATATTCCACATTTTGAAACAGATACCGATAATACAACATCGGCAGATCGCGAACAATTTTTCATCCCGGACATTAAAAATACAATTAATACAATGTTTGAAAATGTAATTTGGCGTGAATAAAATTCGTTTAGTCAATTTAATAAAAAAACACCGAATTTTTTTCGGTGTTTTTTTATTTATGCGGCCCGTTGTTGATTTTGAAAAATCTGCCGTACCTGTTCTTTTCTTTGTTCAATCGCCATTATCATTATTTTCAATTTTTCCGTTCCATGTTTCATTTTCTGTTGGGTTATTTGTTCAGCCCCCGCACCGGCTGGATTTTGGACGGGCAAATCTTTTGGATTAGTATTCGGGTTTCCCATCGCTGATGGTAATTTGGGACCATGTCGCAACGCCTGTTGACTGCGTTGTGGTATATTCGGGGCACTTTTTTCTATTTCCATCATATTGCCTTTGTATTTTTCCATAACCTGTTTTAACGTATCGACCGCTTTTTGTATCTTGCGAATATTTTCTGCACGTGCTGCGTTGTCCAGTTCTTGAACAGATTCACGTTTATTATCCAACATTGATTGTTTTGCCTGTTCTTTGGATTTATCTTCATGAAATTTACGTAAATATTGTGCTGCAACACCATTATTGGATTTTTTACTGTCAATAAAACCTTTAACCTGTTGGGTTGCCATATACATCGATTTTCCATAACTGTGTCCATGTGCCCCATTCATGGCGACCAATGCTTTGTTCAATTCAGCATATGCCCGTTCGATAATTTTTTTATCTTCTATCGATATTTGTATACCGCTTTGGTTGACTGCATCTGCTATATTCTGCTGATTTACTGCCATTTCTGCCCCCTTTGGTTATGGTGACGCTCACACCCACCAATTTATATATAATGCGCGCATAAGGTATTTCAACCTAATTGTCAAGAAAATTGTTTTTTTGACAATAATCCTATTCTATGTCAGGCTGTATTTCGGACATGTCATAAAACATGCTGTTGCCAATAATGGGCGGCATGGATATGCCCCGCGGTCTTGCCAATAATGGGGGCCGTCGAATTTCATCAAGACCAAAAGGAGTATAATGATGAAAAAATCTGTAAAAATGGCTGTTGCCGCATCGATGTTGGCAACACCTGCAATGGCGAATGCCGGTGCATTGAAAAACATGGAAAATCCGTTATATATGCCGGATGCCCATGGGGTATATTCGAAACTGACAAACGGCGTTATGTTAAAAGTTGCCGACAGTTCCGAAGCACACAAGGATAAACACCACGATGGTGCAACAGAATTTCCGATTATCCGTATTCAGGAAGAATTGGGATACGGTATAACCGATCGTTGGATGGCGCATTTTTCTGCACAATACACACATGATGACGATATTTCCCGTACCGGTTTGTCTGGTGGTCGTTTAGGGACAACATATCGTTTGTTCACGCCAGAACACAATAACGGTTGGACAGTTGATGTCTATGGCGATTTACACCTGGGTGGATTAGGTGAAATGCGTGGCCAGTATAATATTGAAGGAAAAACATTGTCGACCACAGAACAAACAAAGATTGTAACGGAAGCAACCACGGCGGGAATGGAGCCAACAACAGCATTGGCAGGTTATTCTCTGAAAAATGCATCTGGTGTAATTGATTATGATAACTATTCAAATGGTATGTGGGGTTATCATGTTGGAACAAAGTTTGGTCGTGTATGGAATGACCGCTTTACAACATCTGCATTCGTAGAAGTTTTGCGTACATTCGGTGACGACAACAGTCGTATCCGTTTGGTTGGTTCAAATACAGAGGTTTTGCCAAGTACTTCAACAGCATTGATTTTGGCAAAATTGGCCGCGCCATCTGAAGTTACTGCAAAATTCAAATCAACAACTGAAATCAATGCTGGTTTGAATACGTTTTATCAGTGGTCATCTAAATGGTCAACGGGAACATGGTTCCGTTATAACCAACATGCGTCCCAGGGCGTAGATAAAATCACAACCAATGTTTCAAGTGCTTTGGAACCAGTTAAAAAGGCATTGGAAGAAAAACTGTCTGATATGCAGGACGGATTTGACGAATACATCATTGGTTTGTCCGTTGCACACCAGTTTACAGACCATGCCCAGGTTGCACTGTATGGTGAATACACATTTGACACTGCTGAAAAACGTTCCCAGAACGGTACAGATGTCAAAGCAGAAATGGGTGTTCGTGTAAACGTAAAGTTTTAAAAAACGAACATAAAATACTATAAACTATATTGGACAAAACCCGCCCTTTTGGGCGGTTTTTTTATACGTATATGCATATAAAATAACTTTTTTAACGGGGCATTTTATGATATAATACCAATAACAAAAATCGGATTGGAAATGAGAAAATTCAGTATTTACGCCACATTTGCGGGCATTTGTGCGTTTTTATCACACGCATCCCATGCAGCGTACCCAATATATCAGGGGGGGATTCCAAATGGTCAAATGATTGCTATGCCACAACAGCAAATGATGGTACAACAACCGGTAATGTATGTTCCCCAACTGTCCAATCGTGCAATTTCAACCGCGGCGGCAATGAATTCACGCCATGGTAATGCCGCCAGTGCAAATCGTATAACGGGTGCATTACCGCGGGTTGGTTCAAACGCAACAAATGCCGGCCGCCAATATTACCAGGCATCTGATTATGATCGTTTAGCCGACAGTGGTTTATACATTGGCCTGTCCGCGGCATACGCCATCAGTGTTATGGGCGATATGTCTGCAGATTATCAAAACGAACAAAATGCATTCTTTGTTCCCGGTGCCTTTAAACCGGCCAGTTTTAATTACGATTCCGTTATTCCATTACAAATATCCGTTGGTGCCGCAATTAATAATGATATGCGTATTGATTTTTCATATTTGCGTTACACCGGTCTGGGATACAACAACACCGCCGAAACGTCCGATGGGGGTGGCGGTTATGTTCAAACCAAGGTTGATGGTGGGGCAATCACCGCAAACACCACAATGTTGAACATATATTATAACATTGATTCATACACTGGATATTTGGCGGGTGGGTCATTACGTCCATATGTTGGTGCGGGTATTGGTGTATCATTGAATACCATTGCTGATTACGTTGTTTATGATAAATCTTTTTATTCTGAAATGGATCCCGCCTATGCAGGTGCCGGTGATTTAACCGCAATTTCTGATGTTACGGCATATCATAATGGGGGGACAACAGAACAATTCGCATTTATGTTGGAAGGTGGGCTGACCACAGAATTAAACGGCGGAATAAAAATGGATTTTTATGTCAGATACACCAACCTTGGGCGTGTAAAAACATCGGGTAGTAATGTTGTTTCACAGGTGGAATGGTTGTCCGATGGTGCCGGCAGTGAATACGAAGCCCCATACGACAGCGTATTCCATTATACCAATTGGTACGAAAGCGGTCGTCTAAGCACGGTTGATTTGGGCGTCCGTGCCAGATTGCAGTATTAAAACAAAAAATAACGGAGAGAGAATGCCCAACAAAACCGCAATTTGTTCAATATTAACCATTGTGGCCGGTGTAATGGTTACACAATATTCGGCGATTGCCGCCGTCCACGTCAGCAATGCCGCCCGCAGCCGCGCTGATGCGTATAATCAGGTCAATCAAATGATTGCCGCATCACAATCACAACAAATAACGGATGAAAATTCTTTGCCTGTTCGTGTTGCAGACGCAGATTTGGCCCGCAAATTAATCCAAGGCGACACCAGTATTCATGTAACATTTACCGATTTAAATAACTGCAAAGAAACATACCCGGCTGCAGAATTTGCATGGGACAAACCAAATGTTGGTCTGTCTTCAAACAAATCAGATCAATGCGTCGGTGTTGTAAGAATGTACGGTTATCAAATGGGCCCCGGTGGTTCAGATGCATTATTGGCCACCGCAAATTTACCAATCGATGGCAGCATAAAATGCAACATTTCAGAATTTCCAGAATCAGGTTACACCACATATGCAGGCCAGGTAACCTTCCCCGCCGATAACGAACCAACAATGGATGATGTAAAACGTGCCATGAATCGGGAATCAAAACAAAACGCCGGATTAAAAATTGCTGCAATGGCGTTAACCGGTGGTGTTATTGGAAATATGGTTGGAAACAACCCTGAAAACCCTGGGAATATTTTTGGATCAAACAAAGAAAAAATCCACAGCACCGCAATTGGTGCAACGTCGGGCGCCGCATTGGCCGCCGCCAGTGCATATTCCGGCAAAGTTGCGGGGGACGCAATTTTAAACGCGGGTATTGCCGCCGCAGGTGGTGGAATTATTGCGAATATTAGTGCATCCACAAACCCTGACAGTAATAAATTACGTATTGAAAAATGTACAATCGACGGCAAAGACACAACCTGTCTGTGGGGTTATGCACTAGAAATCGAATCAGGAAACGATGCGTTCAATATGTTTTACGATTTTAATTCACATGTATCATATAAATGCAACAATGAATTAAAAGAATGCGAACAAATTCAATTACATGACACTGAGCTTCTTCAACCAATATCCAACAAATCTGGAACAGTATCTAAAATAGAAAAAATAAATATAGATGATTTAAAAGCAAATCTCGGTCGGAATGAAAGATATTATATACATACAGATATCAATGACAGCAAATGCAGCGGTGGTATCAAAATATGTTTAACCCAAATACAGCCTTCAAATGTAGATAATGACAAACTGCCGCTTATTTTAAAAGTAAAAGGTAATATTATTAAAAAGAAAATACCTGCAATGATTGAATATGAAGATGGTAATACGTTTTTTGGAAAAAACAAAGCCAGTTGGTCAGAATATAAGGATAAACATATAAACGGTACAGTTTATGGACGTCAGGCTGGTGGCATCCAAATTCCACTATTAGGAAACTATAACATTGACAATTTTGAACCTATGACCATTGGTGCCGATGATGATCATGGTAATATTATTGATTTATCCAACAAGGCCCGATTGGGTGATACTGTCAAAGGTGCCGCCGCCGGTGCCGGTTTGGGTGCATTGTCGGGTATTCAGGGGGCCAATACAGAAATTTCTGAACGTTATGTTTCTGCGGTTGCAGAATACAACGGATCATTACAAAAAATATATTGCAAATCGGGCGAGCGATATTTGGGTAAATATAACGATATTGTTGAAATTCCAAACATACAACAATAACACATATAAATTTAAAACGGGGGATACAAAAGTGTCCCCCCTAAAGAGAACAAAATCAAACCGTGCAACAAAAATTTTGGTCAAATGTATAACCCAAAAAAACAGGCTTTCTACAATAATATCATGGAATTTGATATCACACCCCAACCACGATTATTTCATATAATATGTCATAACAGCATTAACATAAATCGTAAATAAATTATTGAACGCCATAACTATACAACTTTTTTACATCCAGCATTCGGAATGTATTGCATCGCCCCCAAAGGCATAACCTTTAATTTATATCGCTGCTATATACCCAATAAATTTGATTATTGTATTTAATTTTTAATACATTCTTACTATCATCAGAAATGAAATGTGGTTCTGTTGAAGCATTCGTATAAAAACGTTTTCCATCGTATTCAACCACCAACGCATGTTCCGTATTTTTTATTTGCGACATATACATTGTCATATTGCCAACATGCAACAATCTGCCACATGATAATTCTTGTGATGAACCGGCGGGACATACCAAACCAGTTAAACACGCATTTACCCCCGATGCATTATCTTCATCAACAGACATCTTACCACCCGGACACCAAGAATTTGCAGGACATATTGAACAATCTGTAGAATTGGCCGGTAAATAATATCCACGTTCACACAAAATAAAACATTCATTTATTTTGGTTGCGCCAACATCAGATGTCGTGCCATTTGGACATTTTGTACACGCCACACGATTGGTAAAATATTTTTCAAACCCTGTGATAAATTGATAATCACCTGCATTACATTGCGTATTCAATTTGGTTCCATAAAAAACATTTGTCATTTGATTCGAAGCGGTATAATTTATATCAACATTTGCAAATAATCTTTGCGGAACATCCCCCGTTAATCCGGATGCACCGTAAAATGTTTCTTGAAACATTTTATTGGCGGGCCGTCCTGATATTCCAGCGAATAAATTTTCTGGTATTGGGCCGGTTAATTTTGAACACCCTCTAAACGTGCCTTGAAACATACTGGTGGCTGGGTTGCCGGATATTCCCACAAACAAATATTCCGGTATTGGGCCGGTTAATTTTGAACATCCATAGAATGTTTCCAAAAACATGCTGTTAATGGGACGGCCAGATATTCCCGCAAATAAATCTTCTGGGATTGTCCCAGTTAAATTAGCACAATCTTTAAACGTATACGCAAACATACTGTCGGCTGGGGGACCGGATATTCCGGCAAACAAATTTTTCGGTATTGTCCCCGTTAATCCCGTACAATTAAAAAACACGCTTCGAAACATACTTTCGACCGGTGTCCCAATTGCCCCAGCAAATAAATCGGGCGGGACATCCCCATAAACCCCTGAATTGTTAAACGTTTCCCAAAACATAAACGGTTGCGGCTGGCCAGATATTGAACCGAATAAATTTGGTGGCAAGGTACTTTTTAAATTTGCAGCAAATTTAAATGTTCCAACAAACATATACGGCACCCATTCACCACTTAATGAAGAAAATAAATTTTCTGGAATATTTCCCTGTAAATTTTCACACCGTTGAAACGTTCTGTAAAAACGCGGATTTCTTTGTTCACCAACCGTCAACGTTCCAAATATATCGGATAAAGAACCACTTATTTGTGCCAGATTTTTGTTTTCTTCAAAACTGATCGTTGCAACATTTATATTTGTATTATATGCCGTTGCAGTACCAGATATTCCAATATCATATACCCCAGAATTTTTGTAAATATGTGAATATGTTGTAGATTTTACATCTGTTTGTGATATATTTTCAATATTACCATCACCCCAATCAATTATAAAATCACCTGTTGCAGCAATAGAAAACGAAAATTGAGACGTTCCATCAATCGTTTTTACCCAAAACGCAGATTCCGCGAATACCGCATTTGCAGAAAAAATAATAAATATATAAAAAACTATTTTTCGCAGTTTCATCCCTTCCCATATATAAGGGGATAATATAAAAAACACAAAATAAAATCAATAAAACATTCCCCTGGAACAACAAAAAAAACAGCTCTGAACATTGTCCAAGATGTTAAATTTTACTGGCGGAGACGAAGGGATTGTCTGATTCCCATTTGCATACATTGGCGCAAATGGGCCCCTTTCGCTACGTAAGGCTCAAACTTCGCAAAACGGCTGGTTTTCGCCAACTGACGCCCCGAACCCTGCAATCACAGATTGCACGATGTTTCGTCCACACCGCAACACCAACAGTAATAAAAAATACCCCATCTGGGGTATTTTTTTATTACTGGCGGCTCAAAAGGGATTCGAACGCCCGGTAGATTTGCCCACCTGTGCGAAGTATTCTCTTTTAGACGAACTATCTCCACTTTATTTTTACCGCGTACACGCCCATAATTCTCGCAAAAAATGCCTTAAAAAATAATAAAAAACGATAAAAAAAGAGTCATCATTTTTACCTAAGTTTATTTTAAATTTCTTAAGTAAAAACAATGACTTAATCCTGGCGGATGGTGAGGGATTCGAACCCCCGGTGGAGTTACCCCCACAACGGTTTTCAAGACCGTCGCATTCGACCGCTCTGCCAACCATCCGAAAAGATCATGTGCTAACAACACACAACGGACACATTCTATATATTTTTTTTCTTAAACGCAACCGGAAATTACAATATAAACAAAATTTTAATTTATTACATATTTGTGGTATTTATATCAAAATCTGCAAATGCATCTTTGCAATCTGGATTCATGGTTAAATTACGCATTTCTTCGGCGGATAATATGGACTTAAATATATCAACAATAAATCTGCATATATTATTTATCGCCGCCTGGCGATATTTTCCATGACGCGTCATCAAATACAAATTAAAATGACAATCCCATCCAGGCAATGAAAACTCCACAATATCTGGCATGTATTTAATCATAAAAAACGGCACCATTGATACCAAATTTTCCGATTGCACCAATGACAATTGCATTTCAGAATTAGACACAACATAATCCAACGATTTCGCCATATTTCTGCGTTCTTCGTATTTTGGATCATAAATTGCGGTTTCTGTGTTTATTACAATATGGTGATTGCATAACAAATCTTCAATTGATTTCGGAACCCCATAATCGGCAATATGTTGTCGGGTTGTTATTAACGCAATTCGCACAGGTATTTTAAACAACACATCAACATCAGGTGATCTAATATACTCATATGTTAAACACACATCTGCATTATCCATACTGTGACGGTTCATTTCCTGTAATCCAATCACCTGAAACACAATTTCTGGATGCATTTTACGCATTTGATGCAAAAATTTTTGCTGAAACGTTGTAAAGCACATATTGGGCACTGCAATACGTATTGTTTCTGATTTTGCATTATCCAAAAAACGATGCGGCAAAGATGACAAAACATCATTTATTTTTTTGGTAATTCTATAAACCTGATCACCGGTTGGCGTCATCTTTAACCCATGACTTTGCCGGATGCATAATCTGGCGTTTAATATCTGTTCCAACAAACATACCTCAGATGATAAATTTGATTGTCGCATTCCCAATTCATCAGCCGCACGCTTTATCTGGCCATATCGTGCCACAACGGCAAAATGTGCCAGCAATTTATACAATAGTATATTTTTTTGAACCGACATGATAAAATTGTGACACAATAAAAAAACGCTGTCAATATGCCGTATTTATAATTGTGATTTATATTTTTTTCATATTTCTTTTAATCCTGGGGATGTTATCATACCAATATATAAAAAAGGTGTATATATGACATACAACACAGCAAGTTTCGGTGCATCCAAAAACAGCATTATTGATGATTTTATGGACGCCATCTGCCAAGCGTTTTCAATAAAAAATCATAATCTGTATGAAATTTATGATCCCAGCAAAGTATCTGCAAAAAAACGCATAAAAAATCTGTTCGGTTGTTTTGATAAATAATTATATTTTCACAAAAACAAAACGCCCCATTTGGGGCGTTTTATCAATAATAATTAGAACACATAACGTAACCCCAACGTTCCGCCGATTTCGGTGTAATCGGTATCTGTGCTGTACGTTAATTCAAAATACAAATTTGTTGAATCGTTAATATTATGCCAATTCATACCAAATCCGTATTCCATCGCATTCTGTGCTTCATCTGTGTTATACCGTTCATTGTTTATACTTAATACAGTTTTTTTAGATGCATCATTTGTATAGCCAATTTTTGCATACGTCTGTAATTGACCATTTTTCATTTTCCAACGCGGTCCACCAACCAATGCGGCATTTAATATTACATTGGTATCGCCACGCACAGTCATTACCCCATTAACATCAACATCGGACATGTTTATTGTTGTTAATTCCACAGACGGTGTCACAAATACAGATACGGATTCTAATCCCATATCAAATACAAATTGTTTACCAATTTCCGTATTTAATGTCATGGCATTATAACCATCGGTTCCATCCAAATCGACAATATGTTCACGAAATGCGACATCAACAAACCACCCATTTTGTGTTGTTAACATTCCATATGCACCGACCCCATATGACGTTGAATTTAAATTAACATCACTGTTATCAGATTGTGCCATTGATATATAACCCAAGGCCCCTGCATATACATCAAATGATTTACCCGCAAATAATTTTCGGTCATATCCAAATTCAACACCAGATTGACCAACGGACACATCACCAATTTCTGCATTTTTATAAATACCGCGTGTCCAGAAACCATTTTTACCGGCATCAGTATAAACACCTGTTTTTTCATTACGCCACATTAATTCACCAACACGTTTTTGCATACTGTTTGTCATTTGACGAACCAAGTGTTTTGATATTTTGCCAGATGCAATTCCATCGTTAACAGCCACAGGATTCGTTTTTTCGGATGCAATTTTAACAAACCATTCATTGGCAATTTGCGACAATTCCAAATCATATATTTTCGTATATGTATCAATTGTATTATTTTGCAATTCAAATACATTATCGTTTGTATTAACCGTCGCAAATAAAATTGGTGTATCTGTTAACGCAAAACTTAGTCCATTAAATGTAACCTGTACTTTTTCATCATTGTCCAATTGCAAATCAGATATTGATACATAATCAACCGCATTTGTTTTTGCATCAATATCAAAATTAAATTTATTATTTCCTGACAAATATAACGTCGGCAAATCCAACGATTGAATAAACCCATTGGATAAATCTAATGTTGAATTTTCCATTGAAAATTTAACTGTAATATCCGTTACATCATTTGCAAAACCACCAAACGTTTCTGTTCCTGTATAGGCATCTGGTGTCTTTCCAAATCCAATTGTGGAATTAATTACAGATACACTTGTTGGATCATATATTTTATTATTAAAATATACACCACCTGTATTATCACCATTTATTTCAATATCATATTTTGTATAATATTCTTTTGTACTTGCATAATCTTCATCATCCGGATCCATTGTTTCGGCGATATGTGCATCAAAATAATTTATACGTTTACCTATATTTTCCGTATCCCACTCATGCATCAATGCGATATTATCGTTTATAGTATATGTTCCATTATTTAACGCTGATATGTTTAATATACTATTAAACTGCACTGTAATCGCATTATCAAAACGATATATTTTGGAACTTTCAAGATCTTCATATTTTTGATAATTATTTGAAATCAAATAACTGTTACCATCAGCCAATAATGCGATATTACCAGTGCTATAAATTGCCCCACCTATCAATCCAGTGTTTTTAATTAAATTTCCTGACAAACGTCCAATATTTCCATAAATTGCCCCACCAAGATCACTAGAATGATTGTCTATGAAACTGCCATTCATCGTTTCAATGTGTCCATAAATTGCACCAGCCATATGTTCAGATGTGTTTCCTATAAAATCACCCGTCATATTTGTTATATCACCATATACAGCACCACCGGGACCACCAGCAGCAGAATTATTAATAAAATTCCCCTTCATATTTGCTATATCACCGTATACAGCACCACCAACACTACTAGATTTATTATTGATAAAATCACCCGTCATGTTTGTTATATTACCGTGTACAGCACCACCGGGACCACCAGCAGCAGAATTATTAATAAAATTCCCCTTTATATTTGCTATATCACCGAATACAGCACCACCATTACTACTTGATTTATTATTGATAAAATCACCCGTCATGTTTGTTATATTACCAAACACAGCACCACCGGGACCACCAGCAGCAGAATTATTAATAAAATTCCCCTTCATATTTGCTATATCACCGTATACAGCACCACCAACACTACTAGATTTATTATTGATAAAATCACCAGTTATATCACCGACCGTTCCACCATAAATCTCAATTGCCCCACCAACACTACTACTATTATTAATAAAATCACCCGTTATATTACCAATTATTCCACCCGAATTAGAAATCGCCCCACCATTAGAAGAAATATTTCCTATAAAATCACCCGTTATATTACCGACCGTTCCACCAGAATTATAAATCGCCCCACCAGGTGCATTGGTTGAATTATTAATAAAGTCGGCCTTAATATCCCCAATTGTTCCGCCAGCATTATAAATCGCCCCCCCCGGACCGCCATAGATACCACCAACAGATTGATTCTTTATAAATTTTCCAGAAATTTGACCAATTATACCATTACCGTTATTATAGATAGCCTTACCATTAGAACCATTGTTACCAATAAAAATTCCAGCAATATTATCAATTACCCCATTATTACCAATAGCAGAACCGTTTGCACTGTTATTATTAATAAAAACGCCCGAAATATTTCCAATATGCCCCGTTTCATTTGCTATTGCCCCATAATTACCCGCATAATTATTTATAAATGTACCCGTTATATAATCCATATATACCAAAGAATTATTATAAACGGCCGCACCATTTCCACCACCATCGTTATTAATAAATACCCCGTTTACACCACCATTAATTTCTGCAACCTGCGATGCAGAACCATAATAATAATTATTATTGGAATTATATATAACACCATTCCCATTTAACGATGGAACCGAAATAAATACACCGTTAACCGATTCTATTAAACCATCTGTATTATGTATATTCGCCCCAAACCGTCCGCTATCAATTTCTTTTCCGTCGACAATTCGTGTCCATTTATAAAATTTTGCCACCCATTCCCCATCCGCATTTTTTTGATACGTTTTTATAATATTGGCACTTTGCAGGCTTGGTACAGCTGCATTTTGATATTGTGCACTTTCGGTTTCACTTAACTCAATAAATTTTAAATTATTATTTTCATACGATTTAATACTTGGAATCTTTGTATTATCATTATACTTATAACTGTAAAACTTAGCAATCCAATCACCAGATTTATCGCGTTCATACGTTTTTATAATTCCATTATCATGCAATTGTTCATCGGTGTATTGTGATACTAATAAATAAATTTCATCTGTTTTAGTAATTTCTGAAAACAACAGATTTTTATTATCATTTTGAATTGCCACGGCATTTGCAGCCAAACAAACATTCAATGCAATTGCACTTATCAGTGTTTTTTTCATATTCTCTCTCCGTTTTAATATGATTTATTTCACAGGTATTATATCACAGACAAATACCGCTTTCAAATTTCAGCAATCAAAAACGCCCCAATTGGGGCGTTTTGTTTCTACATAACAACCTATTTCTTTCGGTATATCGCCAATAAAAATATTATTGTCCCCGCCACAAACATTATCCCCGACAGCAATTGCCCCATCGTTAAGCCCCACGATGTCAAAAAGCCAATTTGCACATCTGGTGCTCGAAACAATTCACAAAAAACACGTGCACAGGCGTACCCAATCCCCATAATTCCGGCCAATGCCCCAGGTCGATTACGCAACGACGTAAAACGATGTAAACAAAACATTAAAACAAATAACAACACACCTTCAGTTGCGGCTTCAAACAATGGGCTGGGGTAATGAGGGACGGTATCAACACCCGCAAACATTACACCGAACGGCGAATCCGTGACCCGCCCCATCAATTCCATATTTATGAAATTTGCAATACGTCCAAAAAACAATCCAATTGGTGCAACAACCGCCATCATATCTAATATTTTCCATGCGTTTATTTTGCGTTTTCGTGCAAACAAAATAACCGCACACACCAAGCCAACCAGCCCACCATGAAAACTCATTCCACCATGCCACAAGGCAAATATTTCCAACGGATTCGATATAAAAAATGGTAAATTATAAAATAAAACATACCCTAAACGACCACCAAGTATCACACCAAATATCACAAACGTTAATAAATCATCCAATTGATGTTTATCCAATTTTAACTGTGTATCTGTACGAGCCATCAAATACTTAAATAAATAATACCCCCCAACAAATCCCGCAATATACGCCAACGCATACCAGCGCACAGGTAAACCAAATACAGAAAACGCAACCGGTGAAATCGGATTGATCATAACGGACATTTTATTTTTACCAATTCCTAATTAATATTGTTTCAGCCGAAAAATTTCCCTAATAATTTTAACAATATCTGTTCTGTTTTTATCTAAATTTTCCAGATAATTCAACGAACTTTTACAACTTTTTAAAAGAATTTCCACATTTTCTATATTTTTATAAGTTTCTTTACTTTTTTCTTTTTCGTTTTTCAAACGTTCTAATTTTTTACTGTATACATCTATCAAAAACAGTTGTGTATTAACACATTCTTCATACGAGTTGGGTTGAGTTGCGTGCGTGTGTTTTAAATATTTTGATTCTTTTGCAATTTTATTGATATCCATAACTATATTCCTTTTAATCTTGAAAATCGTACCAAATTATACCATACTTATTTTGAAAATCAAAAAGGAGTTTTTCAATGAGAACACAAAACAATGGTATGCAATTGTACTTTAAACGCATATTTGCATTAATGTTTGGTGCCGTTGCATTAACAGCCATTTCGGCGTTTATTACAATATCAACCCCATTGTGGTCCATGTTATTCGGCAGCACCGGTTTCAGTCCACTGTACTACATATTGGCATTTGGTGGTGTTGGATTATCCCTGTGGACACAGGCCCGAGCATTTAATATGCGCCCCACAACCGCAGGATTAATGTTAGCAATATATTCCATTACATTGGGCATCGTAATGACACCCTTGTTATTGGTTGCCGTAACAAACAATCCATTTACAATATTGGCCGCATTTGTAATTGCCGCATTAATGTTTGCATGCATGGCTTTGTTTGGCTATAAAACAATCAAAGATCTGTCGTTTTTGGGTGTATTTTTAACAATCGGCATGATTGGATTAATATTGGTTGGATTGGCATCATTTATATGGCCGACAATCATGGCCGGTGCATCTGGAACAATAATATGTTTAATTGGCGTATTGGTTTTTGCACTGTTTACCGCATATGACATGCAAACATTGAAGAATGTATACAACCAAATGGGCAGTGATGAAAAACAACGTAATCAATTGGCGGTTTTGGGTGCATTGCATTTATACATATCGTTTATTGCAATGTTTGAATACATATTAAGCCTGTTAAATCGCGATTAATTAACCAATTAACACAAAACAACAAAAAAAGGAAAACAAATGGCGTATAAAATAGATAATTCAAAATGCATTGGTTGTCATACATGCATGGGTGGATGCCCGGTTGGTGCAACGTCGGTTGGACCAGACGGAAAATGCATTATAGACACAACAAAATGTATGTCATGCGGAACATGTGCTGCAATATGTCCAGTTGCTGCGATTACACCAGATATGAAATAAAAAACAAAGAAACGGGGAATTTCCCCGTTTTTTTTTACACCCAAAGCGTATCTTTATTCCATTTGTTTCGTAATTTATTTCATTAATCAAATTACTGTACCCACATTATCAAATATATCAAAAATACATAACCATATATCTGCATACGTAATATATTTTTATTCGTCAAAAACATTATCGATTTTTTATATTGCAAAAATGCGGTTTGTATATCACAATATATCCCGTTAAATTCAGAGGTTAAAATATGCCAGCAAAAACAGTTAATGATATTGTCGCATTATGCAAACGACGTGGTTTCATATTCACAGGTTCCGAAATTTATGGTGGTTTGGGTGGTGCATATGATTATGGTCCATATGGTGTTGAATTAATGAAAAACATTAAAAATGCCTGGTGGAACGCAATGATTTATTCGCGCAATGATATCGAAGGGTTAGACGCCGCGTTAATCAGCAATCGCTTAATGTGGAAATATTCTGGGCACGAAGGCAGTTTTTCTGACCCATTGGTTGAATGCAAAAAATGTGGTGCACGTATGCGTCAAGACAAAATGATTGACCAAACAAAATGTGATAATTGTGGCAGCACTGAAATCAGTGCCCCACGTGAATATCAATTAATGATGGGATTGTCAATCGGTGCAACAGCAGATGGTGCAATTAACGCATATTTGCGTCCAGAGACAGCCACAACGACATATGTTAATTTCAAAAATGTATTAGACGCTAAACCACATAAGTTACCGTTTGGAATTGCCCAAATTGGTAAAGCATTTCGCAATGAAATTTCACCACGTAATTTTGTATTTCGTATGCGTGAATTTGAACAGGCTGAAATGCAATATTTTGTTCGTCCAGGTGATGACGAGACACAACACGAACAATGGAAAAAAATCCGCATGGATTGGTGGATAAATGTTTTAGGAATACCCGCAGAAAAATTACGTTTCACCCCACACGATAAATTAGCCCACTATGCCAAGGCAGCCTTTGACATTGAATACGAATTTCCAGATGGGTTTGATGAAGTAGAAGGAATTCACAATCGTCAAGATTTTGATTTAGGTTCACACACAAAATCACAAAGCGAATTCAAAATCAACGCAAATGTATTGGAAAACAAAGACAGCATAACCAAATTATCATACAGTGACCCACAAACCGGTGATAATTTTATACCGTTTGTAATCGAAACCGCAATGGGTGTAAACCGTGCAATGTTGGCCGTTATGATAGAAGCATATACAGACGAACAATTACCTGATGGTAAATCGCGCACAGTATTGAAATTAAAGCCCAAATTAGCCCCTGTAAAGGCCGCTGTTATACCGTTGGCACGAAATGTTCCAGAATTGTTGGATACTGCAAATAACATTGAAAATGAATTACGTAAATTGGCCATTGGACGCATTGAATTAGAAAATTCCGGCAACATTGGTAAAAATTACCGTAGACACGATGAAATTGGTACCCCAGTATGTATAACTGTTGATCACCAAACATTGGAAGATGATACGGTAACATTACGTCATCGAGATACAATGTCCCAAGAACGTGTTAATATTAAAGACGTCCCAAAACGTGTTCTGGAAATAATTAACAGTTAAGGAAAAAACGCCCTTTGGGGCGTTTTTGTATTACATAATTTTTATGTTATAATTTCATAAAACATATAAAGGTTCTTTATACAATGGAATACCAAGGTCTAACATCTGCCCAAGTAATTGCAAACCGTAAAAAATACGGTGCAAATATTTTACCAAAACAAAAAACAAAAAACATTTTTGACTTTTTATACGAAATTTTTACAGACAAACTGAATATGATTTTAGTATTCCTAGCATTGGTATTCATTATATTATCAATTCTGGGAATGGGCAGTTTAACCGAAGCCATAGGTATACTGTTCATATTATTTTTAATTGCAATAATTGATACTGCAACAGGATTACGTGCACAACACCATACACAAAAATTACAAGAATTAGTCACGTTGCGGCATTGCGACGTCATCAGAAATGGGAAAATACAAAAAATTAAAACAACCGATATTGTGGTTGATGATATAATAATATTACACACAGGTGATTCTATTCATGCCGATGGCTATTTATTATCTGGTGAAATATCTGTTGATAATTCTATATTAAATGGTGAATCAGAACCCGTAAAAAAACATTCTATTAACAATTATAAATATAATCCGGACAAAAAAATTACCGGTGATTCATACGTTGATAAAAACAGTCTATTTGCAGGAACAACCATACAATCTGGTCGCGGCATAATGATTGCGACACGTGTTGGCACCGGCACAGAAAATGGAAAAATATTGACCAGCATTCAAAACATTTCTGCCCCAAAAACATCATTGGATATTCAATTAGATAACATGGCAACCAAAATCAGCAAATGGGGAATCATTGGTGCCATAATTGTTGGTACAGCTATAATTACAACAGATATTATTAATCTGGGCGGAATAAATGCATTTTTTACAGACAACAAATTAAATATAATTTCAAACATATTATCTGCATTGGCAATTTCGTTAACAATTATTGCAGCCGCTGTTCCAGAAGGGCTGCCATTAATTGTCAGTTTAATAATATCACAAAATGCACGTAAAATGGTTAAACATAACGTGTTGACCAAATATGCCAATAAAATACCCGAAGCCGCAAATATTCAAATACTGTGCACAGATAAAACCGGAACATTAACACATGCAAGTCTATCCCCTGTTGCAAATTTTTTAGGCAATGGGACAAAAATATCATTTATCGCCAACACCAAAACAAATGAAATATTTTTTCATAACGTTATATTGAACAGTGGTGCCACATACGATACAAACAATAACATATCAGGTGGAAATGCAACTGGACGGGCGTTATTAAATTTAATTAAACCCAACAACAAAATTTTTACAAAATTAAAATCAGATAAAATTCAACGTGAAATTCCCTTTGACAGTTCCAACAAGTATTCTGCGACTGAAATAAAAAACGATATGCAAACATATACATATGTTATGGGGGCCCCAGAACTGTTATTAAAAAAATGTACCAAATACATGGATGAAAACGGAAATATAAAAAAATTAAATCGTAAAAAAATAACCGATTTAATTTTAGAAAAATCTGATCAAGCCATGCGCTTAGTTGCCACAGCATATTGTAACAAGCCATTAGAAAAAAATGGCTTGCCAAATGAGATGATTTTTATATGTTTAACATCATTACGCGATAAAATTCGTGACGGTGTTCCACACGCAGTTAAAACAATGCAAAATGCCCATGTACAAGTTGTTATGATTACAGGCGACGCATTGAATACGGCACGCGCAATTGCATATGACACAAAAATAATGAATAAAAATTCTGATGATATTGCAATAAATGCAACTGAATTAGATAATATGTCAGATAATGAAATATTAAAAATATTACCACGTTTGCGTGTTGTTGCACGTGCAATACCATCAACAAAATTAAAATTAGTACATTTGGCACAAAGTATGGGACTGTGTATCGGCATGTGTGGGGACGGAACAAATGATGCACCAGCATTAAAATTAGCCGATGTAGGCTTTGCAATGGGATCAGGAACAGACGTTGCCAAATCGGCTGCCGACATAATAATCACAGATGATAATTTTGTTTCAATAACAAATGCAGTATTATTAGGGCGTACATTTTTACATAATATAAAAATGTTTTTGCATTTCCAATTACCAATAAATATTTGGTTAATGACGATTTGTTTGATTTTTCCACTGGTTACAGGGGAACCAGCATTTTGGGCAACACAAATTTTAATAATCAACATTATTATGGACAGTTTAAATTCGTTGGCATTTGGGGGCGAGCCCCCAAAACCAGAATACATGTATGACCCAATTGTGGCTAAAGGGACCGCATTGATACCAACCAAAGACATTCATAGCATTATATGGAGTATTACGGGGTTTATGTTTACATTTGGGTTATTGTATATTCCACAAATTGCCAACCAATTTAATACAACCGGTCAAATGATAACCGCCCGTTTTGTATTATTAATTTTTGCAGCGATGTTAAACGGATTTAACATACGATCAACAACAATAGATCCTTTGTACAAAATACAGACAAACCCAATATTTTTGTTAATAACATTATTGGTATTTTTTGCAACAATACTTATGGTACAATTTGGTGGTCCCATGTTTCATATTGATAAATTAAATACCCATCAATGGTTAATATTGTTTTATATTTCTTTGTTAATATTACCATGGGGAATAATCGGAAAAATGCTACAAAACAAAAAACGTGGTTGATTATTCAACCACGTCTTCTTTTAATTTTTCACGAATTTGTGCGACACGATGGGCACGAACTTCTATCATGTCATTCAAATTTGCCTTTGTTAAATCAGTCGTAAATTTGATTGAATTTGCAAACGCCAACGCATCACTGTTTCCATGCGTTTTAACCGCAAATCCTTTCAAACCTAAAAACGTTGCACCGGCATATGAACGCGGATCAATTTTATGTTTTAAACGTTTAAAAACATGAACCAAAAAGAAACCACCAACAATAGCCAAAACAGATTTTTTCAAATTTTCAACCAACACACGTTTTATCAAACGCGCAGTTCCTTCAACCGTTTTTAATACAATATTACCAGTGAACCCATCGGTTACAACAACCTGAACATTACCAGCACTGATATCATTACCTTCAACAAAACCAACGTATTCATATGGTAATTCATCTTTGTGGGCCGCCAAGACATGATTTAAACGTTGTAATGTTTCATTTCCCTTGGTATCTTCTTCACCGATATTTAATACCCCCAATTTTGGTCGCGGCATTTTTCCAATAACTTCGGCATAAACACTGCCCAATATGGCAAAATCAAACAAAATAGTTTCATCACATTGAACATTTGCCCCTAAATCTAAAACAACCACACGTGAATCACCACCACCAGACGGTAACATTGTTGTAATTGCCGGTCTTGAAATACCATCAATTGTTTTTAATGCCAATTTGGATAACGACATCAAAATACCGGTATTACCCGCACTAATAACCGCAGCACTATTACCTTCGCGGACATCTTTGATTGCCATATACATTGATGTATCCTGGGCATGACGGATAACATCACGAACCTTATCTGTTCCTTTGACAACATCCGGTGCATGAACAATTTGACAGTTACGTGCAACACGGGGATATTTTGCCATCAAACGTGTTAAAACCTGTTCATCTCCAAAAACACGAAAATGAACATTATCTTCGCCATATTGATACAAGAATTGATTTATTCCACCCAACGCAGCATTTGGGCCTTTGTCGCCCCCCATAGCATCAATAGAAATAATTTTTTTATCAGACATCATTATAATATAAAAAAAGCAGAAAGGCACCTTGGTGTGCCCTTAAATCTGCCTAATTAATTTTTAACCCAAGCATTACTTTGAACCACATGCGGCACAAACATGATGTGGACGTTTCTTTTCACCACAAGTCTTGCATACCCCACATGGCATAATTGTCAAAGCATCATGTGAACGACGTTGTGCTGAACGTGCTTTACTGGTCTTACTTTTTGGCGTTGCCATTTCAATATCCTTTTTATTTACAATTTTGTATTTTATTACAATCTGACGGCATTGCAAGAAAAACTTTCACTGCAATCCGCAATCTTTATTGTCCCTTTGGCACATAAATTGTATGCACCAAAGGAACGATCTTAATGGATTATATATCCATCAACTGTTGTTGTTCCCCGCCTTCGCGTGCCAATTTTTCTGCCTTTTCTTCGGCTTTGGCAATTTCACGAACACGACGGACATACGCACCTGTACCAATTGGAATCAAACGACCAACAATCAGGTTTTCATTGATACCAACCAATTTATCAGTTGAACCAGAAATCGCTGCATCCACCAATACCTTTGTGGTTTGTTGGAACGATGCATTTGATATAAATGAACGTGACGTTAATGATGCACGGGTTAAACCAACCAACACCTGAGATGCTTCGGCTAATTTTCCCCCATCACGTGCAACACGTGCATTTTCTTCTTCAAAATCAACACGATCAACAACCTGTCCCATCAAGAATCCAGTATCCCCAGGATTCGTGATTTCAACACGACGTGTCATTTCACGTATCAAGATTTCAATATGTTTATCATTGATACTTACACCCTGCAAACGATAAACCTGTTGAATTTGTTCAACCATAAATGTTGCCAATGCTTTTTGTCCCAAAATACGCAAAATATCTTGTGGAACAGAATCACCATCAACTAATTTATCGGCTTTGCGAACAACATCACCGCTGCGAACCAACAAATTTGTTCCCTTTGGCACAGCATATTCGAACGGTGCAGATCCATCATCCGGTTCAATACGAATTATTATCTTAGATTTTGCATCTTCCAACTCAACTGTACCATCTATCTCAGCCAACAATGCAGGATTTGCGGGACGACGAACTTCTAATAATTCATTAACACGTGGCAAACCACCAGTAATATCCCCAGTCTTTTTCGCCTGTACTGGAATACGTGCCAAAACATCCCCAGCAGCAACCGTTGCACCATTTGCAACATTCAACACAGAATATGTTGGAACCATATATTCGGCAATCTTTTTACCACCCAAAGATACAACATTACCCTTTTCATCAACCAATGTGATTGATGGGTTTAATGCCTTTTTAGTATTCGCTTTCCAATTAATAACCTTGCGTGAAACGATACCTGTCATTGGATCAACTTCTTCCTGATAAGAAACGTTTTCTACCAAATCTTTGAATTGAACGATACCGTCTTTTTCTGCAATTATTGTATTGGAATATGGATCCCATTCCGCAACCTTGGCACCTTTTTCAACCTTATCCCCATTATTAACAATCAACATTGACGAATACGGTAAATCTGCTGTAAATAACTGTGTTCCAGCTTCATCAACAACAGACAATTTACCATTGCGTGACAAAACGACAACACGACCAACAGAATTCTTAATCGTATTTACACCCGTTAATTCAATTTTACCAGCAACCGGGACTTCGATAAAATGACTTTCCGCACTGCCACCGGCAATACCACCGATATGGAAAGTACGCAATGTCAACTGCGTTCCAGGTTCACCAATAGATTGTCCCGCAATAACCCCAACAGCTTCACCAACATGAACCAAAGCATTACGCGACAAATCCATACCGTAACATTTTGCACACAAACCATCACTGCAACATGTCAAAACACTGCGAACATCAACAGATGGCAAACCAGATTCATTAATTTTTCTGGCGGCAACCTTATCAATGTATTCACCTGCTGGAACTATCATTTCTTTGGTAATTGGATGAATAATATCACGTGCAGCGGTACGTCCAAATACGACATCACCCAATGCAACAGACAATGTTGCCCCCTGATAAACAGGTTTTGCAGTAATGTATTCAGATGTTCCACAATCATGCTCTGTAATAACTGTATTTTGTGCCAATTCAACCAAACGACGTGTCAAATATCCAGCATCAGCTGTTTTCAACGCTGTATCTGACATACCCTTACGCGCACCGTGTGTAGACGTAAAGTATTCCGCCATTGTCAAACCTTCTTTAAAGTTCGAAATAATTGGAACTTCAATAATCGAACCATCTGGTTTTGCCATCATACCACGCATACCCGACAACTGTTTAATCTGGTCCTTGGAACCACGGGCACCAGACAATGCCATCATCAAAACCGAGTTCCAATTATCACCGGTTGTTTTACCCAATGCAGCATATGCCAAATCAGCCAATTTATCTGTTGTTTTCTGCCACAAATCGATCAATTTGTTATGACGTTCACCACCAGATAACAAACCGTTTTGATATTGTCCTTCGATTTCTTCAGCCGCTTTGTTTGCCTCTTCTATCATGGATTTCTTTTCAACAGGAATCACAATATCATCGAAACCAATTGAAATACCACTGCGAGCTGCTTGTTCAAAACCTGTATTTTTCAACGAATCAGCTAAGATAATCATCGCCTTGTCGCCACAACGTTCATATGTTGTTGCCAACAAAGATTCAATTTCTTTTTTGCCCATAACTTTGTTTACCAAATCAAATGGCATATTATCTGATTGTGGCAACAATTGTCCCAAAATCATACGTCCCGCGGTCGTTTTATAAATTTTACCGTTGATACGGGCAATAATTGGTGTATGTAAAGTAATGGTTTTGTTTTCCAACGCCATTTTTACCTCATCCATACTGGCAAAACGTGATGATTTTTCAGTATGTTCACCATTAATCAATGAAATATAGTAAACACCCAAAACCATGTCCTGTGTCGGAACAATCATTGGCTTACCATTTGCTGGTGACAATACATTATTTGATGCCAACATCAATGTACGGGCTTCTAATTGGGCCTCTAATGAAATTGGAACGTGAACAGACATCTGGTCACCGTCAAAGTCGGCATTAAATCCAGCACAAACCAATGGATGTAAACGTATGGCCTTGCCTTCAATCAAAACAGGTTCAAATGCCAACAATGACAAACGATGCAACGTTGGTGCACGGTTCAACAAAACCGGATGTTCATAGATAACTTTTTCCAAAATTTCCCATACGATATCTTCACCATTTTCAACCATTTTGCGTGCTGTTTTCAATGTATTCGCATAATCACCAGCCAATAAACGTGCAAAAACAAACGGTTTAAACAATTCTAATGCCATTGCCTTCGGCAAACCAACCTGATGCAATTTCAAACTTGGTCCTGATACAATAACAGAACGTCCGGAATAATCAACACGTTTACCCAACAAATTCATACGGAAACGTCCTGACTTACCACGCAAAGAATCCGATAATGATTTTAATGGACGGCGGTTTTGTGAAACCATTGGACGTGCCTTGTGTCCGTTATCGAATAATGAATCAACTGCTTCTTGCAACATACGTTTTTCATTACGAACAATAATCTCAGGTGCATGCATTTCCATGAAACGCTTTAAACGATTATTACGTATAATAACACGACGATACAAATCATTTAAATCAGATGCCGCAATATTCCCAGCATTTAACGTTACCAACGGACGCATATCTGGTGGTATTACCGGCAAAATATCTGGCAACATCCAAGCTGGATCTGTCTTTGAATCCAAAAATGCTTCAACCAATTTCAATTGCTTAATCATTGCCTTGCGCTTAGATTCAGATTTTGTTTCCGGTAATTCTGCACGTAAACGAGTCCGTTCATCACCCATATCTAAGTTTGCAATTATGCTGCGAATGCCTTCGGCCCCAATACCGACACGAAACGCATCTGCCCCAAATTCTTCAACCGCATTTTGATATTCATCTTCACTGATAACATCATACTGTTTCAAATTAGTCAAACCTGGTTCGATAACGATGTATGCATCGTACGAAATAACCTGCTCTAATTTTTTCTGTGGCAAATTATTTAACAATGTTGCGATTTTACCTTCACGTAAAAACCATGTATGTGCAACAGGTATTGCCAATTTAATATGTCCCATACGTTCGCGGCGAACAGATGACGAACCAACCTCAACACCACAACGTTCACAAACGACACCACGGAATTTTATTCTTTTATATTTACCACATGCACACTCATAATCTTTGACTGGGCCAAAAATCTGCTGACAAAACAAGCCCTCTGCCTCTGGCTTTAACGAGTGATAATTAATCGTTTCTGGTTTTTTTACCTCTCCATGAGACCACGACAGAATTTCTTCTGGTGACGCAATGGTAATACGTAATGCGTCAAATTGCTCTTTATTTTCTATTTGTCCAAATATCTTCTGCAACATATTTGTCATAAATTCTGCTCCTTTTCAAGTCGCGTTAAATTGAATATCCGTATTGATCGAATGGGAAAATCCCACCCGATCAATTTTGATTTTTAGTCGATTTTCTTTGGTGTCAATGCTAAACCCAAACCACGTAATTCGCGAACGAACACATTAAACGCTTCGGGCGTTCCGGTTTGAATATCATCACTGCCAGAAATAATCGATTCATACATTTTATTTCGGCCAGCAATATCATCAGATTTCACAGTCAGCATTTCACGCAACAAATGTGCTGCACCATGTGCTTCCAATGCCCATACTTCCATTTCACCCAGACGCTGACCACCCATGTGCGCTTTTCCAGATAATGGCTGTTGGGTTACTAATGAATAACTGCCGACAGAACGTGCATGAATCTTTTCGTCTACAAAATGATGCAATTTCAACATGTACATTACACCAACGGTTACAGGACGTGCAAATTTTTCACCCGTCATACCATCGTACAAATCGAACTGACCAGATTCAGGCAAGTTTGCCAATTTCAACATATTATGAATATCATCAGGTGTTGCACCGTCAAACGTTGGGGTTGCCATTGGAACACCATCGCGCAACAAAGCTGCTTCGGCACGAACATCGGTATCCGTCATCTTTTCTAATTTTTCTGCGACGTCTTTACCGTATATTTTACCCATAACAGAACGCAAATCGTCTGTAACAGCACGTTTCTGTTTAACTTCTTCCAATACCTGACCAATTTGTTCACCCAATGCACGGGCAGCCATACCAAGGTGGGTTTCCAAAATCTGACCAATATTCATACGTGAAGGCACACCCAATGGATTCAACACCAAATCAACCGGTGTACCATCCGCCAAGTGTGGCATATCTTCGACCGGAACAACCTTTGACACAATACCTTTATTACCATGACGTCCAGCCATTTTATCACCAGGTTGCAATTTCATTTTATGTGCAATATAAACTTTAACTTCTTTTAAGTCACCTGCACTTAAAGAATTGCTTTCTGTTGCTTTGGCAACTTCGGCATCTGCTTTTTCATTCAAAGCCTTTAATTTTGCAACATGTTGTTCACGCAATTCATCAATCTTGATCTGTGCGTCTTTATTACGCACAACCAATTTTTTGACGTCTGCTGGTCTGATACCATCGAATACTTCTTGGGTTAATTTTTTGCCAACAAATGGTTTCAAACTGCCGGTACCGGAATCAATGATTTGCCCTTCTGCAATTTGGAATATCTGATCCGCAAAACCCTTTTCTATAATATTCGTTTCTTCTTCACGATCCTTGTTAATCTTTTCAATTTTTTGCAGTTCTATCATTTGGGTACGTTCATCTTTTTTAACACCATGACGTGTTAAAACATTAACCCCAATAACAGTTCCTTCTTCATTTGGACCAACACGCAAAGAAGTATCTTTTACATTCAAAGCCTTTTCACCAAAGATATTGCGTAATAAGGCTTCTTCTGGTGTCAACAATGTTTCAGATTTTGGCGAAACACGGCCAACTAATATGTCCCCCTGCTTTACACGGGCACCGACATAAATAATACCGGATTCGTCCAAATTCTTTAATGCTTCTTCACCGACGTTTGGAATATCACGTGTTAATGTTTCTGGTCCTAATTGTGTATCACGAACACGGAATTCTTTTTCAACAATCTTAACCGAAGTGAAAACATCTTCACGTGAAATACGTTCAGAAATAACAATAGAATCTTCATAGTTGTATCCACGCCATGGCATAAATGCCACCAATACATTACGTCCCAACGCCAATTCGCCATAATTCATAGACGAACCATCCGCAATAATATCCCCGGCCGCGATACGATCACCAACACGAACCAACGGTTTTTGATGAATTAACGTTTCACTGTTGCTGCGTTCAAATTTTTCTAAATTATAAATATCAACCCCAGTTACAACGTTGCGACTGTTCATACATTTAACAACAATACGGTTTGCATCAACAGATTCAACAACCCCGCTGTGTTTTGCAACCGTCCCTGTACGTGAATCACGTGCAACCTCACGTTCAATCCCCGTACCAACTAATGGTGCCTGAACACGCAATAATGGCACAGCCTGACGTTGCATGTTTGATCCCATCAATGCACGGTTAGCGTCGTCATTTTCAACGAACGGTATCAATCCCGTTGCAATCGATACAACCTGACGTGGTTCAACGTCAATTAAATCGATTTCATCTTTTGGAATCATGGTAAATTCACCGTCAACACGTGCAGTAACCATTTCTTCTGCCAAAACACCTGCAGATGTTGTTGGGGTATTTCCCTGAGCAATTTTATGTCCCAATTCCTCGTCTGCGGTTAAATACACCATTTTATCAGTAATCTTGCTGTTTTCGACAACATAATATGGCGTTTCAATGAAACCATATGGATTTACACGTGCGTATGTCGATAAATGGTTAATCAACCCAATATTTGCACCTTCTGGGGTATGAATCGGACACAGACGACCATAATGCGTTGGATGAACGTCACGAACATCAATACCGGCACGGTCACGATTCAATCCACCAGGTCCCAATGCAGAAATACGACGTTTATGTTCCAACTCAGACAACGGGTTATATGAATCCATAAACTGAGATAACTGTGACGTTCCCAAAAATTCAGAAACCAATGACATTAACGGTTTTACATTAACGACGTCTTGGGGTTGCATGTTTGCAATATTTGGACTGGACAAACTTTCACGAACCAATCGTTCTATACGAACCATACCTGTGCGGAAATTTTGTTCCAACAATTCGCCAACCATACGAACACGACGATTTGATAAGTTATCAATATCATCAATTGTATCTTTACGATCAATAATATTGGTTAATGTCTTCAACACCGCCAAGAAATCACCCTTGGTTAACAAACGTTCATCCTCTGGTTTTTTACCCGTTTCTATTCTTAAACGTTTGTTCATTTTGAAACGACCAACCGCCGACAAATCATAATACGCGGCATCAAAACCTTGGCGCATAAATAAATTTATTGCGGCTTCTAACGTCGGACGTTCACCCGGACGAATAATGTTATATATTTCAATCAATGCTTCTTCACGGTTGGTTGTTTTATCTGCAACCAATGTATTACGCATATGTGCACTGATTGTTGCATTATCAATTGAAATCAATGAAATATTTTTGACGTCCATTTTTTCTAAATCTGTCAAAACTTCTTCTGTGATTTCTGTACCGGCTGGGAAAATAACCTCATCGCCATTTTTGATTGCATCAAACAAATATTCACCAACCAGATTTTCTGTCATAATACCAAACTCTTTGGCGGCAGATGTAATTTTAGCCAAACGTTTAGCATTTATACGATCACCCTTGGATGCCAAAACCTTTTTATCTTTTGGGTTAATCAAATCATAATTCAATCGATATTTATCCAATCCTTCGAAAACGGATGTTTCACCACACCACAATTTTCCGTCAAAATTCAAGGCAATGCGTTTATAAAATGCACCCAAAATTTCTGCATCATCCATTCCACGTATTGTTGTCTTATGTGGATCGGCAATCCATTTCTTTTCATCTTCCGCTGTTGGCAAACAACGCAACAAAACTGTTGCTGGGACTTTACGACGACGATCTATGCGAACATAAATTACCCCTTTGGATTCTTCAAAATCAATCCAACTGCCGTGTTCTGGAATAATACGCGCGGTATACGTTGTTTGATTGCCTGCAATCTTCGATTCTTTGGTTGTATCAAAAACAACACCCTGGGCACGATGCATTTGTGAAACAATAACGCGTTCAACACCAGACGCAATAAAACTGCCGCGTTCAGTCATTAACGGCACTTCGCCCATAAATATCTCTTGTTCTTTAATATCGCGTAAAGTCTTTTTACCGTCTTCTGCGACATCCCATAAAATCAACCTCAGCTTCAACTTCAATTTGCTGGAATATGTCATATTACGCAACATACATTCTTTAACCGTATAAACAGGCTGGTCCAATGTATATTCAATGAATTCCAAATCAGCAATTCCCGCATAATCTTTAATTGGGAACATAGATTTGAATACATTCTGTAACCCAATATTTTTTCTGTTTTCTGGGGCTACATCTGCCTGTAAAAAATCTCGGTACGAATCGTACTGAATTTCAACCAAATCAGGAAGCGGGGTTTGCAAAAAACTTTTTCCAAAAGATTTTCTAAATTTTTGAATGACTGCCATAGATCTCAATCCTTTTTTTCCGTGCGCTTTGCAAACAAATATTTCTATATACGTTTTAACGTCTCAGGGCCCGCTTGGAAAAAGACTTTCCAAGCGGGCTTTCGACGGTGGGTGTCGCAATATCACACCCCCCTTTTTTTTCGGAACAAAAACTGTTCCGCCATTATCAAATTATTTCAATTCGATTTTGGCACCAGCTGCTTCCAATGTAGCTTTCATTTTTTCAGCTTCATCTTTTGCAACTGCTTCTTTGATAGCTTTTGGTGCAGATTCAACCAAAGCTTTGGCTTCACCCAAACCTAAACCTGTAATATCTTTAACAGCTTTGATAACAGCTAATTTATTTGCACCAGCTTCAGCTAAAACAACATCAAATTCTGTTTTTTCTTCAACTGCGGCTGCGGCTGGACCGGCTGCAACTGCAACAGCAGCAGCGGCACTAACGCCCCATGTTTCTTCCAAAGCTTTGGACAATTCAACTGCTTCCAAAACTGACAATTTTGACAATTCTTCAACCAATTTTTGAATGTCTGCCATTTTTTAACTCCTAGTTTTTATATAATCAAAACGTTATATTTTGATAATTAATTTTTCTTCCCATACTCGGCAGAAACACGTGCCAATCGCGATGCCGGTTCGACCAAAATACGTGCGATTGTTCCACGAATTTCCAACAAGGATGGCAATTTGGATAATTGCACAACGCCGTTCACATCCAGAACATCTGCATCCATTTTACCACCAACGATTGTCAAATTTGGATGTTCATCTGCAAATTTGGCCAACACTTTGGTAACTGCCAACGAATCAGTTGCAACCGCAACCGCCGTTGGACGTTTCATCATATCGGATACAGGTGCAAAATCAGTGTCTTTCAACGCCAATTTCATCAAACGGTTTTTAACCACCTTGAACAAAGAAACCATTGGGCGCAATTCATTACGCAAGGCTTCCATTTCTTTTACGGTCAAACCATGATTTTCAATAACGAAAATACCGTCTGCTTCTTTCAAGGACGACTGCAACGCAGAAATCAAATCTGATTTTTCTTCGCGTCTCATATCTTTTATCCTTTATCCTGATTGCGAAAATTTCGCAACCCCCGTTTTGTTAAACTTTCCATCCGGTTTCCCGGAATGGGGCCTTGGTTCCTGCCCCAAAGAATTTTATCTTTGTCTATGATGGGAATTAAGCCAATCTTTTCTGTGGCACCATCAGTCTCGGACAGAAATCTGCTTTATGGTGTGCAACATTCAATTACACACCATATACTTTATTATTTTACCTCTATCTTCAAGCCTGGACCTTGTGTCGTCGCAACAGACGCCCCCAAGATATATTGGCCTTTAGAGGATGCAGGTTTTACTTTCTTTAATTGTTCAACCAATGCATTTACATTTTCAACCAATTGTTCTGTTGTAAATGACATTTTACCAACACCTGCGTGGATGATACCCTTCTTTTCGGCACGGTATTCAATCTGACCCGCTTTGGCTGTTGCAACAGCTTCTGCCACATTGTTTGTTACCGTTCCCAATTTTGGATTAGGCATCAAACCCTTTGGTCCCAATATACGTGCAACCTTTGACATTTTTGGCATCATATCAGGCGTTGCAATAACGCGGTCAAAATTAATCTCACCCGCTGCAACCCTTTCAATTAAATCTTCACCACCAACAACATCAGCCCCCGCCTTTTTAGCTTCGTCCGCACTGTTTACAGTAAACACTGCAACACGAACAGTTTTACCCGTTCCGTTCGGCAAAGACAACATACCACGAATATTTTGATCAGCCTTAGTCACATCAATTCCCAAACGAATCGCAACTTCCAAGCTTTCATCAAATTTTTTAGATACATATCCACGTAACGCTTCGATTGCATCGGTCAAAGAATAAACCTTTTCCTGATCCAATTGTGCCCACGTTTTCTGTCTTTTGGTAATTTTCATATCTTAATCCTCCACCTTTACGCCCATAGAACGGCACTGACCCGCAACAATATTCATCGCAGATTCAATGGTAGAGCAATTCAAATCCGGCATTTTATTTTCCGCAATTTGCTTTATTTGTTCTTGGCTAATTTTACCAACAAAATCACGACCTGGCTTATGCGAACCAAGTTTCAACCCTAATGCCTTTTTAATATAATACGACACTGGTGGCAATTTCATAACAAATTCAAAACTGCGATCTGTATAAACTGTAATAATACATGGAATTGGCATTCCAGGTTCTTTATCAGATGTTTTATCATTAAACTGTTTGCAGAATTCTGCAATATTAACACCAGCCGCACCCAACGCCGGCCCAATCGGGGGAGCAGGATTCGCCTGTTTTGCTGGGACTTCTATTTTAACTATCCCTTTTAATTCTTTTTTTGCCATTGTTTTTACTCCATTTTTTATCGAGTCACGTGGTACGATGTGGCCCATCCACCACGACATTCTTGCAGAATTCTATAGAAAAAATTCTAAAAATCCACAAAAATCTTTCACTTAGATACGTTCAACCTGTGTAAAATCTAACTCAACACTGGTTTCGCGTCCAAAAACCAAAATACTAACAGTCATTTTTTGTTTCAAATTATCAACTTCGGCTGCAATACCATTAAAACCTGCAAACGGACCATCCGTAACATGAACTTCTTGTCCAACAGAATATTCTGCAACATCCGTAGAAAACGCACCATCTTCAACCTGTTTTAACAAACGGCGTGCTTCTTCTTCACTGACTGCAATAGGTTTATTTTTTGCCCCCAAAAACATAACAACCTGAGGCATCAATTTTACCAACGAAAAGGTTTCATTATTCAAAACCATTTGAACAACAATATACCCTGGGAAAAACTTCTTTTCAGTTTTCACACGTTTTCCACCCTTAATCTCGGTAACTTCGCGTGTAGGAACCAAAATTTCCCCAAACAGCGCATTTAATCGACGTTTATCAATTTGTTCACGCAAACCACGTGCTACTTTATCTTCACACCCTGTATGAACATTTACAACAAACCATTGCATATTATTTTCCATTACACACCCTTTTGTACGTTTTAGAAAATCCAACCAACCAACATATTCAGCAACCCATCAATTAAAAAGAAAAACAGGGCCGCCAAACCCGAAAAAACTAAAATCATCATCGTCGCCCGCACAACCGAATCACGCGCCGGCCATACAATTTTAAACCATTCATTACGAACCGATTTAATATATTCCAGTACTTTTTTCATAAAAACTATCCATAATTTCCGACCATCAACCGCATAACAGTCAAGAATCTTCTTGGCAGGGGCTAAAGGAATCGAACCCTTATCCGCGGTTTTGGAGACCGATATTCTACCGTTGAACTAAGCCCCTGTATTGATCATAACTGTACACAACAACCACACGCAATTCACATGGTCTGCGATACGGTATCACACCTGACAAAAAAATCAAGTATAAATATTATACTTTTTTATCCACATTCACGCAAGCATTTTTTGGCTGACCAGCCAACTTAGATTAAAATCAACCGCTTTTTTGCTTGCACAACATAACAAAATTTGTCTACAATTATCAAAGAATTAATGAAAGCGAGGGAATTTTATTGTGCAAAACCGCATAGAGCCACCAGTTTTACTGTCCAGATTACTGACCTTTGTATTGGCCGGTGCGTTGGTTGTTTTAATAACACTGATCGTAACCCTGTATAAAATGTTTCCCATTAATCGCCCCCAGGTGTTTTTTTTATCAGCCAGACCCCAAAATGATTTGCAGATAATTTTAAACGAAATCCCACCGACAAATAAAAACATGGATTGGTATAAACGTTCATTTATACGTGAATACATACGGGTGCGAAATGAAATCGTCCCGAATATAAGTGAAATGCATAATCGTTGGTCAAATAATGCAGGTGGCCTGGTTCGTGCATGGTCAACAACACCCGTATTCCAAGAATTTACCCAAACAAAATTATGGGCAGTCATGATGAACAACGTGTTGGGAAATTATTTTACATGTCGTGTTGAATTCAAAGATGGGGCTTTGACACCACGAACACACGATACATATTCGGTAGAATTCAAATATTTTTGCACAGATATTAGTGGACAGGAATACCAAAAAGATTATACAATCGTTATAAAATTAGAACAAGAAAACACAACCCCAATGAAATGGTTCGAAATTTTAGACAACCCGTTGGGATTACGTGTATCAGAATATAAAATAGAATCCGATAACGGTGACCCATTAAATATTGGATACCAAATGATTGGTAATCAAAACGGAATCTATTAACAGACATACAAAGCTAAGGAATGTTGACATGTTATTAAGAAATGCAGTCAAATTAAATACATCTATATTCTGTTTGGTATTGGCAATGATGACTAATGTCTCATTTGCAGACGAATACGGTGTACAAACGGCTTGGGACAATCCAAGTGCCAATATGACCAGTGGCAGCAGTAAACCGGGATACGCCCAATTATCATGGGCCGCGGGCAGTGTGTTACCAATCAAATTACGTAATGGGATGGTAACAATGTTAACATTGCCAAATGGCGAACAAATTGCAGATGCCGTTGTTGGTGACAACGGTTTGTTTGCCATTGATGCCGCCCAGGGTGACCGTACAATGTTCATCAGTCCGGCACCAGAAAATCAAGGTTCGGATACAAATTTAATTGTAACAGGGAAATCCGGCAATAAATACATATTTTATTTGCGCAGCGAACCACGAAATGCCAGTGAAATTACATATTCCCAGGTTGATATTGTTTTGGATGGCAATGCCACATTACCGGGTGCTGCAAATACTGCAGTTACATCGGGTGGTGCAAAATCTATATTTAAAAAATCAGCCCCTGCCCAAAGTGTCGTGGGGGTTGACGGCGAAGATTATGGTTGGATAAAATCAATGAAAATAGATCCATCTGAATTCAGATTTGATTTAGATATATTTGTTCCAAATCCAGATGATTATGTTATCGCCCCCGAACGTGTATGGCGTGATAGAATATTTACATACATTGATTTTGGTGACAAAGTTATTGCGATGACACAACGTCCGGTTGTATCACTGTTAGTCGAAGGTGGGGAAGCCCCGGTTGGTTTCCGCACAGATGGCGAAGATGGGCGTCTATTAATTGTCGAAGCGGTCGGTGATATGGTGTTGCGCAGTGGTCAACGTTTGGTATGTATAAAAAAACGTGAAAAACCGTTCTTAATCGCAGATACCGCATCTGTTATGGCATTAGCAGAGGCAAACGTTGCCCAATCCATGATGTCCAATCAATCGTTAAATAACATTGCATATACAATGAATCAAAATGCAATTAACATGAGCGGAATGAACTATACTGGAACCCCCGTTATGATGGGTAATATGCCAAATAATTCAGCCGCTGGTTATTACATGCCAACATCGTATTCCGCGTCACAAAATTATGGTACCAATACGGGATTAACAATGATACCAACAGAACGTGTAACGGCTGGTTCATATTTACCACAAACAAATATCCCATTAATTACCAGCAATCAAAACGGTGTTGCCGTTGAATTAAAGGCCGACACTTCTGTCAAAGCCTTAGACGATTACTGGGCCGGATTATTATCAAAATTCAGTGGTGAAGATGGTCAAGGTTTATTAACACCATACAAAGACAAAGTATTCTTTGCCGTTGATGAACAGGGTGTTGGTGATTTGGGGGCCGCTTCATCAACAGCACGCCTGTATCGTTTACGCATTGGTCCATTATCGGATATTGACGTAGCACAAACACTGTGTGACAAATTATTAAAATTCAATGGCACCAGTTGCAGTGTGGTTCGTATTCAATAAAAATTATATTGGTGGATTAGATTACAATGAAACTAATAAAGAAAAATATTTTTAATCTGCATTCAATACCCCAAAATACCCAATGGTTATTATTGGCGGCGGCATTCATATTAGTTTTGATAATGTTAACATTGGTGTTAACAGACCACAAATCTGCCACCGTTATTGATGATGATACACCCGTCAATTTAACAATCACACCGGATTCAAAATCCATTGATTGGACAGATACCCCCCTGAATGTAACAAAAACGGAAACATTTACAATCGGTGCCACTGCGGCGGCAAAAGTATTATCAGTTGAATTTGCCCCAGAAATTGCGGGCATAGCCCAACCACAAGAAACCTGTTCACATATTGGTGAAATTGATGACAAAATAACATGCACAATAACAATAAAATATACCCCTAAATTGGAAATGATGGCCCAAAAGGCCACACTAACAATTAAATGGCACGTTGCTGCCGAACCGGATGAAATGCAAAAAACGGACACTATTGGATTTATTGTTGGTGCAAAAAATACAAAAAAAATCGTAACGGCCAACACTGAAAGTGAAACACAAAATAAAAAAATAGATGACACAGATAAAAATGCAACGTCTGAAAAAACGGTGACAACGCCCCCTGTGGAAAAAGATATTGTTGCGTCAACACCAACAGCGGCATCCACCATCCCAACAATCACACCAGACGAATATGACGATGTTGATGATACAGATAACGTGATCGATATTATTGACACCCCAAAGGTAAATAATACAAAAACAGAAAAAACTGTATCACAACCCATATCACCCACACCGGAAAAATCAAACGTTGTTCCACGTGCCGAATCGTGTTCAGATTTTGCATTTCCGGGATACGACACAGGCGGTAAACAAATTGGTTGGATACGTCCCGAAAAAGGTTCATATTATTTTCACCCCTTTTCCGATAAAAAATGTGACACCCCAACCGGTAAATATAATCCAGATACCGGTATGATTTATGATATAAATAATGCCGGCAAAAAAATTGGAACCGATGCCGACCATATGGGTCGTACCAATATTCGTGCCAACGGCGTATTACCACAATTGTCGTCCAAACCCGCAAAAAATATTAACCGTGCGAAACAATTTGATTCCATCGAATCTCTTCAAAATTCAGGTGGGATGACACGTTTCAATCCAAATGCCAAAGAAGGTGAAAATGCCGCCCGCAATATTGACACCGGATTAAATATAACCCGTAAACAGGATCCCACAATTGTTGGAACCAGTGGCACAGCCAGATTTTCATCTGACCCGTTTGACAGAACATTTGTATTACGTCAATATAAACCGATTCCCGCCACAATAGTATCAGAGGTTCGTGCAGACCCATCACTGTATGATGGGAAAACAAAATCTTTACCCGTCCGTGCAACGGTTGACCGTAATGTATATTCAGACAATGGACGCACAATTATTATACCAACCGGAACATTATTATTGGGTTATGTTAATGGAGAAATTCCTGGTCCCTATAAATCAATTGGTCGAATGAATATCAGTTGGTATCAATTTATTTTGCCAAATGGTGTAGAATTTAATTTTGAAGGTAATCCAGAGACAGATCCATTTTCAGGTGATTCACAGGGCCGTTCCGGTGTTCCAGGCCACGGCAGTACCGATTATGTTCAACAAATGGTTATGCCAATGTTAACGGCAATTATTCCGGCGGCGGTAAATATGATTGCGCCAATATCCGATAAATTTGTAAATCAAATTAATTTGGATAACAATACCGTCGTGCAATCGGGTACGGTTCGTTCATCGGAATTGGCAAAAAATGAAATTGTTACCGCTTGGAACAAGGTTGCACAAAAATTAATGGTTGATATGTTGGATAATACCGTTCCGCCATTTTCCATTGCCGCCGGCACACGTATAACCGTATATACCCCCGAAGATTTAGTTATTACATGTGGGAAAGATGATTCAAAAAAATGTTCTGTAAACAACGTAAAAGCCAACTCGAAAAAGGAATCTGATAAGCGTGCCACTTGGAGTCATCAAGGCATAAAAGTGCCGAACGATGGCTCTTGGACTGGTCAGGTTGCCAGTCTGGATTTGGAAGATTTTTGTATGAAAAATCCCAAAGATGAAAATGCAAAAACCGCAAAACCATATGCTGAGATTGCTGGGGACATAGAAAAATTAGGTTACAGTTATAACACAATTGCAATGTATTGCCAGGCCAGTCAATATGAAGCTATAAATAGTGTTAAGCAAAAGGCTGTATATCAAAATCAACAAAGCAGTTCCAATCAAAACAGCATAGCCGCAATTGGTGGGGGCGAAATAGGCACTAAAAAATACAATGAAAATGTCTTGGGATTAAAATACGATGAAAATGGTGCGATTGAAAACCCATTTGCAAAACCCGCCACCCCAGAATCCGAACCACAGGCTGCAACAATCACATGTGAAGACGGCACCGTCCCAGATACCAATGGTTGTTGTACCGGTGAAATATACACAGATATGGGCGAACAGGGATTTAATTGTTGCCCCGAAACAGGTGGCGATTGTTTCCCACCAATACCAATGTAAAAAAATATATGCTTGCCATCGGCAAGCATATATTTTTCCCACACAACCCACCAAACACAAATTGATATTATACCGTTTATCGTTTTTCCCTGTATAATTTATACATTAACATTTTCCAAATATTTATCGTTTTAATCGTCACCAGATATGTATTAATTTTACAACGAATTGTTTTCATCAAAAAAATTATATTAAATGCCGGGGCATGTATTTCAATCGCACTGTGGTACCAATGTATATTTACATATCTATACCCGTCGCCATTTACACCAAAGAAACACATTAAATTGTTTTTTATATTATTTATACCAATTATCCCATGAATATTATTCATAATTAAATACAATTAAAACAAACCGCCACAAAAGTGGCGGTTTGTTTTATTATTTTGCACGTTTTTGCAAAATATAAATTTGAGCAATTCCGCACAGATTTGATACCGTCCAATACAAAACCAATCCCGCTGGGAAAAATGCAAACATAACCGTAAATATAATTGGCATCCAACGCATTGCTCGCTGTGTTGCAACCGCCATATCATTACCATTTGATGTTGTACGTGTCGTATTTTGCATTTTTTGTTGCAACCACATTGTTCCCCCCATCAATATCGGCAATATAAAATATGGATCCATAACTGCCAAATCAGATATCCATAAAAACTGTGCACTGCGCATTTGAACAGACACCAATAATGCTTTGTACAAAGCAAAGAAAATCGGAATCTGAATCAACATCGGTAAACATCCGGACATCGGCGATGTTTTATGTGTTTGATACAAACGCAACAATTCCATCTGCATACGTGCTTTGTCATTTGCATATAATTTTTGAATACGTGCCATTTCCGGTTGCATTTTTTGCATTGCAATCATTGATGTGAATGATTTACGCGTCAATGGCCATATCAATAAACGCAACATTATTGTAAATAAAATAATCGCGATACCATAATTACCAACAATGGCATTTAATGAATTTAATGACCACAACATCGGCCGTGTCAAAAATGCAAATGTCCCGTAATCCATGGTTTTATTTATTCCAATAATTTTACCCGACGCGGCATTTAATACATTCTGATCACGTGGTCCAGCAAACATTTGCGTTGTAAATGAACGCGATTGACCGGCCGGTAATACAACCGGTGCAACATTTATATCGGCAACATAAATATCTGCATTCTTACGAATACGCATTGTTTGATCTGATGCATTTACCTGAGCAATTGTTTCCCAATATTGATCGGCAAATCCTAAAAAACCATTAACAGTTGAATACATATATGATTTTTTATCTAAATCAATCCAATCAATATTTTCAATATCTGAATTTATGTATGCAATTGCCCCAGTATCAACACCAGTATTTTTATTTTTTACGTCACGTGCCATACGTACAAATGGGGCCACAGATACATCATGATGTGTTACATTATTTATAGTATCTGTAATCGTTACAATATTTCCATCAATTGAGAATTCACGACGATACGAAACACCGTCTATGGCACGCCAAACATATGCGGCGCCATCACGTGTCCATACCGTATTCGCCATAGGCCCCGTGGTCCCCGTCATTTGAAAACCGATTTCTGCATAACATTCTGCACAGTCCAATAATGTAACTGCAGACGCATTATCCGAAAAATCATTTAATTTAATATTTGAAATTCGTAATCCCTGAACACGTGCGGATATTTTTTCAGAATTAAATTCATCCACCGGCACAGCCGAAATATCTATATCATCCAAAAACTTTATGTTTGTATTATCGACATTTGTTTTATTAAAACCGCCAAATATCCATAACAATGCAACGAATACACCCGTCCACATAAAAAACGATTTTAATTGGAATTTTTTATTATTGTTTTCTGCATTACGATTTGCATTCCATTGTGCAAACCCAGAATTTTGATTATTTAAAAATTGAACCATTTTATTTTTCACCTTTTTATTTTTTTGCCCCACGATGCTTATATGCAACATACCAATTCAACGCATATAAACCAACGCCAACACATATACAGATATCCGCAACATTAAATGATGGATAATGCCATGCACCAATATGAAAATCCAAGAAATCAATCACCGCCCCAAAACGTATGCGATCGATTAAATTACCAAATGCGCCACCACAAATTAATGCCAATGGCACACGTTCCGCATTTTCAGCACGCATGAACATATAATGTCCCAAAAAACCAATAACAAATGCTGTTAACAGAATTATAATCAATGGTGCAAATTCACCGATATTTCTAAATAATGAAAATGCCGTCCCCGGATTCCACGTAAATACAATATTAAAAAAATTTGTTACATGTGTTATAAAATATGGATACGGCACCAATTCCCAGGCAGCCCCCACAACCGGCACATGTCCCGATACCATGTATAACAATACACCTTTGGAAAAAACATCGGCAACAATAACTGCCAATGCAATCGTAATATATTTTATCCAACCATTCTTCATATACATCCCTTTGATTACATAGCAAAATATACCACGCGATAATACAAAATCAAATACAAATCGCATATCCAATCATGGTTATGCGATTTAATTTATACATAAAACATACTATTTATCTGGTGCATTATCCGCATCCAACATCGTATAATTATTCGCACGCAATAAATCCAGTGTTTCATCAATTTGTTTTTCATCAACCCCCAATATTCCCAAAACGTTGTAACCTAACATAAATGATGTTTCAATTGTTTCAGGTAATGCCTGTGATGCACCATCTTTGACCAATACACGCGATTCTGCTAAATTACGTGCCCGTGCAAAAATTTTTACGCGTGGGACGATACTACGAACAATTTGTACAACATTTTGTGATTCTGCCGCATTATCCAATGCAACAACGACCGCACGTGTATTACGATTTAAGCCCATTTCACGCAAAACATCCGCATTTTTACAATTACCGTATACAACATTATCACCCCGTTCACGTCCCATCATTACCGAATCAACCCCCAAATCAATTGCAACATACGAAACGTTATGCATAGTCAACATTTTTGCAACGATCTGACCAACACGTCCAAAACCACATATAACAACCGACGGGGCATCTGCACCACGCATATTCTTTGCCTGTGCCGCGGCCTGAGTTAACAATTTACCAGACCGTTGCAATCTGTCATAAATCGCCAATAACAATGGTGTTACCATTATGGACAATATGATTGTCGCAGTTAAAATCTCTTGATGAGAATTTGACAACACATCAATCCCTGATGTCCGCATTGTCTGCAACATTAACAAACCAAATTCCCCCCCCTGTGACAAAATCAATGCGATTTTTGCTGCATCATTTACAGGTACATGACGAACACGGGCCACAATAAATATTGCCCAGAATTTAACTGCAACCAATCCAATAACACCCGCCAATATCATATACCAACGCGATAACAACAACGGTAAATTCAATCCCATTCCTAATGAAATAAAAAAGAATGCCAAAAATAGTGTTGCATATGGACTGATTTCAGCAACAATTTGATGTCGATAAATTGTTTCTGACATCAACATACCGGCCAAAAATGCCCCTAACCCGGCAGGCAATCCAATTAATGTAATCATCACAGCCCAGAATACAATATTTAACATTGTTGCTAATAAAAATGCTTCTTTGGATTTTAATTTTGATACCTGACGCATTAATGGGTTTAAAACAAAACGCCCAACCACAGCCGCCCCAACCACCAATGCAGCAGACGATACCGTAATATCAATAACAGACGCACCAAAACTGAACGTTTTACCGGCAAATACGGGTAACATTGCCAACAATGGAATCGATAACAAATCCTGAAATAATAATATGGAAAATGTTTGACGCCCCATATCGGTATTTACCTGATTTCTGTCTGCCAATAATTGCAAATCTTCAGACGTACTGGACATCGCCAACATTAATGAAACCATTACGCATACCATAACCGACCAATTAGTTATCCCAAACAACATTGGAAATAACATCACAGCCACCATCATAACCTGGGTTATGCCAAAACCAAATATCGTTCGACGCATTTCCCATAAACGACGCATATTGATTTCCAACCCCAAATTAAACCACAAAAATAATATTCCCAATTCACCCAGGAAACTCCATGTTTCGGTTAATTGAAATAAATCAAAAATATATGGCCCAGATAATATACCGGCAATTAAAAATGCAACCAACGTTCCAATACGTGCAATACGCAATGCAAAAACCAGCATAAAAACAATGGCTAAAAATAGCAATACAGACAGTGACATTCTCTCTCCCTTATCCTGTTTGTGTATCTATTATATCATAAAAATTGGGCTATTTTTGAAAATATTTCAGGTGATAATTCTTCGGCCCGTTCTGTTCCATTTAAACCGAATTTATTCCAATCAACCCCAGGCATAATACCGCGTATCATTTTACGTCGATGGCCAAATAACAATGCGGTTAATTTTTCTACACGCGCCACATCCCCCAATACACGAATTTTATCAATATTCGGAATAACCTGAACAACAGCCGACTGAACCTTTGGCCGTGGAACAAATGCGGTATTTGGAACATCAAATAAAATACGTGCATCTGCAATCAATGATGTTAAAACAGACAATCTACCGTATTCAGAATCACCAACATTGGCGGTAATACGACGTGCAACTTCGCGTTGGAACATTAATGTCATTGATTTAATTTTTGCCCCACGGGCCGCAGATATAATCCAACGAACAAATAATTCTGTTCCGACATTATACGGCAAATTTGCACATATTGCATATCCATCCGGTGCCAGCGCATTACAATCAACATGCAAAGCATCATCATAAATAACCGATAATCGACCATCCGATGCCGCCACAACACGCGACAAAATAGGCTGGGTTGTTTTATCTTTTTCAATTGCAAACACCCGTCTGGCCCCTGCTAATAAAATGGCCCGTGTCAATCCAGCAGGCCCCGGTCCAATTTCAATAACGGTGGTTGTATCAATATTTGGTACACTGCGTGCGATACGCCCCGTTAAATTTAAATCAAATAAAAAATTCTGACCAAATTGTTTTTTGGGTTCCAATCCACAATCACGCATCATTTCAGATACAGGTGGCAAAGATGAAATCATATCCGTCATAATGTTTTACGCCCCCCGAATGCTAAACTTAACGTTCCATCATCCAAATAATCCAAATCACCGCCCAAAGGTACACCGGATGCCAATTCTGAAAATATAACCGATGCACCCTCACCAATCACAGACATAACATAATGTTGCGTTATTTTGCCTTCTACCGTATTTGGCAACGCAAAAATAATTTCAGAAATTTTTTCATTTTTTATGCGATGCCCCAAACCGGACATATTTAAATCATCTGGGGTTATACCACTGGTCCCCGATAATAAACCGCCCAATATGTGATATCTGCCATGAAACACAGCCGATTTTTCCAACGTCCACACATCCGCCAAATCACGTACAATACATAAAACACCATTTTCACGTGCACCATTGCGACAAAACTCGCACATAGTATTCACATCAGTTAATACCCCACAATTTGGACATGGACGAATCGTTTCCGCCGCATCTAATAAGGCCGATGCTAATGCTGAGGCACGTCCTGTTTTATCCTGCAACAACGACAATACGATGCGACTGGCCGCCCGAGAACCCAAACGAGGCAATTTTGCAAATTGTTTTATTAATTTTTCTATCTTAGGATTCATGTTATAACCATAATAATATTTTAATGAAAAACGAAACTGTCTATACCGTTGGCATCAGCACGCATTTTAATATTTTGTGCCGTTGTTTCCGTTAATCCACCGATACGAACACGATACATTCCATTCGGCGCAATCTCAATTTGTGCATTTACCCCCAGTTTATTTTTAACACTGGCCATCTGAACATTTGCCGCATCGCGTGAACTAAACGCACCAAATTGAACACCAACACCACCAACTGTAACATACTGTGGTTTTACAGGCGTTGACCCAGCCGACACATTTTTGCCCCCCCCAGTGGTTGCAGCCATATACGCCGCTGATATTGTTGGGGCCACTTGTTCAGCATAAACAACAGGCTGGGGGGACGAATAACTTGATACCCCCTGCCCTTTGGCAGCAAAACCCTGATTTAATAAATTGGTTGCGACACTGGCCCGAACATCTTTATTTTGAGCCCCTAAAATAACCGCCATTAAATGTTCACCATTACGTTCAGCCGTTGCAACCAATGAATAGCGTGATTTATTTGTGTATCCAGTTTTCATACCATCACACCCCGGATAAGTCCCCAGCAAACGATTCCCATTCGTATATGTTTTACCGTTGTAGGTCCACGTTTTAATACCAAAATATTTCCAATATTGTGGAAAATGTTTATACACCGCCATAGACAGCAAAGCAATATCACGTGCCGTCGATAAATGATCATCATTTGGCAATCCAGATGAATTTTCAAAATTTGTCTGTTTCAAACCAATTTCAGATGCGACCCGCGTCATTAAATCAGCAAAACTACCTTCTTTACCGCCTTTTAAATTTTCTGCCAACACACGTGCAACATCATTTGCACTCATTACCGTTAACGCCTTAATTGCATCTTCAACACGGATCTTACTGCCTGCGCTTAACCCTAATTTCACAGGTTCTGCTTGGGTGGCAAAATTTGATACAATTAAATAATCATCCAAATGTAAGCGTCCATGTTCCAACGCATCAAACGTTAAATACACTGTCATAATTTTGGTCAATGACGCAGGATAATTAGGTTCATCTGCATTTTCTTTGTACAAAACCTGGCCGGTATTCATATCTGCAACCAATGCCGCACGATATTGTGCACCAAATGCCGCACCCGCTGTAAACATAATCAATAAAAAAAACGCACTAACATTTCTCATTATATTTAATCATTTTACAAAAAAACAACTCAACGGGTCAACAACAAACAAAAAAACACCCCTGTTGGGGTGTTTTTTTATAATAACAAACGCTATTATTTGATTGTGCGCAGGCTGATTTCTTCACCATCAACAACAACCAATTTACCCGCATCAATACCACAACGATGGGCAGCAGCAAATGCATCACGTTTATCAAACATTTCTGCATTCAATACAGGCATAACTCCGCGTGAAATACACAATTGGCTGGCAATAACCTGTTCAGAACAAACCGCAACAATTGGCATATCTGGACGACGACAAGAAATCTGCATTGCCGCATCACAATCAGCAGCAAACACAACAATCGCTGCGGCATTATTTAAACCGGCGACACTTGCAACACTGTATGACCAATCATTTTCAACCGTATCATCAATCACACAACCATCAACACATTCATTTTCAATTGCATCCGCATCAGAATATGCCAAAATCTTTGCCATTGTTTCCGCAACAAATGCAGGATTATTGCTGATTGTTGTTTCTTCTGATGTCATTGTTGAATCAGCACGTAAATATGCAGCTGTTGCAACATCAGAAATTTCAGCACGTGTTGGGAAATCACTGTTAACCATCGAGCCCAACATTTGTGTTGCAATAATCACAGGTTTGTTCATTGCACGACATTCACGGACAATATGACGTGTAATTGCAGGAACTTTTTCAAATGGAACTTCTACAGCCAAATCGCCACGTGCAACCATAATTGCATCTGCAACTGCAATGATTTCAGAGATACGTTCAACCGCATTTGGACGTTCAATTTTTGCAATAATTTTAATTGGACGCGATGTACGTGCCTTGATAAATTCACGAACCTCGATAACGTCTTCTGGTTTTTGAACAAAAGAAATCGCAACCCAATCAGGATTTTTTGTAACCGCATAATCCAAATCAACACGATCTTTGGCAGTCAAAACAGATGTTGCAACTTCGGTATCCGGCAAATTAAAACCACGACGCGACCAAATTTCTGTTCCACGAATAACAGTTGCTTCGATTTTATCTGCACTAACTGCATCAACACGCATTTCAATTTTACCATCATTCAACAAAATTCTGTCCCCAGCACCCAATGATTTCATAACATCTGCGTCTGGCAATTGAACACGTTGTGAATTACCTGGTGTCGGATCTGTATCAAAAACAAACTTTTGTCCAGGTTCAATTGGGAATTTATCTTCTGTTTCAAAATTGCCGATACGATGTTTTGGACCCTGTAAATCAACCAAAACAGCCACTGGTGTATCCAATTCATTAGAAATTTCACGAATCATATCAATTTTTGCCCCCTGAACATCACCTGTATCATGGCTGAAATTCAAACGGCAAATATTAACACCGGCACGAATCATATTGGTCAAAACTTCGCGACTTTCGCTTTTTGGACCAATTGAAGATGTTATTTTTGTAAGTTTTTTCATTTTTTGCATCCTCTTGCTTTTTTGTTTTTCTTGATTTTTGCGTTTAATTGTATATCATAAACTTTGTAAATAAACAAGGGGAAATCTGCAATGAAAAACGCAAATCATGGTGCCTTTGATAACGCTGTCTTAACCAGTTTTATCGAACGTGTTGAAAAATTGAACGAAGAATCTGCCGCAATTGCCGCGGATATCAAAGAAATTTTTAACGAAGCAAAATCTGCAGGATACGATCCAAAATACATTCGTCAAATGATACGTTTGCGCAAAATGGATCCAGACGAATTGGAAGAAACGGATGAATTGACACAAATGTATCGTACAGCATTGGGATTATAATGGCATTAATTATCAATACCATCAAAAATTCGTCAACAACCACAATGTGGCATGTGAATTCAGGGCAATGGAAAACCAATCATTGCCCTGTTTTGTTTTCAACAATAAATGCATTATTTGATACTAAGGGAATAATATAAAATGAATACACGTAACCGCGAACCCAAATCCAAACCACAGAATCAAAAATCATTCAGAAACCCAAATTTAATCTTTTGTTGTCCGTATTGTCTAAGCCGTTTACCATTATCCCAATCATCCATAGAACACGAACCCCCACAATCCCGTCAAAACGAATGCGGCGAAAGCAAAGTTATATTAGCCTGCAAACAATGTAATAACGAAAAAAGCGCATTAACCGAAACCGAATACACACAATGGAAACAATTAAATAAAATCAGGGGCGGTAAAACGGGAACAGACCAAGGCAACTTATCTGATGCGGATTTTGCAGAATTCCAACGTTTAAATGCAATTAGAAACGGTTTGTATAAACAAAAATAATCATTTACACTTGCAATCAACATAAAAATTTATACCCTGCCAATATGCAGGATTTTTTTCGTCGCCAATTTGAAAATAAATTTTTATGGTTGCCATTTTTTATGGCCGCTGGGGCAACAGCATATTTTATGATTTCAACCGAACCAAATGCCCTGGCGTGTTATACGGGATTAATAATCTGCATAATTTCAATATTTATCCATAAACATATTTGGCTGCAGGCAATTTTTACCGTGATATTTGGTTTTTGTTATGCCGCCACATTCACAAATTTAATTAACACGCCAAAATTATCACGTGACATACGCGATATAAATATAACAGGGATTATTACAGATATTGATTATACAAACACAACACCAAAACTATATTTAACCATACCGACCAATAATATTTTCACAAATGATAAAACAGCATCTGTCCGTATATCAATCAGTAATGATCAAACCATTCCCAACATTGGCGATATTATTAACACAAACGTTGCGCTATTTCGTCCAGGCATCCCCGATATTCCAAACGGCTTCGATTTTGCCCGTTGGGCATACTTCAACAATTTAACCGCAACTGGTTATATAAAATCATATGAAACAATAAAAAAATCGAATACACATAATATAAAAATATTACGGGCATATATTCACAATCGTGCAAATTCTTTTTTAACGGACGGATTAATTTTAGGATATAAAAACGCAATTGATAAAAATGACAAATCTATTTGGACGACCGCTGGAATCGGACACGTATGGTCAATCAGCGGATTTCATATCACATTAATATCAGGCTGGCTGTATGTAATATTTTATACAATTTTTCGTATATTTCCGCAAATCACACGTCGCATTCCTGCAAAAATACCCGCAACATTATGCACAGGAATCGGTTTGATATTTTATCTGATATTATCCGGATCAGCGGTTGCAACAATTCGGGCTTTTTTGATGACAATACTGATATTTTCTGCTGTTATATTCGGCCGACATGCAATTTCCATTCGCAATATATGTATCGCATTTTGCATATTATTTTTAATAAACCCATATAATGTTATGCAGGTTGGGTTTCAGTTATCATTTTCTGCAATATTTGGTCTGACGTGGTTATGGACAGATGTAAATCCCAAAATGCCAGAAAATAAAATTTTAAAAATCATTTACGCTGCATTATTAACTGCAACCGTTGCAACAATATTTACCGCACCATTTGTTATTTCGCATTTTCATACATTCCCGACATATGGAATATTGGGTAATTTAATACTGTTACCAATATTTTCTGTGGCAATTATGCCATTGGTTACGTTTGGAACAATTGCAGCTATTTTTGGATGGATGGCCCCATTAAACATTGCCCACAATATTTACCAACACACACTTCTTTTGGCACAACATATTGGCAATTTTCCAGCATCAAATTTAATCGTCCCCGATATACCAAACATTGCTATGTTTTTTATTATAACGGGTTTTATATGCATAATGTTATTACAAACCAAACGACAAATTAATCGATATATGATTGCAGCCATATCTATAATAATTGGTATAATAATAACCATAACATCACCCCGCCCTGTATTTTTTATAACAACCGATCACGAATTAGTTGGATTCGTTGAAAATGGTAAAATCAGTTTTAATCATGCCCGCAACAGTCATCATAAATCTGCATTTGATACATGGCGACAAATAAATGGAGAAATAAGTGGCGGTAAAAACAAACGGCACACCGTCCAAAACGGTATTCATACATACAGCAACGATAATTTCAAATTAGTATATATACAAAAATTTATTCCATTGTTGAAAAACATTGAATCATTATGCAATGACAAAACATTGCAATATATTGTTTCATATTTCGACATTTACGCACCACAATGTCATGCAAAAATTTTACATGACGGTTTCACAATTGCACCAAACGGCACAATAAAATATATCATTAGTCATCGGCGCTGGCATAATCAGCCGAAATAAAATACAACCCTGCTGCAGGTGCAGTTGGCCCAGCGGCCGACCGATTTTTTGCGGCAAATATTTCATTTATATTATATGGTTTCCCCAACCCAATTTCTATCAACGTTCCAACCATATTTCGTACCTGATGATGCAAAAAAGAACGTGCAGAAAATTCAAAAATAATTTCATCCCCGTCTATAGTTATTTCACATTTATCCATCGTTTTTATTGGACTGCGTGCCTGACATTCACTGCTGCGAAAACTGGTAAAATCATGTTTTCCAATCAATTGCATTGCCGCCCCACGCATTGCATCAACATCTAATTTACGCGGCACCCACCAAACACGATTTTTGTTTAACACTGGTTTTCCACCACGATTTAATACAACATATTTGTAATGACGGGCAATGCAATCAAAACGGGCATGAAAATCAACTGCGACATTATCACATGATAATATTGTTACAGGTTTGTCGTTTAAATAAAAATTAATCGCACGCATTACGGTATTTGCGTCAAAATCACCATCTAAATCAAAATGTGCAACCATTGACACCGCATGCACCCCGGCATCAGTTCGCCCTGCCCCAACAACATCAGGGCGCATACCGCAAAATTTTTCAATTGCATCTTTTAACAAAGATTGAACAGACGGTCCCTGACGGTTTTCCTGCCAACCGATTAAATCGGTTCCATCATATTCAATATTTACCCTATACCGCATAATTATTATCTTTGACGATTACGATAATTTCCAGACAAAACAAAATTTGAACACGTTTCATTCCATTCTACGCAACGTGGACCAAATACTTCAACACGAAGTGAAGTCACATCAAAACATATCCGTTCATTTGAATGATTATACGGACCTGAATTTTCACAATACAAACAAATTTTTGGAACATCAACTGTGCACACTGATTTACACCCATCGCATTTGTGTGATGATGTTAACATTTTTTCACAATTATTACAATTATTATGGTCAACACACCCCATACATTCACACAATCCATTATTATTAAATTTAGATAATTCAACACGTGTTTCAAATTTACCACACAAATTCGTTTTTGACATTACTATTCCCCTAACTTTATATCTGCACCATGCAGACCGTTTACAAAACTTTTCCAATTCATAGGCTTTTTCCCAGCCGGCTGTAATTGAATAATATCCAATTTATCACCATTAACGCGCGTTTGCAAAATTTTTACATCCATACCGTTTATTTTTGTTCGTCCAGCCCCCAACGCCCGTATTTGATTATGGATATCACGCACCGATTTTGACCAATCAATAATTTCATCTGCACCTGTAAATTTACGTGTAAATGTCGGCTGTCCATTTTGTTTTGCCGCACCATACGCGGTTGGATTTTCCAAATATTTTATCAACATTTGTGCGCCAATTTCAGACACACGTTTTTCAACAATTTCATTTGTATCATTTTCATCAATTTCAAATTCACATCGCATATAAACGTCGCCTGCATCTAAATCAGGGGTTATTTGCATTAAACATACGCTGGATTTTTTATCACCATTATAAATAGCCGTCTTGATTGGTGATGGACCACGATATTTAGGCAGGTCACTGGGGTGAATATTTATACACGGCGCACTGTCCAATACATTATCACGCAATATTGCACCATACGAAACAACAACAACCATATCCGGTAAAAAATTATATTCCGATGTTTTATGAAAAACGGGCAAGCCATGTTTATCCGCCCAAACATGAACAGGCGATTTGGTTAAAATTTGCTTTCGTCCCTGGGGCTTTGGCATGCGTGTAAAAACCGCCATTATTTCATGTCCTGCGGCACGCAACGCCTCAAACATAGGAACAACAAAATCATTTGTTCCCATCAATACTAATTTCATTTTTTATGTCTCCGAACCTTGCGCATAACCATTTCCCGATGAACGGGTGACAAATAATCTATAAATAATTTTCCATCCAAATGATCTGTTTCATGTTGAACAATACGGGCGGGCAATCCGGACATTTCAGCCTGCATACGATCACCGGACTCGTTTGTCCAGGCAACAACAACCGCATCAGGGCGTACAACATGCGAAAATACCGGCAAGTTATCAGGTCCTAAAACAGATAAACAGCCCTCTTCCATTTTGCATGTTTTGGTACTGCGTGATACTATTTCAGGGTTAATCATTTTAAACACCTGATTAGTATCGGGATCCGTCATAACCAAAAAACGCGACGTAATACCAACCTGGGGGGCCGCCAAACCAACCCCACTTTGTTCACGCATCATTTCAACCATTTTGTCTAAGACATTTAATAAATCGTCTGTAATTACATCAACCGGTGTACATTTTTGACGTAACACCAAATCACCGCACAAACGCATCTGTAAATCATTCATCATCTTCATCATCCATTTTTCCACCAGCAATCGCCAAATTTTTCGAAACCGTTAATCCACCCTGTTTCTTTATTTTTTCGAACCAACCAGATATACTGCCACGGCCATCTGTTAACTTATTTAAACCACCATCATATGCAGCCTTGGCACGATTTAATTCATCCCCAATTTTTTTATAATCTTCGGTAAAACCCGCATACTTATCATACAATTTTTCTGCATATTCAACAATCTTACTGACATTTTGATTTTGTTTTTCAATTTTCATCAATGTATCAATTGTTCGTAACATTGGCAACAATAACGATGGGGTCGCTATTGTAACACCACGATCAAATGCAAACTTATAAATATCATCCTGATCACGATTCATCAATTCAATATACGCATGTTCCAACGGCATAAACATACAAACATAATCAAACTTTCTGTCTACCACCTGATTATAATTTTTATCACCCAATTCCACAATATGCTTTTTCGTTGCATCAACGAATGCACGCCACAATCGATGTTTTTCTCCAGGATCTTCGGACGACAAATAATCCATGTAACTGTTCAAAGACATTTTAGCATCAACCACAAAATGTTTATCCCCCGGCATATGAACAATATAATCTGGGATATCATGTCCACCGGATAAATGTTTCTGGGCATCATACTGAACACCAGGGGTCCATCCTAATATTTCAAATAAACGTTCAACCTGTATTTCACCCCAATTACCCTGTAATTTTTTCTTACCACGCAAAGCATCTGTTAAATCTGATGCCTCTTTCTTCAAAGCCATGCTTGATTCCAACATATTTTTTATCTGACTTTCTAATGTAGCCCGATTTTCAGTTGAATTTTTTAACACATCTTTGATTTGTTTATTAAATTCTTCCGTTAATTTTTCAATTTGCACACGAAATGGTGTAATTGTCGTATTTAAATTTTGCGTTTGTTCAGCATTTGCATTTTTACGGGTTTGTTCCAAAACAGCAATTGATATATTTTTAAATTCCGCCATCATTTTACCGCGCATATCTTCTAAATTTTTCACCCGTTCATCAGCAGCACCAGCCCGTGCGATTAATTGCCGATTTTCTTGTTGAATATGGGCAATTTGTTCCTTTAACAATTTAATTGCCCCCGCATCAACAGACACCTTAGTATTCATTAATCGCGCAATTACACCACCAAATACCAAACCAAAAGCAAAACCAATTAACAATGACTGTAAATCCATAAAAAACCCCTTAGACCAGATTATAAAATAAAAAAAACAGATATCAAGCATGCCAAAAAATAATCTGCCAAAACGGCAGATTATTTATCCGATTTTTCACGGTTATGTTTGCGACACAGCATAACGCAATTATCTTCGGTGGTTTGCCCACCACGGGACCATGGGATATCGTGATCACCCTCCATTTCTTCAAATGCCCAACATTTATTTTCATTTTGCGTGCCACGACACATCGGGCAAATACCGTTTTGGCGTTCATATACAGTGCGTTTTATATTGTCATCAAATTGGCGCAGATTTAAATGCTTTGAATCATTATCAAAAACATATTCGTATATACCACGTTTATTTTCAACCTCGCTATCACTCATCAATTTAAAGACTGTTTTTTCCAATTCATCGGCATCATATTGATTTGCATGATATGTGTTATAAAGTTTTCCCCAATCAACAGATTTCATTTCTTTGCGATATTTCGGAAACAGCAACTTTATCCAATTTATAACAGCGGTAAAATACATCCACAACTCGTTATCATTTGAATCAAGTTGATGTGCGTTCATATAAGATTCTATTTTTCCATCTGATATCCACGATAAAACAGTTTCCAAGCCTTCCTGTCGGTTCCATTTTGCATTTATGTATTTATCGCCAATGGATTGTGCCGGGTTATTATTTTTAGAAAAGTGCTTTTTAGCCGCCATCAACCATGGTCCCCGATATGTGGCATTGCGTAATTCTTGGTCGGATAATTTTTCGCCGGCGATATTTATTGTTCGGAACCATTCCAGTTTTTCAGAATCTGTTCCGTCACTGCAAACATAGACCTGTAATTGATAGTTTAATATTTGTTCCTGTTCGTCTGTTTCCAGCGAATCAAATTGTCGGTCATTTATTGAAAAGTATCCATTTACATATTGGCATATTGATATAGTTCTTTGTTGTCCGTCCAGTATTTCAAATTGATTATCACCATTATCAACCCAATACATAACATTTAATGGGAAACCCTTTCGCACAGAATCAATAACAGAATCACGTTGTTTGTCATGATATACAAATTCACGTTGATATGCCGGCCGCACATCCAGTTTCCCACCGTATGCGACAACGCCATCTTCCAAATTATCAACATAGCCGTTGGCCAATTCACGAACAGTAATCGGTTTTAATTCAATCTTCATTTTTTGTATCCTTTTTTTCTGCGAATATAAATTCTTCTATATAATGTTTTTCCATTTACAACATTGTCTAAATTTCCTAAAACACCCCAATGATCCAACTGTATAATCTCAAATTGCTCTGGATTGTATTTATCCAAGAAAGTAATTGGAACACCCATGATTTCATAATAATCAACGGGTATATCAGCGGTATTATTTATATTTATTGCATCATAATTATCGTATTTTGGAAAATCATTTTCATTGCCATAATAGTTTTTATAATTTTTGGGAATGAATTCGTCATGACGTTTTGAATAATCAAGATTTGTGTACCACCGAACACCCTTTACACGAATATATTTTTTACCGTTTTCGTCTATTCTGTAACCAACAGCATTTATTGGGTATGAATCTGGCACACCAAATTCTCTATCGCCACTATGAATGCTTTCGCCCAACCACATTTTATTTTCTTTTATCAGTGGGAAAATTTCTTTATATGTAACTGCGTTTATGTTTCCAATAATTAAAAATTTTTTATTGTATTCCATTAACTGTGCAACATATTCACGAAACAACGAAAACGGCGGATTGGTGACGACAATATCCGATTGTTTTAATAATTCAATACATTCAGGATTACGAAAATCACCATTGGAAAATAACATTTCTTTTGTTTCAACATCTTGGCGGTTTATTTTGCCGTCACCATTTACATCACGACCACGTGTTATTGTTAAAACATATGACTTTTTATTTTCATCTGCTTCATAGTGTGTACATATCAGTTTTTTCAACCCCAACACCGAAAAATTATCGGCAAAATATTTGAAAAAATTACTTTCTGTCGGGTCATCACAATTACAAAACACGACCATATCTTTGAAGTGATTATGTTTTGATAAATGATTATAATTGTTTAACTCTTTTTCAATATCACTGCGTTGGGTATAAAATTCATCGTTTTTCCCTTTGCGTGCATTCGTTAACGCCCCCGTTGTATTCGCCATTTTCGCCCCGATTTTTATAAAAATAAACCGCCAACGGAAATGGCGGTCGGGGTGTTGGTAAATCACTATATCGTTGATTCCGTTGACCTTTGGGTAACCCCTGAACATACGTCAACAGCACACCCGACCATAATAATCAGGTTTATAACGGTGCAAAAAACACCGAAACATCGGATTACGATGCTTTCGCACCGGATATAGAGGACTTACCACAGTCCCGAACCCAATTCCCATTGGATTCATTTACTATTTTAACAAATAAAATTTCATTAATCAAAAAAATATCGGCAATGTGCCGATATTTTTATTTCTGGGTTCGCAGGCCGGTTTTTGCATCAATCCAAACCTGTTCCATCGCAATTTCCATCATTGGCATATCGGTTTTACTGTCTGAATACGAACGAACAACACGTGGAACAATTTTATTTTCTTTGGCCCATTCATCCATCGCAATAACCTTATTGACACCCCAGCATAAAAATTTATATTTCCACGGGCGTCTGGCATCCATTTGTGAACACATAACCGCATCAAATTTCATATCACGAACCAGACCAGGTATTAAATAATCAGGACTGGCTGATATCAAAACAACCATACGACCTGCGGCACGTTCTGCTGCAACCTGTTCTTTGGCCCAACCAAAACGATCCATTTTATGTTGTTTAATAAAACCTGGGGCGTATTTTTTTACCATATTTGGCGTCATAAAACGACGCATATTTTCACGCCACCACATTCCACCACGATTTAACCTGCGTGCAATGGCGGCGACGCCAATCATCGGTAAAAAAATCCATGGACGAACAGATCTGCGAAAACAATATTTTGCAAATTCAATATTCGAATCAAATGCCGACAACGTTCCATCAAAATCAAATACCACAACATCACGTTTCTGTAACATCAAATACCCTTTTGTTAATAAATACGTGGCGATTATAACAAATATTTTATTATCTGCAATTTTTATATTTGAATATATTCAGCACATAAAAAAACGGGGTTACCCCCGTTTTTTACTTTTGATGTTTACGGTTAAACAATTTTTTCAATCGCATCTGCAAACCATCCATCATAAAGAACAATGCCGGTGTTAATGCAAATGTCCATATCAAGGATGCCGCCATACCACCAATCATAACCGCAGCCATTGCAGTTTTCATACCATCGGTACTCCATAACTGTGGCAACATACCCGTAATAATTGCAATCGATGTCATTAACACCATATTCTTTTTATCGGTCAATTCTGCCCACAATGCAATACGTGCCCCCGCACCATTGGAAATACGTTTGACCGTTGGTTCCAAAACCAAAATATTGTTATTAACAACCAAACCAACCAACATAACAAACGCCAACATACCACCAACATTCATTGATGCACCGGATAAAAACAACATGATAAATACACCAGCAAAACTGGTCAAAATAGATGTTGCAATTGTGATTGGATGAATACCAGAATTCAATATCGCCGCCAACAACATAATTGTTAATATTGTTGCCAATAAAAACGCACGTCCTATTTCACCGGTTGTTTCAGATTGTGTTTCAGACATACCTGCAAATGTAGCAGTATATCCGGATTCCCAATCGATTGCATCAAGACCCGCTTGAATCTTCTGTTGTACCGGTCCCATAGTTGATTTACCGATATTAATATCAATTTCTGTAACCCGCCCTTTGTCCAAACGGCTGATATTACGTGTTGCAGGTGTATTAACAATTTGTCCCAATTGTGACAAAGCCACCATTCCACGTTGTGAATTTACATACACATTATCAAACATTTCTGCTGTTTTAAATGGTTTTGCAAATTCCAAAACAATCGGATATTCATCACCGTTTTCTTTGTATTTGTAGTTATCATTTCCATACAATGCCGCACGTAATGTTGTACCCGCATATGCATTTGATACACCCCACGCACTCATTTTATCCTGATCTGGGATAAATTGAATTTCATTATTTGGATCTGGCAATGCAAATACAGCGGTTTGAACCTCTGGAATGGAATTTATCATATCCATTACTTGATACGCATACGCTTCACGTTTTGCATCATCTTCGCCATAAACATTTAACACCATATCAGATGAAACAGATGATGACATACCAGCCCCAGTTTTTATTTGTACATCCAAATCTGGAATCTGTGCCAACCGTGGCAAAAGTTGCCGTGCCAATTCTTTATCGGATATACTGCGTGGATTACCTAGCTGGGCCAATTGCAATTTAACCTTAATATTATGCAAACCACGTTCACCAATTTTAATTGTTGTTGCAACAACATCTGGAAATTCTGCCATTGCATTTTCAATTTGCATTGCAATTTGTTCTGATTTTTCATACGTTGCCCCCATTGGTGCACGGGCAGTAATTGTTATTTCATTTGTATCCGTTGCCGGTGAAAATTCATTTCCAACAAATCCCATCAATTGGGCCGATACAACCAATATAACAAATGCCCCCAATACAACACGTCCCGGATGACGATATTGATAATCAAACCATCTGCGCAACGGTGTTTTTTGTGTTGGAACATCTGCATCATCGGCAACAGGCGAACGCACAACAGCCGGTGCGGTTAAACGTAAAAACTTTGCAATCATCATTGGTGCCAATGTGAACGAAAACATCAGTGATAAAATTGTTAAATACACAACCGTCATACCAAATTGAATCATAAATTGACCAGCAATTCCGCCCATAAATGCCAATGGTAAAAACACAACGATATTTGTTCCAACACCCGCCAAAATTGGGACAGCAACTTTTTTTGTTCCTTCAATCGCGGAAATTTGCGGATTGTTACCATGTTGCATTTCCTGTAATGCTGATTCAATCAAAATAATCGCATTTGATACCAATGTCCCCAACGCTGATGAATATGCCAACAGTGTCATAGAATTAATTGTAAAACCTGCATTGCTCATAAAGAAAAATCCCGCCAACAATGATGCCGGAATAACCGCACCCGCAATAATCGTTGACCGCCAGTTACGTGTAAAGACCAATAAAACGATAATCGTAAATATAATTCCCAAAACGATTCCCCAAATTGTCCCATAGGTATCATCTAATACAGATATTGATGAATCAGATACAATTTGCATTTGCCCATTTTGAAAACGTGTTTGCATATCGGCCTGTAATTGAGGCAGCCGTTTTTGCAATTCTTTGGAAATCTTGATTGAATTTCCATCCGATGATTTTACAACGGACACAATAACAACATCATCACCATTATAACGTGCACCGGTTGAAATATCACGTGCAGAATCAACAACCGTTGCAACATCTGATACACGGAATTTTTGTCCCTCCATCGTGGTTATTTGCAAATTTTCAATTTCTGCAACATTACGAAATTCACCGATAAACCGAACATTTGATGATTGATTACCTGATTCAATTTTTCCACCAGGCACATTCAAATTTTTATTTCCCAATGCAGATACAATATCAACAATGGTAACACCACGTGATGCCATTTGATCAGGATCCATTTGAATACGAACGGCCCGTTCACGTCCACCGAACACAGAAACACTGGCAACACCGTTAATCGCGGTAATTTTATTTGATAATATATCATCAACATATTTTTCCAAATCACGCGCATCACCACCACGCAAAACAATATCCGCAACCGATTCCTGTAACGGATTTAATTTTTCAACAACAGGTTTTTTTAATGCTGATGGGAATTCTTCGGCCAATGCGTCAATTTTTGTTTTAACCTCTGACGCTTTGTCATTAACATTTACCCCCAAATTAAATTCTACCATTACATATCCGCCGTTTTCATATGCCTGGGATGTAATTTTTTTAACAGACGCCACCTGCGAAACGGCATCTTCGGCCTTTTTAATAACCTGGGATTCTATTTCAGCCGGTTCCGCCCCAGGATATACAAACGTCGCCGTAACCATTGGAAAATCAACCGATGGTGTGCGTTCAATATTCATTTTCGGAAATGAAACCAGCCCCAAAACAACCCAAAACATAACAAACATCAATGTAGTAATCGGGCGTGTTACGAAAAATTTTAACATGATACTATTCTCCTGCAATTATTTTTTTATTTGAATTTTTTGTCCATCCAAAACACGTGACAAAATCAACATATCCCCATCATGCAAACCACGTGTTATTACAGATGTATCCGCATCGGAATACGCAACAACAACATCACGGGTACGGGCAATACCATTATCAAAAACATATACCGAATTTGCATTGATTATATATGACGGAACAAAATATCCAGTCGTTTTATATTCAACGTAATTCAATCCATCTGATACACCGCGCGTACGAACATCATACATACCGGTTTCCAAATTCAATTTGTTTGATACATATTCAATTTTACCAGTACCTACACGTTGTCCCGATTTTAACATTGTTATCAAACCATTTGATGCAATCGCACGATTATGTTTTACCGTTAATGGAATCCGCAATACATCTGTTGTCTTTTTTATATTCATAACATCAACCGGTATACCTGCATCTGCAGAAAAACGTGCAGGATTAAAAACCTGTAAACGACGTTCATTACCTATTTCCACAAACCGATATGCGATCCACACCCCAATTAATAATACAATTATTACATATAATCTTTTTTTATTACGTGGCCGTTGCATCCACGTACGTAAATTATTTTCCATATTATTCACCTAATTTTTTTACCGTTTGTTCAGACATCAAAATGTTATATTTCGCATTTAATAATGCTATATCTAATTGATAAAGACCGGCAGATACCTCGGCCAATTCAACTGCAGATGTTTGACCTGCTTCGAATCTTTGAACACTGAATTTATATGCTTTATCGGCCAAATCACGTGCATTTTGCAAATTTGATAAATTATCCCGTAAATGATTATATTTTTTTATCGCATTATCATATTCTTCGGTTTTTAACTTTTTTGATTTATCCAAATCTTGACGTGCAGACTCGGCCTCCATCGCGGCAACAGTCGCATTTGCCCGATGCAGCCCCCCTGTAAATATTGGCATTTGTAATGCCAAACCAACGGATGCAGATTGACCACCCTTTTTTTCAAACATATTGTCATACTCTGTCCCCATTGCGATATAATTATACGATCCGGTTGCCGCCAATGTTGGCAAATATTCGGCACGTGCTGATTTAGATTTTGATTCATACATGTGAACCTGTTGTCCCAATATATCCCATTCTGGATTAGACTTTAATGTCGTTATATCAATTTTTTTAAACTTCGTCGGGAAATCATCGGTTAATGTAATCTTTTCATCAACATCAATCCCCGCCAAAATCTTTAACATTCTGTATGCAGTATCACGATTAAATTCAGCATCAGACAAATTTATTTCTTTTGCCGCAATATCTGATTCGATTTTAACCAAATTACTGCGACTGGCACGCCCAGCGGCCCCCAATTTACGTCGTGCATTACGTGCAGCATCCAAATCAGATTTTGCCAACACAACAATTTGATCCGTCATTTTGGCCGTCCAATACATATTTATCGCGCTATAACGAACCTCTCGTTGGGTTAAATCACGACTGGATTTTGAAATTTTAACGGCACTGCGCACACTGTCAACCGCATGTCCAATTTTTCCAAATGTGTAAATTGGTTGTGTCGCAGATAAGCCAGCCATAAAAATATTATCTGGGATTGATATTGTTGCAGTATCATCTTTTAAGACGGTCTGAATAATTCCCCCAAATTCTGGTGGTAATTCCGTTGATTTCGTTGGATTCTCAACATTAATCATATTCATGTATGTTGCTGTTGCATTTATATTTATCCAACGGTTGGCATTAACCGCATCCAATTGTGCTTGGGCTTTTTTTACATTTGCATCCGCCTTTTTTAAATCTTGGGATTGATCCATAATTTTATCAACCACATCATCCAAGGACAAATCCACTGCAAAGGCATTTGCATTTACACACAACACCACCCCCAGCGCACACGCCGCTGTGCCGATTTTCGACATATACATCACTTACTCCATTTTTGTTAAAATCTGATTTATTGTTTTCAAAGATTCAACCATTTTACATTCGTCATCTGCGGACAAATCTTTGAACATATTACCAATTTCATCCATAAAATATTCCATCGCCTGACGTGCCAATTCTGCCCCACGTTCGGTCACCTGATACCACGTATTACGTCGATCTGTTTCATCAACCGCACGCAAAATCAATCCACCATGTTCCAATTTACGAAATGTCGCACACAAATTCGGTGTTGGAACCCCTTCACGCAATGCAATATCTTTTAGTTTGGCCCGTCCGTTTATATGCAAACGCATTAAAACACTCATTTGTTGACGTGGCATCCCAGTATTACGCCGTGGCGAACGCTGCAAACGACACGCCAAACGTTCCAATATCATTATATTCGATTCCATTAATTGAACCAATTCTTTCCGTGACATAGTATTATACCATTAAATTATTTATTAATTTTTTTAATGATTATATGTTTTAATATTTAATTTTCAAGTTTAATTTTTTTTATTATTGCAAAATAAATATCGAACATATATAATTGACCTGTTATTGGGGTGTCGTCTAATGGTAGGACAAGAGATTTTGGTTCTCTTTATCATGGTTCGAATCCGTGCGCCCCAACCAAAAATTTGGCCGCCTGTATGGCGGTTTAATTTTTGCGTTACGGGCCAAGGTTCGTAATCTGCGACAAGCATTGTCGCACGGTTCGACAACAAGTAGATTTTGGCAGTGCAAACGCACCAAAATCGTTACGGTTGCCGCACAGGCATTTAT